>NZ_JBMDWH010000061.1:0-27258 GCF_048595345.1 Allobosea sp.
CAAGGCCGCCCGCTTCGTGCGCTATTGCGACGCCTTCGAGATCCCGATCGTCACCTTCGTCGACGTGCCCGGCTTCCTGCCCGGCACGGCGCAGGAATATGGCGGGCTGATCAAGCACGGCGCCAAGCTGCTCTTCGCCTATTCGGAATGCACCGTGCCGCTGGTCACCGTGATCACCCGCAAGGCCTTCGGCGGCGCCTATGACGTGATGGCCTCGAAACATGTGGGCGCCGACGTCAACTATGCCTGGCCCTCGGCCCAGATCGCGGTGATGGGCGCCAAGGGCGCGGTTGAGATCATCTTCCGCGGGGGCGACGCCGAGACCATCGCCCGCCAGACCAAGGAATACGAAGACCGCTTCATGTCCCCCTTCGTCGCGGCCGAACGCGGCTATATCGACGAGGTCATCATGCCCCACGGCACCCGCAAGCGCATCGCGAGAGCGCTGGCCATGCTCAGGACCAAGAGCGTCGAGCGTCCGTGGAGGAAGCACGACAATATTCCGCTTTGAGTCGGAGATTTCGCACAGCAATCACCGCGTCATCCCGGGCTTGCCCCGGGATCCATCGAAGAGCGCCGCGCCCGACGATGGATCCCGGATCTCCGCTACGCTGCGTCCGGGATGAAGAGGTGACGCAACCGGGCGGCAAACATGACTCCCCGCCGATAATCCGCTAAGCCGGCAGCCATTCCCGCCGCCTGCCCAGCCTCATGCTCTTCAACTCCTTCGTTTTCCTGCTCGCCTTCCTGCCGCTGTCGCTGGCGCTCCACGGGGGCGCCGAACGCTATGCGCCGGCCTGGCGGCTGCCTGTGCTGGTCGTGCTGTCCTTCGCCTTCTATGGCTGGTGGGACTGGCGCTTCCTGCCGCTGCTGGCGCTCTCGATCGGGCTGAACTGGCTGATCGCCGAGGCCTTCCACAAGACGAAGGCCGGGGCGCTGATCAGCCTCGCCATCATTGCCAATCTGGCCGTGCTGGCGCTGTTCAAATACTTCAACTTCTTCGCCGATCTGGCTGGAATGATTCCGGGTTTGCCGGCGCCGAAGCTGGAACTCGCGCTACCGCTCGGCATCTCCTTCTTCACCTTCCACCACATCATGTATCTGACGGATCTGAGGCGGGGCCAGGCGCCGCGCTTCGATCTCGTCCGCTATGCGCTCTACATCGCCTTCTTCCCGCAGGTGCTGGCCGGCCCGCTCGTGCGCTGGCGCGAGATCATGCACCAGTTCGACGAGCGGCCCTATCAGCGGCCGGACGCGGCGGAGCGCTTCGGGCGCGGGCTGATGCTGCTGACCTTCGGCCTCGCCAAGAAGGTCCTGATCGGCGATCCGCTGGCCGAATACGCCAATCCGGTCTTCGCCGCCGCCGCTTCCGGCAAGGCGATCAGCCTGGTCGAGGCCTGGCAGGGCACGCTCGCCTTCACCTTCCAGATCTATTTCGATTTCTCTGGCTACACCGACATGGCGCTCGGTTTGGCGCTACTCTTCGGCATCGTGCTGCCACAGAATTTCGAGGCGCCCTATCGCTCGCTCTCGATCCAGGATTTCTGGCGGCGCTGGCACATGACGCTCTCGCGCTTCCTGCGTGATTACCTCTACATCGCGCTCGGCGGCTCGCGCCACGGTTTGCCGCGCCAGGTCTGGGCGCTCTTCGCTACCATGGCGCTGGGCGGCCTCTGGCACGGCGCCGGCCTCACCTTCGTTGCCTGGGGCGTGGCCCATGGTCTGGCGCTGATCGTCGCGCTGTTCTGGCGTCGGGCCGGCTGGCCGATGCCGGCCCCGCTCGGCTGGCTCCTGACCTTCGTCTTCGTCGCGCTGTGCTGGGTGCTGTTCCGCGCCACGAGCTTCGAGGCGGCGCTGGCGATCTACAAGGGGCTCATCGGCCTCGGCGGCATCGGCACCGGCTTCAAATGGCGCGCACTGGTGCCGGCCGCGGCCTTCGCCATCATCGGGCCGACCGCCTGGGCACTGGTCCACCGCCTGCCGCCGGCCCGCTGGCTCGCCGTCCTGCTCGGCCTGCTGCTCGTCATCATCCTGCTCAAGATCGGCGAAGACGCCAATTATGAGTTCATCTACTTCCAGTTCTGAGGCTCCGCCGGTGGCCTCCGCGCGCTGGAAGAGCTTCGCCGCAACGCTGGCGGGAACCGCCGCGCTGCTGGCGACGGCGTTCCTCGGCTGCGCCTTCCTGATCGACCCCTACGACACCGGCCGCTCGCCCCTGCGGCTGAAGGAGGGGATTCGCCCGCAAGGCCCGCGCACCGCGCTCGCCAGCCGGGGGCGCGATGCGCAATTCCAGGGCGCGATCCTTGGCAACTCCCATATCCAGCTCGTCTCGCCCGAGAGGCTGCGGGCGGCGACGGGCATCCCCTTCGTCTCGCTGATCGCGCCGGGCTCCGGCCCGCGCGAGGCGCTCGCCACGCTCGACTGGTTCCTGCGCCACCATCCCGGCTCGGCGGCGCGCGCGGTCATCGTCGGGATCGACCCGCGCTGGTGCGCCGCCGATTTGAAGCCGAAAGACGAGCGCCCCTTTCCCTTCTGGCTGCTCAGCCGCAGCCCGGCGGAGTATCTCGCCGGCCTGATGCGCTACGACTTGGGCGAGGAACTCCTGCGCCATCTCGCATATCAGAGCTCTCCGGGTGCCGAGCGCGCCCGCCCGGACGGCTATTGGGACTATGACGACGGCCGCGCCCATCCCGAGCGGCCTCAGCGTCAGGCGGAACTCTCCCAGCCCGCCGAGACCGGCGGGGGCAATCGCCACGGCCCCTTTCCGGCCGCGACGGACCTCGAAGCGGCGATGGGGGCAGCGCCGGGCACCGCACTGCTACTCGTGCGCCCGCCCGTCTACGCCACGGCCCTGCCCCGCCCCGGCAGCGCCGACGAAGCCGCCGACACGGCCTGCCGCGAAGCCTTCGCGGGGCTGGCGCGGCGCCGCCCCCTGACGGTCCTGATCGACGGCCGCACGGACGGGCCGGAGTTGCACGACCCGAATCTGTTTTTCGACCACGGTCATTATCGCCAGCCCCTCGCCCGGCTGATGGAGGAGCGGATCGCCCAGGCCCTGCGCGACGTCGTCCGCTGAGGCGCGCACCCCCCGCAGAGGCCCGAAAACAGCCGATTTTCAAAGCCTTGTTCAGAAGCGTCGCCGGAGCCACGGAACCGATTGTTCCGGTTGAGACGCATCGCTATAAGGGCGCCAAATCGGCTCACCCTCTTCGGCAAGGCCGCAGGGCGCGTAAGCCGGCAACGCAAGAGAGCGCCATGTCGAAGCAGATCATTCTCGATGCGGAATACAAGCCGGCTGACGACGAGCCGTTCATGAACGAGCGTCAGCGCGAATATTTCCGCGGCAAGCTCATCGCCTGGAAGGACGAGATCCTGAAGGAGGCGAAGGAAACCCTCGTGACCCTGCAGAAGGAGAGCGAGAACCACCCCGACATCGCCGATCGAGCCTCCTCCGAGACCGACCGCGCCATCGAGCTGCGCGCCCGCGACCGCCAGCGCAAGCTCATCGCCAAGATCGACGCCGCCATCGCCCGCATCGACGATGGCTCCTACGGCTATTGCGAGGAAACCGGCGAGCCGATCTCGCTGAAGCGCCTCGAAGCCCGCCCGATCGCGACCCTCTCCCTGGAAGCGCAGGAGCGCCACGAGCGCAACGAGCGCGTCTTCCGCGACGATTGAGCGAAGCCCGGCCGCGCAGGCGGATCCCGTATTGTTCGGGCGGCGCGCCCGTCAGCCGCGCGCGGCGGCATCGCTCTCGGCCGCGTGCTGGCGCCGCAGCCTCAGCGCATCGGCCATGAACAGTCGCGACAGGGCGTGATAGAGCGGCTCGCGCGAGATCAGCCGCGCGGTGCCGAAACCGAGCACGGACACCGCCATGAGCGCCGTGACGTTGTCGTGATTTCCGGTCATCTCGAGGATGATGACGAAGGCGGTCATCGGCGCCTGGACGACCCCCGAGAAATAACCGGCCATCCCCAGCAGCGCCGCGAGGCCGATCGGCGATCCGAGCAGCTGGCCGAGCGTGCTGCCCAGTCCGGCCCCGACCGAAAGCGAAGGCGCGAACAATCCGCCGGGTATCCCCGCGACGGAGGAGGCCAGGCTCGCCAAGAATTTGCCGATGAAGAAGAAGGGTGGCAGCGGCGTGCCCTCGATCGCGCTGCGCGCCTGGCCGTAGCCGGTCCCGAAGCTCGTGCTTTCGCTCGCGATGCCGAGAACCGCGACGATCAGGCCGGCGGCGAAGGCGAAGCCGACCGCTCGGCGCATCGGCGTGCCGGCCTTCACCCGCCGGATGCGTCGAATGAGCGCGATCGTCGCGCTGCTGAAGCAGGCGCCCAGCGCTCCGCCGCCGATACCGCAGGCCAGGATCAGCAAGCCGTCGCGCCGCAGTTCCGCCGTCGCGCCGGTGACTCCGAAATAGGTGTAGTTGCCCACCATGGCGAGAGAGGCCAGCCCGGCGATGATGACCGCCGACAGCACGATGCCGTTGGCGCGGGCCTGATAGCTGCGGCTCATCTCCTCGATCGCGAAGACGATCCCGGCAAGCGGCGTGTTGAAGGCCGCCGCGATGCCGGCTGCGGATCCGGCCAGAATGAGCCCGCGCGCCTGCACCATCCCGCCCCAGCGAGCCGCTTGCAGCATGATCGAGGCGCCGACCTGCACGGTCGGCCCCTCGCGGCCGATCGACGCGCCGCACATCAGCCCGGCGATCGTCAGGACGATCTTGCCGACGGCGATACGAAGCGACAGGAAGCGTGAGCGATCCTCGTCCTCGCGCAGATGGCGCGCCGCAATGGCCTGTGGAATGCCGCTGCCCTGCGATCCGGAAACGTAGCGGGCCGCGAGGAAGGCGCAGAGCGCAAAACCGAGGGGCGTGACCAGCAGCGGCGCGAAGCGCAGCGGTCCCTGCGCATCGCCGATCAGGGCGAACAGGTTCTGGGCTTCGTCGGCCAGCTTCGCGAAACCGGCACTGACGATCCCGATGGCCAGCGCGCCCGCCCAGAAGACGAGGCGCTGCCGCCAGTAGCGCCGTCGCGCCACGAGTGCGTGGGAACGCCGGAGCAATCGCCTTGGACCTGACCGCGCCACGCGCCGAACTCCTGGCCGAACTGCCGCCGCTTGAAGAAGAACCGCTTAAAGAAGAACCGCTTTCAGCTGCCGAGGACAAGATGGCTGGCGCGCATTCACGCTGCATCGCCTGCGGGAGCATCATGGCGGGAAGACGACGAAAAAGCCCCGCGTCGGGAGAACGCGGGGCTTCTGGCCGCCTGCCGTGAAAGCTTGGGGAGCGTGGCGGGCGGCGGGGCAAGCATGATCCGGAAAAGCGGGAGCCCGTTTTCAGGATCATGCTTCTCGAATGGCGGCTCGGGAGAGACCGCCGGCCGGTTCGGCGCGGGTGACGAGGGGGAGCGTCCCGCGCCGGCCGGAAGAGATGGGCGTCAGCCGTTCGGTCGGCCCTTCGTTCCGGTGAGTCGGCTGGAGCGGCTTTCGAGAACCGGAGCGCAGCGGACTGATGTCCGTGAGCACCGGAAGCACAGAAAGCTGTTTCAGACGGCCGCCGGAGCGGAGGGACGGTCGGACGGACTAGAAGGGCAGCAGGATGTCCATCACCTGCTGGCCATAGCGGGGCTGCTGGACATCGGTGATCTGGCCGCGGCCGCCATAGGCGATGCGGGCTTGGGCGATCTTGGTCGAGTCGATGGTGTTGTCGCTTTCGATGTCCTCCGGCCGGATCACGCCGGCGACGATGAGCTCGCGCACCTCGAAATTGACGCGGATTTCCTGCTTGCCCTCGATCACCAGATTGCCGTTGGGCAGGTTCTGCGTGACCACGGCGGCAACGCTGGTCGTCAGGGTCTCCGACCGGTTGATCGAGCCGGTGCCGGCGCTGGAGGAATCGGAATCGAGCTTCAGCAGCGAGGAGGCCTTGGCGCCGTCGGGCAGGAACTTGTCGACCTTGTTCTCGAAGCCGAAAAGGTTGGCCGCCCCGGCATCCTCGGCGTTCTTCCGCGAGCGCTGGGTCGAGTTGTTGAGCTGCGCCTTGTCCGTGACCTTCACCTTGACGGTGACGAGATCGCCGACATTGCGCGCCCGTTGGTCCTTGAAGAAGGCGCGCGAGCCGGTGCGCCAGAGCGAATTGGGGGCGTAGGAGGCATGCTCCACCGCCGGCATCGGCATCTGAACGGGCTTGTAGCCCTTGGCCGCGGTGGGGTCCTCGATGGCGGAGAGGTTCGGCGCCTGGCCGACATTGGCGAGCCGGTCCCCGACGCCGCAGGCGCCGAGCGAGACGGTCATCAGCAGCAGGCAGGACAGTTGGGCGAGACGGCGCGAGGGGTGACGCATGGCGGGACTCACTGGGCGCTGGCGATGCGGCCGATGGCCGGCTTGACGGAGACGCGGCCCGGGCCGGTGATCGTGGCCTGCAGCACGCGCTTGGATTGGGGATTGGTGACGGAGACGACATCGCCCATCGCACCGGATTCGTTCACCCGGCCGCGCATGGTGATGAGGATGCCCGGCGCCTCGTAGACGATGGTGACGAGCTCGCCCTTGGCGACGATCTCCTCGCGCTGGACGTCGCCATTGCGCAGCGGGACGCCGGCCATCAGCGTGCGCTTGGCGACCTTGTCGATCGCGGCGCGGGAATCGCTGACGAGATCGGCGCCCTGCCCGTCGCGCGGGCGCCGCTCCACCGTCACGTCGGCGGCGGTCAGCGTCTCGCCGCGCGCGACCGCGCGCCGGGGCACCACCACCTCGACCGTTTCGACCAGCTGGCCGGTGATCCGCAGCGGGGTCAGCCTCATCGTGGCGCTGCCGGGCACCGCGAGCCGGGCCGCGATCCGCCGGGCGCGGGCATCGAAGGCGAGGTCCACCACCGCAAGGTCTCCCGGCAGCTCGGGTTCGATCGACAAGGCGGGCGCGCCGCCGTCGATCGACAGGGCCAGCATGCGCGCATCGACGCCATAGCGCTCCTGCAGGCCGCGCTTCACCGCCGCCTCGATGTCGGCGGCGGCGATGCGGCGCGACGCGCGCGTCACCACCACCTGGGCGAAGCCCTGGCTTTCCAGCTCGCCCGCCTCGCGCACGATGCCGGCGGCGCGTGCCGCCTCGACAATGCGGGCGACCTGGATCGTGCCCGTCTCGCCGAGCGCCGGGGCCCGGAAGGCTGCCATCTGGGCGACCTCACCGGAGAGCCCCGCGATCAGGTCGCCATAGGTGACCAGATCGCGCGAGAGATAGATTTCCGGGTTGAGCTGCAGCTTCGGCACGGGCACGGCGACCGGCACAGGCGCGGCAACCGGCGGGGCGGCCACGGCGGCCGTCGCGACCTGCGGATGCTTGCCCTTGCCCGGCTGGGCGGCGCCGGCACCGCCCGCCATCAGGGCGGCGGCAGCGACCGAGGCGGCGAGAAGGATGGAGCGGATCATCATTCCTGCCCTCCTCACCCGCGGAACATCTGCGTGGTCGACGACATCATGCTGTCGGCGGCCGAGATCACCTTCGAGTTCATCTCGTAGGCGCGTTGGGCGGCGATCAGCGAGGTGAGCTCGGTCACCGCCTGCACATTGCCTTCTTCGAGATAGTTCTGCTGCAGCGTGCCGAAGCCCTCGCCGCCGCCGAAGCCGTCGATCGGCTGGCCCGAGGCCGCTGTCTCGATGAACAGGTTGTCGCCGATCGATTCCAGGCCGACCTTGTTGACGAAGCGCGTGAGCTGGATCTGGCCGAGCTGCTGCGGCGCCGTCTGGCCCGGGATCATGGCCTCGACCGTGCCTTGCGCGTTGATGCTGACCGAGGTCGCATTGGTCGGCACGTTGATGCCCGGCTCGACGATATAACCGTCGCGGGTCACGATCTGGCCCTGCGAGTCGAGATCGAAGGAGCCGTCCCGCGAATAGGTCGTGCGTCCGTCGGGCATGCGGACCTTGAAGAAGCCCTCGCCGCGAATGGCGAGGTCATAGGGCTTCTCGGTCGGCGAGATGTTGCCCTGGGTCATGACACGGCCCGTCGAGACGGTCTTGACGCCGGAGCCGATGAAGGTGCCGGCCGGGGCCTGCGTGTTCTGGTCCGAGGTCGCCGAGCCGGCGCGGCGGAAGTTTTCGTAGAGCAGATCCTGGAAATGCACCTGCTGGCGCTTGTAGCCGGTGGTGCGAACGTTCGCGATGTTGTTGGAGATGACCTGGACGTTCATCTCCTGGGCGGCCATTCCGGTCGCGGCAGTCTGCATGGCGCGCATGGCGTCGGTTCCCTTCCGCCTCAGGCCTGCTGGTCAGCGAGGCGGGTGATCGCCTTGCTGCGCAGATCGTCGTTTCGGCTGATCATCTGGGCGACGTCCTGATAGGAGCGCTGCACCACCATCAGCCGGGTGAGTTCGTTGACGGCTTTGACATTCGAACGCTCGACCGCGCCGGTTTCGAGCCGGGCGCCCGGCAGGGCCGGCTGCGCCGGGGTCGGCGAGGAAAACAGGTTGGCGCCGTCGTTGACGAGGGTCGCCGGATCGGCGAAGCGCACCTGCCGCAGCTTGCCGCGGGTGCCCTGGTCGCTGGTGACCGTGCCGTCGGCGGCGATGCGCAGATCGTATTCGCTGGGGCCGAAGGTGATCGGTCCGCCCTCGCCCATGACCGGCTGGCCGGTCTGGGTGACGAGCTGGCCCTGGCGATTGACGGTGAGGGAGCCGGCGCGGGTGTAGCGCTCGCCCGCCGGGGTCTGAACGGCGAGGAAATTGTCGCCCTTCAGCGCGACGTCGAGCGGATTGCCGGTGAATTCGATCGTGCCCTGGGAGAGGTCGAGCGGCGTGCCCTTGTCGACGACATAGGAAAGAGCCTGGTCGGCAGGCTTGAACGCCTCCGCCTTGGCCTTGGGCATGATGAACTCGGCAAAGCGCGCATTGCGTGCCTTGAAGCCATTGGTGCCGATGTTCGCCATGTTGTTGGCGATGACATCCAGCTCCCGCTGCAGGGCGACCTGCCGCGAAAGGCCGACGAGAAGCGCGTTCTCCACGGCGAAAACTCCCGATCCTGTCCCGCGGCGACCTCGACGCTCCCCAGCGCAGTCGCCACGACCCTGGTTCCGCAATCGGCGTGCCATCGTGGTTAATTTCGGCAAGGCGTTGAAATCACGAATAGAAGTGCCGTTGTCCCCTCCCCCTTGACCCTGGCAAGGGCTGCCAGCCGGGCAGAAACGACCCGGCAAAAACTGCCCGGCTTAACGGCGCGTTAACCGTGATTGGCGAAGGTCGCAGGAGCGGCAGAACGCCGTTTTGCACGGCCGGGGCAGGACATGGCGAAGAGTGCCAAGAAGGAAGAGGAAGGCGCTGCCGAGGCGCCGGCGAAGGGCGGCAAGAAGAAGCTCTTCATCATCATCGGCGCCGTCGTGCTGCTGGCCGGCGGTGGCGGCGGTGCGGCCTGGTTCTTTTTGATGAAGAAGCCGCCGGCGCAGGAGCATGCGGCTGCCGAGCCGGCGCCCGCGAAGAAGGCCGTCACCTTCCTCGACATGAAGGACATGATCATCGGCATGTCGGGCAATGGCCAGCAGGAGCGCCCGCCCCTGATGAAGATCAAGGTCGCCCTCGAGATCGGCGACCCCAAGGTCGCCGACGAGGTCAAGCCGCTGATGCCGCGCGTGGAGGATTCCTTCCAGGTGTTCATGCGCGAGCTGCGCCCGTCCGACATCGAAGGCTCGGCCGGCATGTACCGGCTGAAGGAAGAGCTGCTGCGGCGCGTCAACATGACGGTCTACCCCGCCAAGGTCGACGCCGTGCTGTTCAAGGAACTGCTGATCCAATGAGTGTCGATCGCGACAATCCCGGCCGTCCGGGTGCCGACGAGCCGATGACGCCCGAGAGCATGGCGGCCGAATGGGTCACCCTGCCGGAGGTGCAGGACGACGAGCCCGAGCAGGAAGGCGGTACGGACCGCCTGATGTCTCAGGAAGAAATCGACACCATGCTCGGTTTCTCCAGCGGCGACGACGCGGCGTCCCGCAACGGCATCCAGGCGATCGTCGATTCCGGCTCAGTCGCCTATGAGCGACTGCCGATGCTCGAAATCATCTTCGAGCGCCTGGTGCGCCTGCTGTCGACCAGCCTGCGCAATTTCTTCACCGACAACGTCGAAGTCACGCTGGAAAGCATCCGCTCCGTGCGCTTCGGCGATTATATCAACTCGATCTCGCAGCCGGCCGTGCTCTCCGTCTTCAAGGCCGAGGAGTGGGACAATTTCGGTCTCATCACCATCGAGTCGGCGCTGATCTATTCGGTGCTGGACACCATGTTCGGCGGCAAGCGCGGCCAGCCGGCGCCGCGCATCGACGGGCGCCCCTTCACCTCCATCGAGATCCGGATGGTGCGCCGCGTGATCGAGCTCGTGCTCGGCGATGCGCAGGCCGCGTTCCGGCCGCTGTCGCCGGTGCATTTCACCATCGACCGGGTGGAATCGAACCCGCGCTTCGTTTCCATCTCGCGCCCGGCCAACGCGGCGATCCGCGTCGAGCTGAAGTTCGACATGGAGGGCCGCGGCGGCTCGCTCCATCTGCTCCTGCCCTATGCCACGATCGAGCCGATCCGCGAGTTGCTGCTCGAAAGCTTCATGGGCGAGAAGCTCGGGCGCGATCCGATCTGGGAGAACCATCTCGCGACCGAGGTCTGGCAGGCCGATGTCGACGTCACCTGCCTCCTGCACGAGACGCGGATGCCGCTGAAGCGCGTGATGAACCTCGCCATCGGCGACACGCTGATGTTCGATGCCAAGCCGGATTCGGCGGTCTGGCTGCGCTGCGGAGACTTCACCGTGACGCAGGGCCGCATCGGCCGGGTGGACGACAAGATCGCGGTCCAGATCGTCAGCCCGTTGCGGCGCTCCAAGACAACGCTCGCCGCCTTCGACAGCCTCGCCAGCCATCTCGGCGCCACCAACTGAGACCGCAAGCATGACCATCAATCTCATCGCCGATGCCCTGGTGGCCTGCCTGCTCGTCGCGACGATCATCACCTGCTACATCCTCGCCAAGCGAATCGAGCGCCTCAAGGCGGATGAAGCGGGGATGCGCCAGACCGTGGGAGCGCTGATCACCGCGACGGACAATGCCGAGCGCGCGATCGCCGGCCTCAAGAACACGCTGGGCGACTGCGACCGCACGCTGGACGAGCGCCTGCGCACGGCCGAGCGCTATGCCGCCGATCTCGCCGCGCAGGTCGAGGCCGGCCAGGTCGTGATGGAGCGCATCACCCAGATCGTCAGCGCGGCGAGCCTTGTCGCCCGGCCGGCGCCCGAGGTTGCCGCGCCCGCTCCGGTGGCCGAGCCGGCGCCCCTCAGCCGCATGGAGAGCGCGGCCCAGTCGGCCGCCGCCATCCGCGCCCGCGCCGCCCGCCGCCTCGAAGCCCAGTTGGAGGGGCAGGCTGCGTGATCGAGAGGCCCCGCCTCCTTCCTGCAGTCATTCTCGGCGCCATGGGTCTCCTGGTGCTGAAGCTGCTCGCCTGGACGGCGGAGCCTTATCCGGGCACCGTGCCCGCCAGCCGGACCTTGATCGCCGAGAGCCCCGCCGGCGCCGGCAAGGACGCCTTGTCCTCGGGCAGGAAGAGCCCCCGCGCGGCCGCGCCGGCCGTCTTCGACCCCGACACGACGGGCTCGGTGCCGGCACCCGACCCGCATAAGGACAAGGAAAAAGAGAAGGAGAAGGCGGAGGCGGAAGCCAAGGCCGAGGCGGCCCGCGCCAACAACCCCAACAACAAGGCCGGCCTGATTAACGGCACCAAGGAGCCGGTCTCGCCGGCCGAGAAGGCCTTGCTGGAGCGCCTCGGCGAACGGCGCGAGGAGCTGGACAGCCGCATGCGCGAGCTTGAAATGCGCGAGCGGCTGCTGGGCACCGCCGAGAAAAAGCTCGACGGGCGGCTCGGCGACCTCAAGACGATGGAAGAGAAGGTCGCGCCCGCCAACAAGGGGACATCCGACGAAACCAAGGCGATCAAGAACCTCGTGATCATGTACGAGGCGATGAAGCCGAAGGACGCCGCCCGGGTCTTCGATCGCCTCGGCCTCGACGTCCTCGTGCCGGTCGTCCAGCAGATGAACCCGCGCAAGATGTCGGAGGTTCTCGCCGTCATGGCCCCCGACAAGGCCGAGAAGCTCACCGTCGCGTTGGCCACCGCCGGCCGCAGCCCGCTCGTCGAGCGCGCCGCCAACGAAACCGCCCTGCCGAGCAACGAACTTCCGGCGATCGCCCCGGCCCAGCGCTAGACCATCGTAACCGCGTCCGTTCTGACGCGCGATGGCGTGAGCCGGCCCTGACCGGAAGCGCATCGGCCGGCGCTAAGGGCGGGCGCGGACCGGCGCCATTAAACACCTGTTATGCTTGACGCCTTAGCGTGTCGGTGGGCCTCTCCACCATCCTGGACGGAGGCGCCTTCTGTCGCGTTGAGTCGGGTCTCGGGTTTTGCGTCTGTCGCGTTCCCTCGCATTCGGTATCGGGCTGGCCGCGCTCGCGCTTGCCGCCGGATTGAACGCGCCTGCATGGGCCGGCTCGGCCAAGCTGCGCGGCGAGGCGATGCCGGCCGGCTTCGGGCGCCTTTCGCTCGTCTTCGACGAGCCTGTGCAGACCCGCGCCACCGTTTCCAACGGCGTGCTGATCGTCGGCTTTTCGGCGCCGGTGCAGGTCGACATCGCCAGGATCGCGCGCGAGCTGCCCACCTATGTCTCCGTGGCGCGTACCGATCCGGACGGGCGCGGCCTGCGCTTCGCCCTCACCCAGGGCTACAAGGCCAATCTCATCGAAGCCGGGGACAAGGCCTTCATCGATCTCTTGCCGGAAAGCTGGAAGGGCCTCCTGCCCGGCCCGCCGCCGGAAGCGATCGCCGAGCTCACCCAGCGTCTGCGCCTCGCCGAAGTGCGCGCCCGCGACGCCGCCGCCCGCACGCGCACGACGCCCCCGCCCTTGGCCGTGCGCCGGGCGAGCCTGCCGACGCTGGAGCGGCTGGTCTTCGAGGCCCCCCCGGGAACCGCCCTGAAGGCCGAGCGCACCAACAACGCGCTGAAGCTCGTTTTCGACAAGCCGATGACCGCCGACGCCGCCGCCCTGCGCGGCGCACTGCCGGAAGGCTTCCGCCTGACCGCGATCGATAACGGCAAGGACGCCCTCACCGTCACCCTCTCCATGCCCGAAGAGTGGCAGCAGCGCGATTTCAGCGACGAGACCGGCCTCGTGCTCGACCTGCTGAAGCCCGCCAAATCCGCCCCTCCCCCCTTGGTCGAGCTGCCGAAGCCCGCAACTGCGGAAAACAAGACCGGAGGCGCGCAGACCGAGCCCAAAGCCGCGGAACCCAAATCCGCTGAAGCCAAGCTCCCCACGCCAGGCGTGGCCAAGGAAAGCGGTGCCGCGAGCAACCCTCCCGCGCCCAAGGTCGCGAAGCCGGAGCCACCGCCGGGCAAGGCGCAGATCGAGACGGCGGACAAGCGGCTCGATTTCCGCTTCCCCCGGCAGACGGGCGCGGCGGCCTTTCTCGACGGCGGCCAGCTGACGCTCGTCTTCGACACACGCGACACCATCGACCCGGCCGATCTCGCCAGCCGCCTGCCGCGTGCCGTAGCCGGCAGCTCGGTTTCCAAGGAGGGCAAGGTCACGCTGGTTCGCATGCGGCTGGAAGGCCAGCCCCTCGCCCGCTTCTTCGCAGACGGCGAAAACTGGACGCTGGATCTGGGCGAGGATGCCGGCAAGCCCACGGCGACGGTCGATCCCCAGCGCAGCTTCGACGATCGCGGCCAGAACGCCCTCACCGTGGCCATGCCGGGTCTGACAGGCGTGCATTGGCTGGATTCCGGCCCGGGTGGACTGCCCATGGCGGTCGCCACCGCCATGGGCCCGGCCCGGCTGACGCCGAAGCCTTATCGTTTCGTCGAATTCGAACTGATCCCGACCCTGCAGGGCCTTGCCGTCCAGCCCCGCTCGGACGATGTCGTGGCACGCGCCGGAACCGAACAGGTCTCGATCGGCCGCAATGGCGGGCTCACTCTCTCGCTCAACGTTCCGGGGCAGGACGACCCGCAGACGAAAGCCGCCGGCGGCGCCAAGCTCGCCCCGCTGATCGACGCCGAGGCCTGGACGAAGCTGCGGCTCGGCGCGGTGCGCGACACCGGCCGCGCGCTCGCGCGCGAGGCGGCGGGCGCCTCCAAGGCCCGCAAATCCGAGACGCGGATGGCGGTCGCCCGCTTCGACCTCGCCAACGGCCTGTCTGTCGAAGCACTGGGCCCGCTCGGCCGGATCATGGCCGACGACCCGGCGATGCGCGGCAACCGCGAAGCGCTCTTCCTCAAGGCGCTGGCCGCCGTGCAGTTGCACCGCGACGAGGAGGCCCTGACCGCGCTCGACGTGCCGGCGCTGAAGGGCGACGTCGAGGCCGGCCTCTGGCGGGCGCTGGTGCAGCAGCGCCTCGGCCGCGACGCGCAGGCCCTGGTCGGCTTCCGCCAGGGCGAGGCGATCCTCGACCGCTATCCGCCCGATCTCCAGCCGGAACTGCGCGAGAGCTTCGCCCGCTCGGCTCTGGCCTTGCAGGATGCGGGGATCGCCGAACGGCAGATCAAGCTGCTGGGGAGCCTGCCGCCCGACGAGTTCGACCAGGAGCGGCTGGCGCTGCTGCAAGGCATGCTGGAGGATCTGAACGGCCGGGCCGACAATGCGATGAACCTCTATCGCCCCCTCTTCGAGGCGAAGAGCCGGCCCGTGGCGGCGGAAGCGCAACTGCGCGCCGTGAAGCTCGCTGAGGCCGAAAAACGCTCGGATCTGAAGAGCGAGGAGGCGATCGCCCGGCTCGAGACCGTGGCCGTCGCCTGGCGTGGCGGCGCGGTCGAAATCGGCGCGCTCGCCGAGCTCAATCGCCTCTACATGGCCAATGCGCGCTGGCGCGACGCCTTCCTCGTCGCGCGCCGCGCCAACGAGACCTTCCCGGAAGACGCGCTGACGCGCAGCATGCACGATGCGACGGCCCAGCGCTTCGCCGAACTGTTCGCCGATGGTGGCGCCGACAAGCTGCCGCGCATCGACGCGCTGGCCCTGTTCTACGACTTCAAGGAATTCCTGCCGGTCGGCCGGCGTGGCGACGAGATCACGCGGCTGCTCGCCGACAGGCTGGTCGAACTGGACCTGCTCGATCAGGCGGCGGAAATCCTGCGCTACCAGATGGAAAAGCGCCTGACCGGCGCGGCCCGCTCCACCGTCGCGGCACGGCTGGCGATGATCGAGCTGATGAATGGCAAGCCGGCCGAGGCGGTGCGGGCGCTGACCACCACGCGCCTTGTAGAGCTGCCGACCGATGTGAAGCGCGCCCGCCTGCTGCTGGAGTCGAAGGGCCTCTCGGACCTCTCGCGCACCGATCAGGCGCTCGAACTGCTCGAGGGCGAGCAGGGTGTCGAGGTCGACCGCCTGCGCGCCGATATCAACTGGGTCGGGCGGCGCTGGCGTGAGGCCGGCGAATCCTATGAACGCCTGCTGGACGAGAGCTGGCGCGGCGCGGCGCCGCTGAGCGACAGCCAGCGCGCCGATGTGATGCGCGCGGCGGTGTCCTATGTGATGGCCGGTGAAACCCTGTCGCTCGACCGGCTGCGCACCAAATTCGCGCAGAAGATGGCGCAGAGCGCCGACGCCCGGACCTTCGCCTTCGTCACCGGCGCCAATCGCGACAGGCCGTCCGACATCCGCGAACTGGCGCGGGCCGCCGCCAATGCCGATGCGATCTCAGAATTCATGAAGGCCTATCGCGAGCGCTACCCGAACTATTCCTCGCCGGTGCGCCAGCCCGCGCCGGCCAAGCCGCCCGCCCAGGGCGCCGCGGCCGAGGGAGCGAAACCCGAGCCGGCGCCGCAGCAGAAGGGCTGAGGCACGGCATTACCGCGGCAGCGCCGTGTGGTGTCGTCTCGATGGAGTTCGGCAGCCGCTCAGCCCGGGCCGGAATTGGGATCCTCGCCGCGGGCCTTGGCCCGCAGGACGAATTGCAGGTTGCGGACATAGACGAAGACGCCGAACCCCTGCCCCAGGATGAAGACCGGATCGCGGCGATAGAGCGCGTACATCAGCAGAAGGGCGCCCCCGCCGATCGAAAACCACCAGAAGGTCATCGGCACGACGGAGCGCTTGGCCTTCTCGCTCGCCCACCACTGCACCACGAAACGCATGGTGAAGAGGCCCTGCGCGACGACCCCGAGCAGGACCCACCAATCGAGATTGTTCACGAAGACATCGTGGAAATAATCGCCGATCCGGTGCTGAAGATCGATCAGCATCAGCGCGCCTCCCCCGCTTGGGCGGGCGCCACGATCTGCGGCACGCGCTTGCGCCGCCGGATCAGCCACCAGACGCCGACCAGATCGAGAATGCCGACCCACAGCCGGTCGAAGAAGCCGTAGTTCGAGACGCCGGTGAGCCGCGGCCGGTCGCGCACGTCGAACAGCAGCACCTTATAGCCCTCGCGCGCCACCAGCGCCGGCATGAAGCGGTGCAGCGCGTCGAAATAGGGCAAAGACAGATAGGCCTCGCGGCGGAAGCATTTCAGCCCGCAGCCGGTGTCGCGCGTCGCGTCGCGCAGCACCCGGCCGCGCACGCCATTGGCGATCTTCGACTGCCAGCGCTTGAAACCGGTATCCTTGCGCCCGACGCGCTGGCCCTGCACCAGCCCGGCCTCCGGGCCGCCCTCCTGCAGCGTCGCGAGCATCTGCGGCAGGAACGCCGGGTCGTTCTGCCCGTCTCCGTCCAGGGTCGCGACGATGGCGGCGCGGGCATGGCGCACGCCGCTGCGCACCGCCGCGCTCTGCCCGCAGGATTGCGCATGCGTCACCACCCGCAGCCAGGGCTTTTCCCCTGCGATCCGCGCCAGAGCCGCCGCCGTGCCGTCCGTGGAGCCGTCATCGACATAGACGACCTCGAACGGGCCGATGCTGGCGCAGGCGGCTTCGATATCGGCGATCAGCGGCGCGATGTTGCCCTGCTCGTTGCGCACGGGGACGACGACGCTCAACAGCGGAAGGACGGGAGGGATCTCGGTCAAAATGGCTTCATCCAAACAAACGGCTCGTCGTCCGGGCAGGCACCCCGATGGGAGGATCGCTCCCGGCGAACGAACCGAGCGGCCCCTCCTCTAGAGCATCGAACGGAAAAGTGGGATCCACTTTTCCGAAAAATCTGACGCCCCAGCGATATCCGGGAACATCGTGACCGCGTCCGTTCGGACGCCCGATGCGCTAAGCCCGGTGCGGCGCCCCGGGAACCTCTTCCGGGCCAGCCTCAGCTCTGCGTCTTGGCCCAGACCTCGATGGAGAGCAGCTTGCCGCCGTTCAGGTTGAAGCCTTTGATCGTCGTCACCAGCCGCGGCTTGCCCGGCAGGGCGGCGAGAGCCTTGCCGAAATCCTCACCGAAGCGCGCCTCGACGAAAGCGATCCGGCATCCCGGTTGATTGAGGAAATTCGCCGCCTCGGCCCCGCTCGACGCCATGGCGAGATCGGTCCCGGTCAGGAAAACCAGGCTGGGCTCGCGATAGCCGAGCGTCATCACCGCAGGATCGGGGCAGCCGACCGCGCGGACGGCCTCGGCCAGCCGCGGCGAGGTCTTGAAGGAGCGCAGGCTCTCGATCGCGAAAGGATAGACCGCCGCCGTCAGCAACAGGCTGGCCAGGACGCAGCGCCACAGCGCGCCTTCGAGATCCAGCCGCCGGAACGCCATCACCACCGCGATGCAGGCGGCCAGAGCCAGCACGAAGAGCGGCAGCGCGAGCCAGGGCAGCGTCTGGTCAAGCCGCCAGTTGCCGAACAGGATCGCGCCGATCAATGCGAGCGGCACCAGCACCACGAGGCTCGCGGTCGCGACCGCCCCGCGCCGATGCCGGTCGATGCCGCCATTGATCAGGGCCAGCAGCAACAAGGCGGTGATCGCCGGGTAAAGCGGCAGCACATAATGCGGCAGCTTCGTCGGCACCGCCTCGAAGACCAGCCAGGACGGGATGATCCAGGCCAGCAGAAACGTGATCTGCGGCTCCTTGCGACGAACCCAGGCGAAGGGGATCGCCATCGCCGCGAAGGCGGCGGCCGGCCAATAGGTGGCGAAGAAGAACAGCAGATAGAGCCCCGGCGGCCCCCAATGCTTCTCCTGCCCCTCGGCCACCTTGCCGAGCATGTCCTGGCCGACGCTGTCGGCGAAGAACTGGCCCTGCGTCTTCAGCATGATCGCGGCGAACCAGGGCAGCACCACGATCAGGCACAGCAGCAGCCCCTTGCCGAAGCGCAGCGGCCTGAGCCAGCGGAAGCTGCGCTCCCGCGCGCTCAGCACCAGGATGGCGAGGCCCCAGACCATCGGCACGATCGGGCCCTTGATCAGCAGCCCGAGCGCGGTCGCCCCCCAGAACACGAGCCAGTTGCGCCGCCCCGGCACGAAGGCGAGCGAGCGCGTCCAGTCCAGCCAGACCCGCGCCAGCGCGCCCATGCTCGCCACCGCGCAGGCGGCCAGCACGGCATCGGTCTTGGCGATGCGCGCCTCCACTCCGAGCAGAACCGCGCTCGCCATCAGCGCCGCGCCCAGCAGCGCATAGCGCCGCGCCAGAAAGGCGAGCAGCGCCCAATAGGTCAGCAAAACCGTGGCGATCGCGCCGATCAGCGAAGGAATGCGATAGAGCCAGATCTGCGTGCGCGCCTGCGGCACGCCCAGCGCCTCGCCGGCGCTCACCGCCATCGCCTGCAGCCAGTAGATGCCGACGGGCTTCTTGTGCCGCGCCTCGCTTTGGAAGCGGATATCGACGAAATCGCGCGTCTCCAACATCTGCTTGGTCGCCTGCGCGAAGCGCGGCTCGTCGCGATCCAGCGGCTGTAGCGTGGAGAATCCGGGCAGAAAGGCCGCCAGCGAGAGCAGGAGCAGGAAGACGCAGGCGCGCAGATGGCTGCGGGTCAGCCCCTCACCGAGCCGATCGATCGCGGGAGAAAGCGACACCATCATCCATCCTTGCGGCGCCGGCCGGCATCTTCGACAGCGGCCAGCGCGGCCTCATTGCGAACACAGCGACGATGCGCGCTGCCCCGATGGACTGCTTTTCCGGCACGATCAAGGCGTGGGAAAAGAAGAGTGGCGAGCCCGGCTGGATTCGAACCAGCGACCAGCAGCTTAGAAGGCTGCTGCTCTATCCATCTGAGCTACGGGCCCGAAACGGGTAAGGTCTCGGGTCTCGCCGGCCGTCAGTGCGTCCACTGGCCGACGCGGGAGTATTTGAAATTGTCGGAATAGGAGATCGAACGGCGCTTGGGATCATGCGGCTGCTCGACGCGATAGGGAATGCCGTTGCGGGTGGCATAGGCGACGGCGTCGGCCTCGCTGTCGAACCAGAGCTTGAGCTGACTCTTCATGTCCGAGGAGGAGGTCCAGCCCATCAGCGGCTCGATCTCGCGCGGCTTCTCGGGCTCGTATTCGAGCAGCCAGCGCTCGGTCTTGGCCGTGCCGGACTGCATGGCCGTGCGGGCGGGGCGATAGATGCGTGCGGTCATGGGTTCGCTCGGCCGTCACCAGAAAACGTCGCGACCCGGACCCCGGATCGCACCGGGCGCTTCGAATGGTCGGGGCACCAGGATTCGAACCTGGGACCCTCTGCTCCCAAAGCAGATGCGCTACCGGGCTGCGCTATACCCCGACGGCATCCGAAACGCAGCGGTTGGCTATCATGCCAGCCCCTTGCCCGGCAAGCGAAAGCCGGCGCGCTTCAATGCGCCGAGGAATGCGGCATCAGCCTGAGCGCGAGCGCGATGAGCAGGATGCAGCCCGGTAGGGCGAGGAAGCCGAAATCGGTCTTGGTGTCGAGCGTCGCCATATCGGTCGCGAAATCGACGATGAGGTAGACCAGCACCGCCTGGCAGAACGTGGTTTTCAACTCGGCGATGTCGCTGGGCTGCATCCAGCGCGGGAAACCAGCCGCGCGCTCGGGCACGACGAAGGAAACCAGCACTTTCGCGCCCATGACGATCAGGATGATGCCGAACAGGCACTCGTCGATCGATTTCATGATGAGCGAAACCGATTGCCCGCCCTCGTGAGCGACCAAGGCGCGGCTGGACGAGAGCACGTTGCCCGCCGCTTCCGCGAGGAGGATGCCGGCGCAGGCCAGCATGCCGAGGGCGGCGAGCGCGATCGCGCCCCTGAACACCAGATCGATCCCGCGCATGCCGCATCCCCACCCGTCGATTCGGCGATGATAGGGACTGCACGGCCCCTTCGCCAATCGCGTGCTCAGCGCTTGAACAGCGCGTGCTCCACCTTGTCGCCCGGTTTGATGCCGAGCTGGCGCGCGACCCCGCCGTTGAGCTCGAGCACCGACAGAACCGGCTCGCCCGAGGGAATCGTGCGGGTCGAGAGCGGCTCGGCGTTTTCCGCGATGCGGGCGACCGTGCCGTCCTTGCGGATGAACAGCATGTCGAGCGGGATATAGGTGTTCTGCATCCACATCGCGACGGGCTCGCTTGCGCCGAAATCGAAGAGCATGCCGCGATCCGGCGGCATGTAGCGGCGGAACATCAGGCCCTTGGCGCGCTGGTCGGGGGTTCGCATCACCTCGACCTGAAAGGCGTGGCGCGTGCCGCCGCTGACGATCGTCAGCGTCTCCAGCGGCGCTTCCTGCGTCGTGGGCTGGGCCTGGGCCCGGGCGCCGCCCGGAGCGAGAGCCATGAGCCCGAGGGCGAGCGCGACAGCGGCGGCGCGAAGCAGGGTCATCGCTGGAATCTCCGAGGCAAGGCCTGATGACGGCGCGATAGAGCATCGCACCGGAAAGGGAAATGCACTTTCCGGAAGGGCTGGCCCCTCGCCGGGCGACGACCTGATCAGCATCCGGCCAGCGCGGACGATGCCCTGGCAGCGCGCGATGGCGAATCTTCGGCAGAGGCCGGCTCCGGTCATGGCACGGTCAAGATTTCCGTCACGATCTCGCAGGCAATCGACCCAGGACCGTGGCCGAGGCTTTCTTTCCGCACGCGCTTGCGGCAGGTTCCCGCGGCACAGAACAGGAGATGTCCATGACCGCTGCGCTCTCGCGCCGATCATCCTCGCTCGCCGGCTCGGCCCTCGTCGCCCTGCTCTGGGCTTCGCTTCCGGCCGCGGCCGCCGATTTCCAGATCGACGATGTCCGTGTCGATCTCGGCCGGATGACGCTGCGCATTCCAAAGGTGACGGTCAAGGGCTCGAATCTGGAGAAGGACGCCTTCCTGGCTCTGTTCGCCTCCGGCAACGGCGAATCCGCCTCCGCCCGCGCCGCCAAGCTCACAGCCGCCGAAATCAGCGCGCCGGAGCTGATTCTGGACCAGGACCTGGGTGAGCAGAAGCAGAGCACGACCTATCGCGACCTGCGCCTCACCGACATTCGCGACGGCCGGATCGCGCATGGCGAATCGGCCGGCGGCGCGCTGACCGTGACCGGCGCGCCCACCGGCCCGATGAAAGGGACCCTGAAGCGGACCGCCTTCGACGGCTTCGACCTCAAGCAGACCGCACGCGTCCTGATGGAGAAGGCCGCACCGGGTCAGGAGGAGCCGTTCCTGCCGCTCTTCGCCCGCTTCGAGCAGGATGGCTATGCGCTCGATCTCGGCCAGGCCGGCACCATGTCGATCGGCCGGATGAGCGGCCGGAATTTCGCCGCCAGGGTCGGGCCGGAGCCGATGCTGGAGGTGATCGAACGCCTCGGCAAGGCTTCGGCCGACGTCGAAAAGAACAGCCAGACACCCGCGCCGGCCGACAAGGTCGCCAAGGATGCAGCGGACGAGGCCCAGAAGCGCCTCGCTCTCTCGGCCCTCGGCCTGCTGGACACGGTGCAATATGGCAGCGGCGAAGTGCGCGACATCGCCATGCGCATCGTCCCGCCGCCCAAGCCCGCCGCTGCCGGCCAGCCGGCCAAGGGCCAGCCCGAGCCGCCGGTGGACATGACGATCGCGCGCATGGCCTATGGCGAGGATGCGCCGGACAAGTCCGGCTTCGCGATGGAAGGCCTGCAATTCGCCAGCGGGCCGGTGAGGGGCCGCTTCGACCTCGTCAGCTATTCCGGCTTCTCTTTCACCGAGAGCTTCAAGGCGCTGCGCGCCGTCCTGGCCTCGTCGAACACGGATGTCGACACCCTCGATTTCCGCCAGTTCATTCCCAAGATCGGCACCGTGCGCCTGAGCGGGATGGCCGTCGACGCCCCCCCCATGATGCCCGGCAAGGACCCCATCAAGCTCTCACTCGGCACCTTCGAGCTGCGCGGCGGCGAGCAGCTCAACGGCGTGCCGACCAGCCTGGGCCTGACCATCGACCGGCTGGTCTCGCCGCTGGTCGAGAGCGAGGCCAACCCCGCGGTGAAGGACCTCATCGCCATGGGGATCACCGCGCTCGATCTTTCGGCCAAGCTCGATCTGGCCTGGGACGCGGCCAGGAACGAGCTCGGCATCAAGCCGCTCTCCTTCGGCGCGGAGAAGCTCGCGCGCATCGACGCCAACGCCACGCTCGGCAACGTCACCAAGGATCTGTTCTCGAGCGATCTCGCCCTCGCGCAGGTGGCGGCGCTCGGCGCCACCGCCCGCACGGTCGAGATCAAGCTGCAGAATTTCGGCCTGGTCGAAAAGCTGATCGAGAACGAGGCGCGCAAGTCCAAGCGCAAGGTCGAGGAGATCCGCCAGCAATATGCGATGATGGCCAGCATGGGCCTCGCCGCCATTCTGGGCCCGTCGGAAGGCGCAAAGACGCTCGCCAATGCGGTGTCCCGCTTCGTCGCCAAGCCCGGCACGCTGACGATCCAGGCCAGCGCCAAGGCCCCCACCGGCCTCGGCCTCGCCGATGTGCTGACGATCACCCAGCCGGCCGAGATCTTCGACAAGATCGATCTCAAGGCCGATGCGCAGTGACGATCAGGACGCCACCGCGGAGACCGACCGCGACTGGCGCCCCTCGGCCCTGCAGGGCTGGTGGGCGGGCCTGCCGCCCGTCCCCCGGGGTTGGCTGCGCAAGCGGCTGAACCGGGACAATCAGACCCGGCTCCATCTGGCGCATCTCGTAGCGCGGCGGCCGGGCCAGATGGTGATCGGCCCTTACACCTATGGCCGGCCGAAGGTGCGTTTCGCTGAAAGCGGGGCGGGCCTCGTCATCGGCCGCTATGGCTCGATCGCCGACGGCGTCGAGATCCTGCTCGGGGGCAACCATCGGCTCGACTGGGTGACGACCTACCCCTTTCCGGCCCTGCCGCGGCTCTGGCCGCAGGCGGCCGGGATCGGCGGGTTCGACGCCACGCGCGGCGATGTCGTGATCGGCCACGATGTCTGGCTGGGTTCGCAGGCCATGGTGATGTCGGGCGTCCGCATCGGCCATGGCGCTGTCGTGGCGGCCCGCGCCGTGGTTACGAAGGACGTGCCGCCCTATGCGGTGGTCGCCGGCAACCCGGCGCGGATCGTGAAGATGCGCTTCGACGAGGCGACCGTCGCGGCGCTGCTCGCCACAGGCTGGTGGAATCTCCCACGGCAGAGAATCGAGGCGCTGCTGCCGCTGCTGCTCAGCGAACGCATCGCGGATTTCGTCGGCGCCGTCAGCGAGCTCGGAGAAGCCGGCGCTTGAGCCCTAGCGCCGGTTTCTCGACGAGGAACCAGGACAGGGCGGCCACAGCCAGCGACAGCAGCAGCGAGGGCACGAGCAGCACGGTCGCTGCCATGGTCGGCATCAGCGCATGCAGAGCCTGCTGGATCGGCCAGCCATAGAGATAGACCCCGTAGGAGAGATCGGCCGCCGGTTCCTTCGCTCGGCCCGTCAGCGCCGGCGCCAGCGCGAGCACGAGCACGCCCCAGGCCGTGACCAGATACAGCGCCGCCTTGTAGAGCGGCGTGAAAGAGAGCGGCACCAGCGCGATCAGCGCCAGCCCCAGCAGCGGCAGCGAAAGCGGCACCTTGTCGCGATAGAGATAGATCAGGCCGCCGGCCGCGAAGATCAGCGGCAGGCGCAGGGCCGTCTCGACGCTCTTGGGCCCCTGCGGGGCGAGGATCTCGCGGGCGACCACCGCCAGCGCCAACCCCAGCACGACGAGCAGGACGAGCCGCGGTCTCAGAAGCAGCCCGGCGAGGCCGGCCACGAGCACACCGAGATAGCACAGCACCTCGTATTTCAGCGTCCAGACGGTTCCCATCGGGAACTGCAACGGGTTGGTCTCGAAAACGCCCGGCAGGGCCGCCGCGCTCTTGAAGCTGGTCAGCGTGCTCCCGATGAAGCGCCACAGCCGTGCATCGGAGAGATAGCTGCGCAGGTCGAGGCTCGTCATCGCCGCGCCCAGCACCAGCGCCACCAGCAGCGTCGCCGCGATGAGCCCTGGCGCGATCCGGAGCAGCCGCGCCACCAGGTAATCGCGCCAGCCGCGGCGCAGGAAGCTCATCGTGACGAGGAAGCCGGAGATGGCGAAGAAGCCGTTCACCGCATGCTCGCCGAGCGTGAAGCCGGTGGTCTGGAACCAGGGCTCCTGCTCGACCCGCCCATCCGTCACCGAGAAGGCGTGGGAGACCACGACGGCCAGCGCCATGACCAGCCGCAGCCAGCCGAAATTGTTGTGCGGGCTCGCCAGGGCCGGGTCCACGCGAGGAGCGGAGCCGATCACGGCGCCGTCTCCGCCGCGTCTTCGAGGCCTTCCTGCGCCAGCGCCGTCTCGCCGCGCGCCCAGGCCTGCGCCCCGGCGACGGACCCCAGATGGGCGAACATTTTTTCGCGCTTGAAGGCCAGGCCGTAGCCGAACGCCTTGGCCATGTTCAGCCAGACCACCGCCCGCCCCGGCTCGGGCAGCCCGTATTTGCGCGCGACGTAGCGCTCCGACCAGGCCAGATGCCAGCGCGCCCTGAAGCGCCGCAGCACCGACGGCGCCGAGGAACGCCCGCGTCCATGCCGCGCCTGCGCGGCATGGACATGCACCAGGCCGTGGCCGGCATCGCGCATCCGGCGGCACAGATCGTCGTCCTCGTAGAACAGGAAGATCGACGGGTCGAAGCCGCCCAGCGCGAGAAACACCTCCCGCTTCACCAGCAGGCAGGCGCCGGACAGGAAGGGCAGGCACGCATCGCCCTCCGGAATCGCCATGGCCCCGGCGCGGTTGAGATGCGGCGGCGAGAGCAGCGAGCGCGGCTGCAAAAAGATTCGGCCTGAGGGCTCGACGATGCGCGGCGCCAGCATGCCGGCCTCCGGATAGCGCTGCGCCGCCGCCAGCAACTCCCCCACCGCGCCCGGCGCGATTTCGAGATCGGGATTGACGATCAGGACGAAGGGCGTGTCGGCAGCGGCGATGCCGCAGTTGTTGGCGCGGCCATATCCCTGGTTCAGGACATTGGCGATGACCCGCGCACCCTTGGCCTGCGCGATGTCGCGGCTGTCATCGGTGCTCGCATTGTCGACGACGATGATGCGGACGCCCTCGCTTGCCAGCGCGTCGAGACAGGCGGGCAGGACCTCGGCGCTGTCGTGGGTCACGACGATGGCGGTGACGGTGTCGGCGATCATCGCCGCCTTCTGGCCATCCGCCGGGTCCGACGCAAGCGAATTTCGAACCGCAGCGGGTCAGGCGCACGCCCGCCGGCCCGCCCTCTCCCGCCGGCGGACGCTCAGCGGCGCGCCAAAGCCTTGAGCTCGCCCGCGACGCGCTGGCGCTCGGCCTCCTCGCAGGAATGCGGCGCCTTGTAGGACTTCACCGCATAACCGGCATTGGCGGCAAGGAAGGCCTGGCGCTGCTGCCGGTCGAGCCGCGCCAGCACGCGGGCCCGATCGACACGCAGGCCGCAATCATAGGCGCGCGACACGGTGGCGGCTGCGTGTTCGACCGTGCCGGGAACGGGCCCGCCCATCTGCAGGGTGCAGCCTGAGAGACCGAGTGCCGCAACGCCGGCGGCCAGGAGCGTCTTTCGAGCCATGGTTCCGGCGCAACCGCTCAGCGGGCCTCGAAATTCCCGGCCCGAATCTCCGCCATGCGGCGCTTCAGCGCCTCGCGCTCCTCGGCGGTGCAGGGCCTCGGCCTGACGCCCTGATTGACCATCTCCGCCTCGGAAACCCCGATATAGGCCGAGCGGGCGGCCGACAGCTGCTCGGGCGTCGCGCCGCGCGCCTTTTCGGAGTCGAGGAAGCGGTCCAGCGTCGTGCGCTGCGGCGCGCCGGCCTTGCAGGCGCTGGCCCGCGAGATCGTCGTGGCGAGCGTGGAGGCGCGCCCCGCGCTGTCGCCGGCGGAGACGCAGCCGCCGAGGGCGACGGCGCCGAGCAGGAGGCCGGCGAGCGGCAGAGCCCGCGCGATGGTCGAAGCCGCCATGGCGCTCAGCCGTTCTTATCGGGCGCGTTGATGCGCAGATGCGCCTCGCGCAGCTGCTTCGGCGAAGCCTCGGCGGGCGCGCCCATCAGGAGGTCGACGGCCTGCTGGTTCATCGGGAACAGAGCGACCTCGCGCAGATTGGTCGCGCCCGCCAGCAGCATGATGATGCGGTCGACGCCCGCCGCCATGCCGCCATGCGGCGGCGCGCCATACTGGAAGGCGCGATACATGCCGCCGAAGCGCTCGATCACAGTCTCCTCGCCATAGCCGGCGATCTCGAAGGCCTTTACCATCGCCTCCGGGCGGTGGTTGCGGATACCGCCGGAGGCGAGCTCATAGCCGTTGCAGGCGATGTCGTACTGGAAGGCCTTGAGCGAGAGCGGGTCCTGCGTCGTCAGCGCCTCCAGCCCGCCTTGCGGCATCGAGAAGGGATTGTGCGAGAAATCGACCTTCTTCTCGTCCTCATTGTACTCGAACATCGGGAAATCGACGATCCAGGCGAAGGCATAGGCGTTCTCGTCGATCAGCCCGAGCTCCTGGCCGACCTTGTTGCGGGCCGCGCCGGCGAACTTCACGAACTTGTCCGGATCGCCCGCCACGAAGAAGCAGGCATCGCCGCCCGTGAGACCCATCTGCGCGATGATCGCTGCGACACGCTCCGGCCCGATATTGTTGGCGATCGGCCCCTGCCCCTCGCCATCCTCCTTGACCATGAGATAGCCCAGGCCCGGCTGGCCCTCGCCCTGTGCCCAGCTGTTCATGCGGTCGCAGAAGGCTCTGCTGCCGCCCTTGGGCGCGGGGATCGCCCAAACGCGGTTCTTCTCGCCCTCGAGGATGCGCGCGAAGACCTTGAAGCCCGAGCCGCGGAAGGGCTCGGAAACGTCCTGCATGATCAGCGGGTTGCGCAGATCCGGCTTGTCGGAGCCGTACTTCGCCATCGCCTCGGCGTAAGGAATGCGCGGCCAGTTCTTGGTCAC
>NZ_JBMDWH010000062.1:0-20261 GCF_048595345.1 Allobosea sp.
GTCGGCATCGCGCTGCGCTCGACCTGGGATGTGGGGCCGGAGCTGAAATCCGGCGTGCTGCGGCGGGTGCTGCCGGATTATGCGGTCGGCTCGCGGGTGGCTGTCTATGCGGTCTATCCGAGCCGGCGGCATCTGGAACAGAAGGTGCGCGCCTTCGTCGATTTTCTCGGCGAGCTCTATGGGGCGACGCCCTATTGGGATGCCGGGCTCGCCCTCTGAGGGACAGGTCCTTCTCTTTGCCGCGGTGCCTCGGCCGCGGCATGGCATACCGCTTGCTGACCACCGGCCACGTTCAAACCGAGGGATCGCGGGCATGTTCAAACGATTTGCAATTTCGGCATGGCTGGCCTTGTCGCTGATCGGAGCGGCCCAGGCCGAAACCGTCGTGCGATACGGCATTTCCCTCGCCGATATTCCGCTGACCACCGGCCAGCCGGATCGCGGAGCCGGTGCCTACAAGTTCACCGGCTATACGCTCTACGACCCGCTCATCGCCTGGGAGATGGACGTTGCGGACAGGCCCGGCAAGCTGGTGCCGGGCCTCGCGACCGATTGGAAGGTCGATCCGGCCGACCAGACAAAATGGCTGTTCACCCTCCGCGAGGGCGTCAAGTTTCACGACGGCTCGGTCTTCGACGCCGACGCTGTGATCTGGAACCTGGACAAGGTGCTCAATGAGCAGGCGCCCCATTACGACAAGCGCCAGTCCGCGCAGGTGAAGCCGAGGCTGCCCTCGGTGGCGAGCTACCGGAAGGTCGATGCGAAGACCGTCGAGATCACGACCAAATCCGTCGATTCCTTCTTTCCCTACCAGATGCTGTGGTTCCTCGTGTCGAGCCCGGCTCAGTACGAGAAGCTCGGGCGGGACTGGGACAAATTCGCCTTCCAGCCCTCCGGCACCGGTCCGTTCAAGCTCGGCCGTCTGGTGCCGCGGGAACTGGCGGAGCTGGTCAAGAACACGGACTACTGGGACAAGAAGCGGCTCGCCAAGGTGGACAAGCTGGTGCTCGTGCCTTTGCCGGAAGTGCTGTCGCGCACCAACGCCCTCATCTCGGGCCAAGTCGATCTCATCGAAACCCCGGCGCCCGATACGGTTCCGCAGCTCAAATCGGCCGGAATGCGGATCGTCGAGAACGTGACGCCGCATGTCTGGAACTATCATCTCAGCGTCGCGCCCGGCTCTCTCTGGGCCGATATCCGGCTGCGCAAGGCCTTGAATCTGGCGATCGATCGCGAGAGCGTGGTGGCGTTGATGAACGGGCTCGCCAAGCCGGCCATCGGCCAGGTCGATCCCGCGAGCCCCTGGTTCGGCAAGCCGAATTTTCAGATCAAATACGATCCCGAGGCCGCCAAGAAGCTTCTGGCGGAGGCCGGATACTCGCCGCAGAAGCCGCTCAAGACGACCTTCGTCATCGCTCAGGGCGGCTCGGGGCAAATGCTCTCGCTGCCGATGAACGAGCTGATCCAGCAGAACCTGAAGGATGTCGGGATCGAGGTCGAGTTCAAGGTCGTCGAGCTGGAGGTGCTCTATACGCGCTGGCGCAAAGGCGCCAAGGACCCGATGAACGCCGACGTCACCTCGAACAACATCGCCTATGTGACGTCGGACCCGCTCTACGCGATCATCCGCTTCTTCCATTCGAACCAGGTCGCGCCCGTCGGCGTGAACTGGGGCACATGGTCGAGCCCGGAGACTGACGCCCTGCTGGACGAGGCGATGAAGACCTTCGACGTCGCCAAGCAAGACGAGCTGCTCGCCAAGGCCCATGGGCTCATCGTCGATAACGCGGTTCTCGGCTGGGTCGTCCACGACACCAACCCCCATGCGCTCTCGCCGAAGGTGAAAAAATTCGTGCTGGCGCAGCACTGGTTCCAGGACCTGACAACGCTCAGCCTCGACTGATCGCGTCCTGGCGGCCCGGCACTTTTCGGGGCAGCCGGGCCTGCCGTCACCGTTGCGGCTCGCCTTTGATCCTGGCCAGCACCAGCGGCATGGCGAGGCCGATGACGACGAAGCGCACGAGGTGGTGGGCGCCGACATAGAGGGTGTCGAGCCCCATGGCAAAAGCGAGCATCGCCATCGCCTCCAGCCCGCCCGGCGCGAAGGCGGCCATGCCGCTGGCATAGGAGACGTTCGCCAGCCAGGCCGCCGGCCAGGCAAAGAGAAAGGCGACGCCGATCGAAACGGCAAAGCCGCCGATCGCCAGCGGAAACAGGCCCTTCAATTCGCTGCGCGGGATCTGGGCGATGCGCCCGCCCATGGTCGAGCCCAGCAGCACCTGCACCGCGATCTGGATCGGCTGCGGCAGCGAGCCCTCGACCATCCCGCTGCCATGCAGGATCGCACTGGCGAAGGTGGCGCCGAACATCAGCGGCGCCGCCAGCCCGATCCGGTCGAAGACGAGGCCGAGGCCGAGCCCGGCCATGGTCACGCCGAGCATGGTCCCGGCTCCGACGGGCAGGTGAACCGGCAGGGGCACGCCCGC
The DNA here is from genome assembly GCF_048595345.1 of Allobosea sp. GTDB lineage: Bacteria > Pseudomonadota > Alphaproteobacteria > Rhizobiales > Beijerinckiaceae > Allobosea. The sequence continues at coordinate 2,487 of NZ_JBMDWH010000062.1, forward strand.
CGCGGCGCCCGACATCTGCATCGCGCTCGGCAGGAGCGCGACGAGCACGAGGAGACGAAACAGCTGCACGACCGAGATGCGGCCGATATTGGCGCCCTTGGCCTGAGCGACGGCGAGCACCGTCGAGAGCGCGCCGGGAGCCGCCGCCAGCAGCGCGTCGATCCAGGGCCAGCGGGCGACATGGCGCAGATAGGCGCCTGTCGCGAGCATGATCGCCGCGACGCCGACCAGGAGCACGACCAGCGAAGCGGGATAGCGCGCGGCGGCGGCCAGCGCCTCGGGCGTGGCGGCAGAGCCGAGGATCGTGCCGGACAGCACCATGGTCGAATCGAACCAGGGCCGGCGCAGGCTGGGCAGCGGGCGGATCAGCGACACGACGGCGCTCAGCAGCATCGAGCCCGAGAGCCAGGCCGCCGGCATGCCGAGCAGCGAGAACAGTCCGCCGCCGACAGCCGCGAGCGCAATAATCAGCGCCTCTCGCCAGAGCAGCGCCAGCCGGTTCTCAGGATAGCCGAAAGGTTTCATCGCGCTCCGCGGCACCGTCTTCGAGATGCGCGGGCTTCATGGCGGCGGGGGAAGGGCGGGTCAACCGCCCGACAGCGCGCTCGGACGCAGGGCAGCGTTGCAGCCGTGAAGAGGCTCCTACGGCACAATGCCCTCGGCTCAGAGCCGCTCGGTCATCCCGGGCAACCCAAGGGAGACCTGGGATCCATGCCGGAACACTTCCAGGCAACGTTCAGGCATGGATCCCGGATCTCCGCTCCGCTGCGTCCGGGATGACTGTGCTCGTTCTGGAGAGGAGTCCAAGCCCGACGGTGCCGACTCTCAAAGTCCTGCAATCGCGGTCTGCAGCCGGGCCACGGCCTGCGTCAGGTCGGCCGGGTTGCGAGCGAAGCAGAGGCGCAGGCCCGTCTCGCCACCGGGCCCGAAGGCGGTGCCGGGAGCGAGGCCGACATTGGCGGTGTCGACGAGGTCCTTGGCGAGCTTGCCGGAATCGCCCCGACCATCCACTGAGAAGAACTGGTAGAAGGCGCCCACCGGCGCCGAGAGCGAGACGCGGTTGGTGGCCTTCAGCCCCTCGAACACGATGCGCCGCCCTTCTGCTGCCCGCGCGATCTGCTCGGCCACGAAGCCCTCGCCCTCGTCCAGCGCCGCCACGGCGGCGCGCTGGATGAAGACCGGCGAGCCGGAGGTGGAATACTGGATCAGGTTCTCGATCACCTGGCCGAAGGCTTCCGGCGCCTCGATCCAGCCGATGCGCCAACCGGTCATCGCCCAGTTCTTCGAGAACGTCTGGACGAAGACGACGCGGTCTTCCGGCTCGATGATGTCGTGGAATGAGGCGGCGCGGGCCTGTCCGTCATAGACGAAGCGGCCATAAATCTCGTCGGCGACGATCCAGATTCCGTGCTTGCGGGAGAGCGCCAGCAGCGCCTCCTGCTCGGCGCGGGTCGCGGTCCAGCCGGTCGGGTTGGAGGGCGAATTGACGAAGATGCCCCGCGTCTTAGGCTTGATCGCGGCCTCGATCTTGGACAAATCGAGCGTGAAGCGCCCCTCGGCATAATCCATCGGCACGCAGACGGCTTTCGCCCCGGCGACGCCCACCGCGGCGGCGAAGTTCGGCCAGGCCGGGGTGGGGATGATGAGCTCGTCGCCCGCGCCGGCGATCATGCGGACCGTGATCTGGAGCGACTGCATCCCCGAGCCGGTGACATAGAAGCGCTCGGTCGAGAAGCGCCCGCCATAGACGCGCTCATGGTAGCGCACCAGCGCCGCGCGCAGCTCGGGAATGCCGCGCTGCCAGGTGTAGAAGGTTTCGCCGGCCGCGAGCGAGCGCGCGGCGGCATCGCGAATGAACTGCGGCGTCGGCAGATCGCCCTCGCCGACCCAGAGCGGAATCAGCCCCTCGCGCAGCCGGCCGTAATTCATCACCTCGACGATGCCGCTTTCGGGCGCGTTCAACGCTTCCGGCCGCAGATCGGAAACCAGGGTGCTGCCCGGCAGGGTGGCGATGTTCATCGTAGGGGCCTCGCGATTTGCAGGCCCCCTCTTTAGCGCAACGGCAGCGGCGCGGGCATGAAATCGCGAGATCGGGTCGATCGGTCGCCGTGATGAGTGAGTCGGCCGGTCTGCGCCTCGGTCACCCCCCGAGAGCAGCGTTCCGCTCGTCTCGAGGGATTGCCGGCAGCCTCGGCGTGGACCCTTCCAGCCGTCTCTTTCGCTGCTCCTGAAACGAGGGCTGAAGAAGGCAGCCCGTCGCCGTCCTCAGACAGGCTTGTCCTTCAGCAGGTCCCGGATTTCCGTCAGCAGCACGACGTCGTCGGGCTTCTTGGCGGGAGCGGGCTCTTCCTTCTTCTGCAGCCGGTTGATCGCCTTGACGACGAGGAAGAGCACGAAGGCGATGATCATGAAGTTGACCGCGATGGTGATGAAGTTGCCATAGGCCAGCACCGCGCCCTGCTTCTTCGCCTCGGCCAGCGTCGTCGCCGTCACCGAGCTGTTGAGCCCGACGAAATAATTCGAGAAGTCGACGTTTCCGATGGCGCCGATGAACGGCATGATGATGTCGTTGACCAGCGAGTCGACGATCTTGGAAAATGCCGCACCGATGATCACGCCGATGGCGAGGTCGATGACGTTGCCGCGCAGGGCGAATTTCTTGAATTCCTCGAGCATGGATTACCCCTGTCCTGTTCTGGTTCCGTCAGCCGTCGGCAAGGCTAGTCCAAGATCGCGGGAGCAGGAAACCCGGTTGGTCCCGGACAGGAGCAGAAAGTTGGGGCCTCTCCACGGGCGTGGCCGCGATCGCGGCGGGCAGCCTATGGCAGGGGCGGCTCGGCTTGGCTAAGCTGACACGCCGCAACACCGGGATCAGAATGCCCTCAATCCTCCTGCCCGCTTCGGCCTCTGCCCTGAGGGCCTCGCCTTGATCCCGGCCTGGCTCGTCGTCCTCGTCGCGCTGGCCTATCTGTGCGCTCTGTTCGCAGTGGCCCATACGGCCGACACATCGGGGCGGCGCCTGATGACCGGCTCGGGGCGGGCGACGATCTACGCTCTGGCGCTCGGCGTCTACTGCACCTCCTGGACCTTCTACGGCTCGGTCGGCTTCGCCAGCCGGGCGGGCTTCGATTTCCTCGGCATCTATGTCGGCCCGATCCTGGTGATCGGACTCGGCCATCGCTTCGTCGAGCGCCTCGTCGGCATCGCCAAGGCGCAGAACATCACCTCGATCGCCGATTTCGTCGGCGCGCGCTACGGCAAGAGCGAGCGGGTGGCGGCTTTGGTCTGCATCGTCGCGGTGATCGGCGCCCTGCCCTATATCGCCCTGCAGCTGAAAGCGGTGGCGAACTCGCTCTCCGTCTTTCTCGCGGCGACCGGCACCCATGCACCCCTGGTGGACATGCCGGTTCTGGGCGATCTGCCGCTGCTGGTGGCGCTGGTGCTGGCCGGCTTCGCCTGTGCGTTCGGCACGCGCCATATCGACGCCACCGAGCATCAGGACGGGCTGGTTCTGGCGATCGCGGTGGAATCGCTGGTGAAGCTCGTCGCCTTCCTCGTGCTCGGCGTCTTCGTGGTCTATGGGCTGTTCGGCGGCGCCGGCGAATTGCTCGCCCGGGCGGCGCAGCCGCTGGGGGCCTTGCCGCCGATCTGGGAGCGGACCTCCAGCTGGCCGACCTTCCTGACGCTGACGCTCCTCTCCGCTTGCGCCTCGCTGCTGCTGGCGCGGCAGTTCCACATGACGATCGTCGAAAATCGCGACGTGCGGGACGTGCGGCGCGCCGCCTGGATGTTCCCGCTCTATCTCGTGCTGATCAATCTCTTCGTCCTGCCGCTGGCGGCGGCCGGGGAGATCCTGATGCCGGGGAGCGGCATCGACCGCGACATGACCGTGCTCCTGCTGCCGCTGCAGCAGGAAGCCGGGCTGATCGCGTTGATCGTCTTCGTCGGCGGGCTGTCGGCCGCGACCGCGATGGTGATCGTCGCCTCGGTGGCGCTGGCGATCATGATATCCAATCATCTGGTCATGCCGCTGCTGCTGCGCGGCCGGCGCGCCCTCGGCGACCGCGGCCGCAGCGAAAGGCTGTCCCCCGACGAGCGGCCGGGCGGCGATGCGGGCGGAGACCTCGGCTCGCAGCTGGTCGTCCTGCGGCGCATCAGCATCGTCGTCGTGATCCTGCTGGGCTATGCCTATTACCGCGCTTCCGGTGAGGCGGCGCTGGTGTCGATCGGGCTGCTCTCCTTCGCGGCGACGGCGCAGATCGCGCCCGCCTTCCTGGGCGGGCTGATCTGGAGGCGCGGCACGGCGCTGGGCGCCGTGGCGGGGCTGACGATCGGCACGCTGGTCTGGGCCTATACGCTGCTGATGCCGAGCCTCGTCATTCCCGGCAGCTGGTGGAGCGCCCTGGTCCAGGAGGGCCCCTTCGGTGCCGGGGTGCTGCGGCCCGAGGCGCTGCTGGGGCTCGGCCTGCCGCCGCTGGCGCATGGCGTGTTCTGGAGCCTGGGGCTCAACATCCTCGCCTATATCGGCTTCTCGCTGCTGCGGCCGGCCAATGCGATGGAGCGGCTGCAGGCGAACGCCTTCGTCGAATCCGACCGGGGCACGATGGCGCAGACCTTCTCGCTCTGGCGCACCAGCGTCACGGAAGGCGAGTTGCAGGCGACGATCGCGCGTTACCTCGGCCGCGAGCGCACCGAGCGGGCCTTCGAAAGCTTCATCCATGGCCGCGGCGAGGAGCCGGACCCCGGCCGCGACGTCGACATCCACCTGCTGCGCTTCGGCGAGCATCTGCTCTCCTCGGCGATCGGGGCCGCCTCGTCCCGGCTCGTGCTGTCGCTGCTCTTGAAGCGGCGCAATCTCTCGACGGAAGCCGCCTTCAAGCTGCTCGACGACGCCTCGGCCGCGCTGCAATACAACCGCGACATTCTCCAGCACGGGCTCGACCATGCCGGGCAGGGCATCACCGTGCTCGACCGCGACCTGCGGCTGCTCGCCTGGAACCAGGCCTTCCTCCAGCTCTACGATCTGCCGCCCTCGCTGGTGCGCTTCGGCACCGGGCTGGACGAGATCGTGCGCTTCAACGCCGCCCGCGGCGCTTATGGCGACGGCGCCCGCGACGAGCTGATGGCGGCGCGGCTGGAAAGCTTCGTGCGCGACCGTGAGCCGGTGCGCCTGAAGCTCTATCCGTCGACAAAGGTCATCGAGGTCCGGACCAATCCGCTGCCCGATGGCGGCTTCGTCACCACCTATACCGACATCACCGAGACCGTCAGGGGCGAGGAAGAGCTCGAACGGGCCAATGAGAGCCTCGAACGGCGCGTGGCCGAACGCACCGAGGAACTGCTGCACGTCAACGCAGAGTTGCAGCGCGCCAAGGCCGAGGCCGAGGCCGCCAATGCCTCCAAGACACGCTTTCTGGCCGCCGCCAGCCACGACATCCTCCAGCCGCTCAATGCGGCCCGCCTCTATGCCACCTCGCTGGTGGAGCGGGACCGGACGGCCGGCCATCCGGACCTCGCGGAGAATGTCGATGCCTCGCTCGATGCCGTCGAGGAGATCCTGACGGCGCTGCTGGAGATTTCGCGGCTCGATGGCGGGGCGCTGAAGCCAGAGATCACCGCCTTCCGCCTCGACGAGCTGATGCGGCAGTTGCAGCGCGAATTCGAGCCCAGCGCGCAGGAAAAGGGCCTGAAACTCGTCTTCGTGCCGAATGGGCTCGCGGTGCGCTCGGACCGGCGCCTGCTGCGGCGATTGCTGCAGAACCTGATCTCGAACGCGATCAAATACACCCCCAGCGGCAAGGTTCTGGTCGGATGCCGAAGGCGCGGAAACCAGATCGCGCTCGAGGTGGTGGATACCGGGCTCGGCATTCCGCAGAGCAAGCAGAAGACGGTGTTCCGCGAGTTCCAGCGGCTCGACCAGGGCGCCAAGGTCGCGCGCGGGCTCGGGCTCGGCCTGTCGATCGTGCAGCGCATCGCGCGGGCGCTCGACCACGGACTCACGCTCCATTCGGCGCCCGGGCGCGGCACGCGCTTCTCGCTGCTGGTGCCGCGTTCGGCGCCGCTGCCCGCCATGTCGACCGGCGCCGCCGCACCCCAGACGCCCGCGGGGCAGCTCGCCGGGATGCGGCTGCTCGTGATCGACAACGAGCCGGCGATTCTCGACGGCATGAAGCGCCTGCTGGAAGGCTGGGGCTGCCGCGTGACGACGGCGCCGAGCCTCGACGAGGCGCTGCCGCATGTCGGCACCCGCAACGAGGCCGATGTTCTGATCGCCGACTACCATCTCGACCATGGCAACGGCCTGACCGCGATCTCGGCCCTGCGCGCCCACTCCCGCGCGCCGATGCCGGCGATCCTGCTGACGGCCGACCGCACCCCCCATGTTCGCGAGGCGGCGACCGCGCTCGATGTCTACATCCTCAACAAGCCCCTGAAGCCGGCGGCCCTGCGCGCGCTGCTGGCGCAATGGCGGGCGACGCGGTTGGCGGCGGAATAGGCCCGCGCAAGCGCCCGGGCGCTCCTTATCGCGGGGTCGCGGTGGCCTCGCGCAGCACCTGCTCGGAGGCGAGAAAAGCGACGACCTCGGCCGTGGGCTCGGGGCTTTCCGCCTCGACGCCGATCTCGGCCAGCAGCCGCGCGACGGGCACATAGTCCTTCGCATTGCGGTCATAGATCGCCGCCCTGACGAGCGCGACGGCCGCGAGGATTTCGTCGCCGCCGCGGCTTTGCGTCAGCACGCGGTGCTGCATCACCAGCCAATGCTCGCTCCAGCAGAGGATCCGCGTCTCCAGCCGGAACCTGCGGAAGAGTCTCATCTCCCGCCTGAAACGGATCGTGCCGGCATTGACCACCGGCAGCCAGCGATGGCGCAGGACGGCACGCCAGAGGCCGCTGCGCAGCACGAGGTCGGTGCGGCCGAGATCCATCAGCGACCAGTAGCGGCCGTTGTTCATGTGCAGGCTGGTGTCGAGATCATGCGGCCAGACCCGGAAAGCCAGCTTCGAGGCCTCGGCCGGCAAGGCGAGCCTGGGCCTGAAACACGCGGTCAGCAGCAGCCAGATCAGGCGGAACCAGAGATTCATGGCGGCCCTTCGTGCGAGACATGCGGTGGCAGCGGCTCATCTCACGGGCAGGCTCGGCTGTCGATGGCGGCAACGCCGAGCTATCATGGAGCCCGACCTGATGGAGCCGCCCTTGCCCACCCTGCATGTCAGCCCGCTGTCCCAGCTCGCCGCAACGGCGGCGGCGAGTGGCGCGCGCCATCTCGTGACGCTGCTGAATGTCGGCATGGAGGTCGAGCGGCCGGCGTCGATCGCGCCGGAGCGGCATCTGTGCCTGCGGCTTTCGGACATCAGCGCGCCGCGCGAGGGCCATGTGCTGGCTGCGGAAGACGACGTCGCACGGCTGATCGCCTTCCTGCGGGCGTGGGACCGGCAGGCGCCGCTGCTGATCCATTGCTGGGCCGGCATCAGCCGCTCCACGGCGGCCGCCTTCATCGCGGCCTGCGCGCTGGCGCCGGAGCGTGAGGAGGCGGAGGTCGCGCGCGCCCTGCGCGAGGCCGCGCCTTCCGCCACGCCCAACCCCAGGCTCGTCGCCCTCGCCGATGCGGCGCTGGACCGGGAGGGCCGCATGACCCGCGCCATCGCGGCCATCGGACGCGGCGCCGAGGCGTTCGAGGGCACGCCCTTCGTCATGCCGCTGAGCGCCGCGTCCCGCTGCTGAAAGGGCAGCGTCCGGCGCAAAAAAAGCGGTGCAGGATCATGCGACGAGGTGGCTGCACCCGGCTCTTTCGAGCGCTTCTTATTCAAATCGAAGCAGGATATTGCTTGCGCCGAGCGGATTTTGCGACGATTGATCGTCGCTTGAAACCGTTGGCAGTCTCATGACCATCGAACTCGATTCCCGCGACCGCTCGATCCTTCGCATTCTGCAGGCCGATGGGCGCATCACCAATTCGGATCTCGCGGAGAAGGTGCATCTGTCGCCCTCCGCCTGCCTGCGCCGGGTGCGGCAGCTGGAGGAGAGCGGGCTGATCCGCGGCTATGCGATGATGCTCGACGACAAGATCGCGGGCTTTCCGGGCACGGCCTTCGTCTTCGTCACGCTCGACCAGCAGGGCCGCGCCTCGCTGGAGAGCTTCGAGCAGGCGGTGCGGGATCTGCCCGAGGTTCTCGAATGCCATCTGCTGGCCGGCGCGCATGATTACCTGATGCGGGTGATCTATCGCGACAGCGCCGATTTCGAGCGGATCCACACCGAGATCATCACGCAGCTGCCGGGGGTGACGCGGGTGCAGTCGACCCTCACCCTGCGCTCCATCAAGAAGACCTCGGCCCTGCCGGTCTGACGGGTTGCAGCCTGCGCCTCGCCAGCCGATAAACGGCGGCAAAGAGGAATCAGGCCTTTGACCGAAGCGAACACCAAGACCGATGCGGACGTGGCCGCCCTGCCCTTCGAGGCAGCGCTGAAAGAGCTCGAAGGCATCGTCGCGCGCCTCGAACGCGGAGACGTGCCGCTCGATGAATCGATCGCGATCTATACCCGCGGCGAGGCGCTCAAGGCCCGCTGCGACGCGCTGCTGAAGCAGGCGGAAGCGCGCATCGAGCGCATCACGCTGGGCGCCGACGGCAAGCCGACGGGAGCCGCTCCGCTCGACGTCGAGGGCTGAGCGCGGGAGGCCAAGCTTGCGGACGACGCCTGCGATCCGGGCCGCCGAGCCCGCTCCTCCTCCCGAGCCGTTCACGGTCGAAACCGTTCTCACGGGCGATGACCGCATCGCCGCGGCCTCCTTCGGCTATGGCGATGTCCTCGCCGCCTCGCGGCGGCGGATGCTGATGCTCCAGTTCTGGGCGGGGATCGTCGCCGTTCTGCTCCTCGGCCACACGGCATGGTCCCAGAGCCGGGGCGAAGGTCTGGCGGGCTTCGCGCGGGAGTTCGCGGATGTCCTGCTCGGCCCGAGCGGCCTGCCGTTGGCCTACATCCTTGCCTGGGCGGGCATCACCTTTGTCCGGCACAGGAAATCGGCCGAGCGCCGGGGCCGGCGTTGGCTCAAAGACGAGGGTCATGACGGGCCCGTCGCGCTCTCCTATCGCTTCGAGCCCGGCGGGCTGCTGGTCACGGCCCCTCGGCAGCGGCAGGCCGTGGCCTGCCGGCGGATCGTCGGGGTGAGCGAGACGCCGGGCCACTTCTTCATCGGGGTGAAGGATTTCGACGACGTCTACCCGCTGCCCCGGCATGCGCTCGCGGACGGGGACGAAGCACGCATCCGTGCTTGGGAAGCCTCATGCTATGTCGGTGGGCCGGGTCGGACCACCCCCTTAGGAGGCTTCGCGGCGGAGACCGGCGGCGAAACAGCGCTATCGGCGCGGTTCACGGTGACGGAAGCGGACCGGGAGGCGGCGCTCGCCTGGCAATGGAATCGTCCCGCCATGAAGCGGCGAGCACGGCGTGTTTTCGCCTGGGCCTTCGTGGCTTTCGCTCTGCTCCCGCCGGTCGTCCTGTGCCTCGGCTGGCTCATCGATACCGACCGTGTTCCGCTGGCTTATGCGCTGCCGCTGCTGACGGACATGCTGCCGGGCGCGTTCCTGTATGGCACCCTCCCGCTCTGGGCGATGCTCGGTCTGCTCATCCTCGCCTTTCCCAGGATCAAGCGCTGGGAGCAGCGTGGCTACGCCCGGCATCTGCAGCAGCGAACGCAGGCCTATGAGACAGAGGTCAGGCTTTCCGAGCGCGGGCTCGAATCCGAGCAGGACGGCCTCGTCAGCGTGGTCGACTGGTCGGATTTCAGCGGCATCGAGCGACGGGGTGAGCATTTCCTGCTGCTTCGACGGGAAGAGCAACCGCTCATCATGCCGCTGCGGGCGCTGACCGACGCAGAGCAGACGCAATTCGAGCGCATCGTCACGAGCCGTATCGAGGGAGCACGATCAGAGGGGGCTGGATGAAGCGTGCATTCTGCTACCTGATAATCGCCTGCGCGTGGGTCGCCGCCCTGCCGGGGCCCCTAGTCGCCGAGACGGTGGCGCTGCCGGCCGGGCTGGTGGTGGACCTGCCCGAAGGCTGGCGCGTCGACGGCCCGGCCGAGGGCACGCTGTCGGTCACGGGCATGCGCCGCATCCAGTTCGTATGCGAGACGCAAGCCTGCCGCAGGACCCTGGAAACCTGCGCGATCCTGATGAATGACGAGCGCCCCGACGGCGCGGACGATGCGGCCAGGCTACGCTCGCTCTACGAGTCGCCCCACGCTCGCTACAACCGCCTGCGAACCGTCCTCAAGGCCACCAGCCGCGACGCCGACATTCTCAAGCCGCTCGAGATCGTCCGCTGGGGCGAGCGGGAGTGGTACCGGGTCGAAACCGATGCGCGGCACAACAAGAAATCCGGCCTCTTCGCCGAGACGGTGATCGGCGGGCGCTATCTCGGCGTCATCTGCAAGACCTGCGAACAGGGCGCCGAGCGCTATCGCGACGGGCTCGCCTTGATCGGGAGCCTGCGCGCGGCGGGCGCTGCGCCCGGACCGTAGCGGCTTGCGGCAGCGCGCCACGCTGTTGCAGCACGGCGACCGAGCCGATTGCAGCCGCGCCATCGGCGCCCTGCACCGCAGCGGTTGCCAGAGCGGCCCGGCCGGTCCAGCTTTCGCGCCGAACAGGAGGCCTCGCCATGTCGCAACTGCCCGCCGAAGACCCAATTCTGGGCGATGCCCGCTCCTGCGACGCGATCGAAAAGGTCATCGTGCCGCGCTCGCATGACCTCGGCGGCTTCCAGGTGCGCCGCGCCCTGCCCGCCATCGGCCAGCGCATGGTCGGCCCCTTCATCTTCTTCGACCAGATGGGGCCGGCCGAATTCCATCTCGGCGAGGGGCTGGACGTTCGCCCGCACCCGCATATCGGCCTCTCGACCGTGACCTATCTCTTCGACGGCGAGATCATGCACCGGGATTCGCTGGGCACCGTGCTCGCGATCCGGCCCGGCGCCGTCAACCTGATGACGGCCGGGCGCGGCATCGTCCATTCCGAACGGACCGGGCTGGAGGCCCGCGCCACCGGACCGAAGCTCTACGGCATCCAGGCCTGGCTCGCTCTGCCGAAGACGCATGAGGAGACCGCGCCCGCCTTCGCCCATCACGGCGCAGAAGAATTGCCGCGCCTCGTCGAGGGCGGCAAGCGCGTCAGCCTGATCCTGGGCTCGGCCTATGGCCAGACCTCGCCGGTGCAGTTCCCCTGGGAGGCGCTTTATGCCGAGGCGGTGCTCTCGCCCGGCGCGATCCTGCCGCTCGACCCCGATTACGACGAGCGGGCGGTCTATGTCGTCTCGGGCAGGATCGATATCGCCGGGGAGGAATTCGGCGCCGGCCAGTTGCTGGTGTTCAAGCCGGGCGACCGCATCTCGATCCTCGCCATCGATCAGAGCCGCGTGATGCTGGTCGGCGGCGAGCCGATGGACGGGCAGCGCTTCATCTGGTGGAACTTCGTCTCATCCTCGAAGGAGCGGATCGAGCAGGCCAAGCAGGAGTGGAAGACAGGCCGCTTCGACACCGTGCCCGGCGACGAAACGGAGTTCATCCCACTGCCGGAAGGGCCTTGAGTTCAGCTTTCCCGTCTTCGTCAGCCCTCCAACCGAGGAGCGTCAGCGGCGTCTCGAAGGATGCTCCAGGAGGCTCCGGAACGGTCTGGAACATCCTTCGAGACGCGCTTCGGACGAAGCGCTCCTCAGGATGAGGGCTCAAATGCCGTGGCCTAAGAAGTCACATGGATTGACCGCGTTGTCCGACGCCCCATTTTCTATTCGGTTTGCCAGCGCCCCCGGCAGCGCCTATTTGGGGAGCTGTTCCTCATGGCAACGGAATCCTGCGTGTCACGCCCCTCGACGCCTCTGCTCGATACGATCCATGATCCGGCCGATCTGCGAACTCTCGACGACGCACGGTTGCGCCAGCTCGCCGACGAGCTGAGGCTCGAGACGATCGACGCCGTTTCGGTCACCGGCGGGCATCTGGGCGCCGGGCTCGGCGTCGTCGAGCTCACGGTCGCGCTGCACCATGTGTTCGACACGCCGCGCGACCGGCTGATCTGGGATGTCGGGCACCAGGCCTATCCGCACAAAATCCTGACCGGCCGGCGCGACCGGATCCGCACGCTGCGCCAGCCGGGCGGGCTCTCCGGTTTCACCAAGCGGTCGGAAAGCCCCTATGATCCGTTCGGCGCGGCCCATTCCTCGACCTCGATCTCGGCCGGGCTCGGCATGGCGGTAGGGCGCGATCTTTCCGGCGGCCAGAACAATGTCGTCGCCGTCATCGGGGACGGCGCCATGTCCGCCGGCATGGCCTATGAGGCGATGAACAATGCCGGTGCGCTCGGCTCGCGCCTCATCGTCATCCTCAACGACAACGACATGTCGATCGCCCCGCCCGTGGGGGCGATGTCGGCCTATTTGGCACGCCTCGTCTCGGGCCGCACCTATCGCTCGCTGCGCGAGGTCGCCAAGCAGCTGGCCGAAAGGCTGCCGCGCTTCTTCCACGACAAGGCCAAGCGCACCGAGGAATATGCCCGCGGCTTCTGGACCGGCGGGACCATGTTCGAGGAGCTCGGCTTCTATTATGTCGGGCCGATCGACGGGCATAATCTCGACCATCTGCTGCCGGTGCTGCGCAATGTGCGCGATGCCGGCGACGGGCCGATCCTCGTCCATGTCGTGACGCAAAAGGGCAAGGGCTACGCGCCGGCGGAGGCCAGCGCCGACAAATATCACGGTGTCGTCAAGTTCGATCCCGTCACCGGGCTCCAGGCGAAGGCGCCTGCGAACGCGCCGAGCTATACCGGCGTCTTCGCCAACGCGCTGATCAAGGAAGCCGACAAGGACGAGAAGATCGTTGCGGTGACGGCGGCCATGCCCTCGGGCACCGGGCTCGATTCCTTCGGCAAGACCTTTCCCGCGCGGACCTTCGATGTCGGCATCGCCGAGCAGCATGCGGTGACCTTCGCGGCCGGTCTCGCCACGGAAGGCTACAAGCCCTTCGTCGCGATCTACTCCACCTTCATGCAGCGCGCCTATGATCAGATCGTCCATGACGTCGCCTTGCAGAAGCTCCCCGTACGCTTCGCGCTGGATCGTGCCGGGCTCGTCGGCGCCGATGGAGCCACCCATGCCGGCTCCTTCGACATCGCCTATCTCGCCTGCCTGCCGGACATGGTGGTGATGGCGGCAGCCGACGAGGCGGAGCTGACGCATATGGTCGCCACCGCCGCGGCTTATGACGATGGCCCGATCGCCTTCCGCTACCCGCGCGGCGAAGGCGTCGGCGTCGATCTGCCGGAGGTCGGCGTGCCGCTCCCGATCGGCAAGGGTCGGGTGGTGCGGCAGGGCACGCAGATCGCCCTGCTCTCGCTGGGCACGCGGCTGGCGGAGGCGGTGAAGGCCGCCGATCTCCTCGCCCAGCGCGGACTTTCCACCACCGTCGCCGATGCGCGCTTCGCCAAGCCGCTCGACGAGGAGCTGATCCTGAAGCTCGCGCGCGAGCACGAGGTGCTAGTCACCATCGAGGAAGGCTCGGTCGGCGGCTTCGGCAGCCATGTGCTGCATCTGCTGGCGCGGAACGGCGCGCTCGACGCGGGCCTCAAGGTGCGCGCTCTCACCCTGCCGGACATCTATCAGGATCACGACAAGCCGGATGCGATGTATGCGGCGGCGGGCCTCGACGCGGCGGGGATCGTCGCGGCGGTCGACAAGTCGCTGGGTGCGCCGAGCGCGGTCAAGCGCGCCTGAGCGAGCGATGAAGAGCCGCGCCGACCAGTTGCTCGTCGAGCGCGGCATCTTCGAGAGCCGCGCCCGGGCCCAAGCCGCCATCGCGGCCGGGTTGGTCAGCGCCAATGGCGCGGTGGTGCGCAAGGCCTCGGAGATGCTGCCGGCCGATGCAGAGATCGCGGCGCAGGCGCCGCATCCTTACGTCTCGCGCGGCGGGTTGAAGCTCGTCGGGGCGCTCGATGCCTTCGGGCTCGATCCCACCGGGCTCGTCTGCCTCGATGTCGGCTCCTCCACCGGCGGCTTCACCGATCTGCTGCTGAAGCGCGGAGCGGCTCATGTGGTCGCGGTCGATGTCGGGCGCGATCAGCTGCATGCCTCGCTGAAGACCGATCCGCGCGTCACCAGCCTGGAGGGGCAGGACATCCGCACCCTGGCGCCCGAGGCGATGCCGGCGCCACCGGTCTTGGCGGCGATCGACGTCAGCTTCATCTCGCTCCGGCTCGTGCTGCCGGCCGTCGCCGCGTTGCTCGCCCCGCAGGCTGGCCTCGTCGCGCTCATCAAGCCGCAATTCGAGGCCGGGCGCGCCGCGCTGAAGAAGGGCATCGTGCGCGACGAGGCGGTCCAGGCCGCGGTCTGCGGGGACATCGTCGCGCTTCTGCGCGAGATGGGATTTGCCGTGCAGGGGCCGGTCCCCTCCCCGATCGAAGGTGGAGACGGCAACCGCGAATTTCTGGTGGCGGCCCGTCGGAGCCGAGGACTTCAGGCCGAACCGTAGGCGATGAGCGCGTCGATCTCGGCCTGCAAGGTGCGGTCGGGCAATGCCGAGAGGTCGATCGTGCCGTTGGCGTTGATGAACTGGGTCGAGCGGCTGATCAGCTTGCGCAGCGCGTCGCTTGCCACCGCGGTGATCTCGGGGAGATCGTCGCGGAGCGGCTTTTCGCAGAGAATATCCGTCATCGTGCGGATGAGCCGCGCCATCGCGCTGCACGTGTCCTCGAACGCCGCCCGGCGATGCGGTACGAGATTGTCGTAAGCAGCCAGAGCCGAACCGGCGCAGCGCAGGCTGGAAGACTGGAAGTGCTCCCGATAGCCCACATTCGTCCAGTTTCGCAGATCCTCGACGATGGTCTCGTCCATCGCCGCGATCTCGATGAGCATCAGCGCTTCGTTGAAGCGGTTGAGAAAATCGGTCGAGAGCGCCGCAGAACCCGCAGGCCCAAGCCGATCCGCCGCATTCCCGACCTGCGCTGTCCTCGCGGAGACGGTCATCCTATACCTCGCACCGCTCGACTATGACGGCCAACCGCAAAGAAAGTGTTGATTGCCTCGGGCGCGTTCGCGCTAAAAGCCGGCATGTGCGGACGCTTCGCCATCACCTTGCCACCGACCGCCCTGCGCGAAGCCTTCGGCTATCGCGAGCAGCCCAATTTCCCGCCGCGCTACAATATCGCGCCGACGCAGCCGGTGCCGGTGGTGCTGCCGCATGATGGGGGCCGGCGCTTCCTGCTGATGCGCTGGGGCTTCATTCCGGGCTGGGTCAAGGACCCGAAGACGTTTCCGCTGGTCATCAACATCCGAGCGGAAAGCGCCGCGGAGAAGCCCTCTTTCCGCCATGCGCTGACCCGGCGCCGCTGTCTGATGCCGGCCGATGGCTTTTATGAATGGCGGCGCAGCGGCACCGGCCGGCAGGCCGTCATCGAGCCCTTCCTCTTCCGCCGGCCGGATCGCGGCGCCTTCGCCTTCGCCGCCTTGTGGGAAACCTGGCATTCGCAGGACGGGTCCGAGATCGACACGGTGGCGATGATGACCGGCCCGGCCAACGGCACCATGGCCGCGATCCATCACCGTTGCCCGGTCATCCTCGATCCGCGCGACTATCCTGCATGGCTCGACCCCGACGCGACGCCGCAGCAGGTCCAGAGCCTGCTGAAGCCGCCGCCGGACGAGCTGCTGGAAGCTGTTCCGGTCGCCGATGCGGTGAACAAGGTCGCGAATGACGGGCCGCAGGTGCAGGAGCCCACGGCCACGCAGGCTGGCGTCGAAACGCCTCGCCATGCGCGGAAGTCGGCCCGGCCAGCCACGGATGATGGTCAAGGCAGCCTGTTCTGAGGCGCGAAACATGCTCTGATCGTGGCAGAGATCCGGAGATCCGCCATGAATGGCCGCCGCCCCACCATGACCTCCCGCCACGGCATGGTCGCCGCCGCCCACCCGCTCGCGGCGCAGGCCGGCGCGCGGCTCCTGTCGCAGGGCGGCAATGCCTTCGATGCGGCGGCAGCCACGGCGGCTGCGCTCAACGTGGTCGAACCCTTCATGTCGGGGCTAGCCGGCATGGGCTTCGCCACCTGCTGGTTAGCGGCGGAAGGGCGCGTTCGGGTGCTCGACTTCGTGCCGCCGATTCCGGCGAGCTTCCCGGCCGATCGGTTCACCCAGCGCTCAGATCTCGATCGCGGGCCGCTTTCGGTGGCCCCACCGGGCAATCTCGCCGGCTGGTGCGAGTTGGTGAACGCCTATGGGCGCAAGAGCCTGGCCGACATCTTCGCCCCGGCGATCGCGCTGGCGCGGGACGGCTTCGCATTGGCCGAATTCGGGGCCGCGGAATTCGCCGAGCATGGGCCGGCGGTCCAGGCGCGGAAGGCGCTCGAACCCGCCTGGACTGCGAACTATGCGCCGGGCAGCGCGGTACCCGGCCTCGGCAGCCTGCTCGTGCAGGCCGATCTCGCGCGGACACTGACGGAGATTGCCGAAAACGGACCTGATCATTTCTATCGCGGGCCGCTAGGCGAGCGGGTGACCGCGCATCTGCATGCGCTCGGCGGCACGCTCACCATGGCCGATCTGGCAGCCGTCAAGGCGGTCTGGCGCGAGCCGCTGGCGCTCGGCTATCGCGGGCTGCAGGTCCATGTGCCGCCGCCGCCCTGCGAGGGCTTCCAGTTCCTGCTGACGCTCGCCATCCTCGACGGGGTCGATCTCGCCTCCTTGCCCAAGGACGGGCCGGAGCATCTCGACCTCGTCTATCGCGCGATCCGGCTCGCGGCGGGCGAGCGCATCGCGCACAACAATCCGTCGCCGGACGTCCTGGCGCAATTGCTTTCCTCCGCCTCGATCGAGCGACTGCGTGCGCGCCTGCTCGACGGCAAGCCCGTCACCGGGCCGACCGAGCAATGGACGCCTCAGGAAGGCGAGGACCCTGCCCATACGACATCGTTCTCGATCGCGGATGCCGAGGGCAATCTGATCTGCATCACGCAGAGCCTCGGCAGCCCCTTCGGCAGCGGTGTGGTCGTGCCCGGCACGGGCTTGTGCCTCAACAACTTCCTCTATTGGGCCGATGTCCAGACCGGCAGCCCCAACCGCGCCCGGCCCGGCGACGCGCTGGCGATGTGCATGTCGCCTTCGATCTCGACCCGCGACGGCAAGCCCGTGCTCGCGCTCGGCACGCCCGGCAGCTACGGCATCATGCAGACACAGGCACAGGCCATGGTGCAGCATCTCGTCTTCGGCCTGTCGTTGCAGGAGGCGATCGAGGCGCCGCGCGCCCGGCTCTGGGACGGGCGCCTGGTCGAAATCGAGAACCGCATCGCGCCCGACACGATCGCGGAGCTGCGGCGCCGCGGCCATGACGCACGCGCTTTCGACGTCGGGTGGACGATGCGCTGCGGCGGGATGCAGGCGGTCTCGGTGGACCCCGCCACGGGCGTATTCACCGGCGCCGCCGATCCGCGCCGCGACGGATATGTGGCGACGCCTTAGCCGCCTCCGGTCAGGCGAGGCACCGGACCAGTGCCTCCGGCGTCAGCCCACCAGTTCGCCGCGGAAGGCCCAGCGCGTCATGCGCCGCTCCATCAGGGCGCAGAGCGCGTAGAGGCCGATCCCCATGATCGCGATCGAGAACAGGCCGGCGAAGGTGGTCGCGGTATCGTTGCGGGCGCCGGCCGAGAGCATCAGGAATCCGATCCCGCGATTGCCGCCGACCGTCTCCGACAGCACGGAGCCGATGAAGGCCAGCGTCACCGCGACCTTCAGGCTGGCGAA
>NZ_JBMDWH010000063.1:0-54453 GCF_048595345.1 Allobosea sp.
GGCATGCCCCGGGAAGATCACCTTCGGCAGCCGGGACTGCGCCGCCAGCCAGTCGGCGACCTTGCCGGCGTTCTCGGCCTGCTTGGCGACGCGCAGCGGCAGCGTCTCCAGCGATTTCAGCATCACCCAGGCGTTGAAGGGGGAGAGAACCGGGCCGGTCTGCCGCAGATATTGCTGGATATCGCCCTCCAGCAAAGCCTTGGCGCCGAGAATGAGGCCGCCGAGGCAGCGGCCCTGCCCGTCGATATGCTTGGTCGCCGAATAGACGACGATGTCGGCGCCGAGCGCCAGCGGGCGCTGGAAGAGCGGTGTCGCGAAGACGTTGTCGACCACGAGCCTGGCCCCCGCCTCCTTCGCGATGGCCGCGATGGCCGCGATGTCGAGCACCTCCAGCGTCGGGTTCGACGGGGATTCCAGGAAGAACAGCTTGGTGTTGGGCCGCACCGCCTTGCGCCAGGCCTCGAGATCGGTGCCCTCGACCAGCGTCGTCTCGACGCCGTAGCGCGGCAGGTGGTCCTCGACGATGTAGCGGCAGGAGCCGAAGAGCGCACTTGCCGCGACGACATGGTCGCCGGCCCGTACGGGGGCCATCAGCGCGGCGGTGACCGCAGCCATGCCGGTCGCCGTGGCGCGGCAGGTCTCGGCGCCTTCGAAGGCCGCCATGCGCGCTTCCAGCATCGCCGTGGTCGGATTGCCGAGGCGCCCATACTGGAAGCCGGGATCGGTGTTCAGGAAGCGACCTTCGGCCTGCGCGGCATTGTCGTAGACATGGCCCTGCGTCAGGAACAGCGCTTCGGAGGTCTCGCCGAATTGCGAGCGCATCGTGCCGGCATGGACGAGGCGGGTTTCGGGATGCAGCTTGGCCGCGTCGAGATCATGTGCCGACATGGGAGACGTCCGGTTCGTTCTTTTTACCGGACAACGCCAGTAGCATCTCCTCCCGCGTTCGTAAAGAAGAACAGAATTTCCTTTTCCAAAGACTTTTGCGCGGACATGGCAGGCCTTGCTCAGGCCGGCCGTTCGGCCGGTCGTCCGAGCGGCTTCAGGAAGCCGGCGAGATCCGCCGTGACATGGTGGACGTGGCCCGCTTCGATCGCAGCCTGCTCCCAGGCCTCGCGGAACGGGTCCGGTGTCTTGGGGATGATCAGCACCGTCTTCATCCCCAGCGCGCTAGGCACGACGAGGTTCTTCTCGATATCCTCGAACATCGCCGCCCGCCCGGGATCGACGCTGTGCTTGGCGAGGAAATTCTCATAGGTCGCCCGCTCGGGCTTCGGCAGGAAGCCGGCATGGACGATGTCGAAGATGTCCTCGAAATGGTCGAGGATGCCGAGCTTGCCGGCGACGTTCTTCGCATGGCCGACCGAGCCGTTGGTGAGGATCAGCTTGCGGCCGGGCAGCGCGCCGATCGCCGCGCCCAGCTCGGGGTCGGGCTCCAGCAAGGACAGGTCGATGTCATGGGCGAAGTCGAGGAAGCGGTCGGGATCGACCTGATGCTCCTCCATCAGCCCGTTCAGCGTCGTGCCGTAGCGATGGTAGTAATACTGCCGCAGCGCGTGGGACGACATCCCGTCGAGCCCGAACAGCTCCTGCAGGAAGAGCGTGATCCGCTCGTTCACCTGCGGCCAGACCCGGCTTTCATGCGAATAGAGGGTGTTGTCGAGGTCGAACACCCAATGGTCGACATGGGCGAACGCCTCCGCCGTGAGGGGTGGCGTGGCGGCGGGCGCGGCGGCGAGGATGGTTTGGGAAGGGTGGGTCATCGGACCTGCAGATGTGGCGAGCCCGATTCTGCCGCGCAAGTCGTTCGCGGAGGTTTAATGAACGGGAGTGCCCGTCATGGTCGGGCTTGACCCGACCATCTCCTTGACCAGTGCCTTCCGGTCCTGCGATTCTCGGGTCGACGCGATGCGTCGCCCGAGAATGCCGCCTGTCGTCACCGCCGGATGATCGTGCCGTGGCCGGTGTCGGTGAACAGCTCGATCAGCACCGCATGCGGCACCTTGCCGTCGAGGATCACGACCGCTTCGACGCCCTTTTCCAGCGCGTAGATGCAGGTCTCGATCTTGGGGATCATGCCGCCGGAGATCGTTCCATCGGCGATGAGCCGGCGGCACTGCTCCACCGTCAGCTCCGGGATGAGCTGCTTGTCCTTGTTCAGCACGCCGGGCACGTCGGTCAGCAGCAGCAGGCGCTTGGCGTTGAGCGCGCCCGCGATCGCGCCGGCGAAGGTGTCGGCGTTGACATTGTAGGTCTGGCCGTCCTCGGCGGCGCAGACCGGTGCCAGAACCGGGATCAGCTCGGCCTTCAGCACCGCGTCGAGCACGGTGGTGTTTACCGTCGCCGGCTCGCCGACGAAGCCGAGATCCAGCACCTCCTCGATCTTCGAATCCGGATCGACGACGGTGCGCGTCACCTTGCGCGCCGTGACCATATTGCCGTCCTTGCCGCACAGCCCGATGGCGCGGCCGCCCTCGCGCGAGATGTAGCCGACGATCTCCTTGTTGACCGCGCCGGCCAGAACCATCTCGACCACGTCGACGGTGGCCTCGTCGGTGACGCGCAGGCCCTGCTTGAATTCGGACTGGATGCCGAGCTTCTTCAGCATCGCCGCGATCTGCGGGCCGCCGCCATGGCAGACCACCGGCTTCAGACCCGACTGCTCGAGCAGCACGATGTCCTCGGCGAAATCCTCGGCGGTGGCGGCGTCGCCCATGGCGTTGCCGCCATATTTGATGACGATGATTTCCTGGTCGTAGCGCTGCATATGCGGCAGCGCCTGAACCAGCAGATCGGCCGACTGCGACGGCGTGAGTTGGGGCAGATCGGTCATTCGGCTCAAGCTCCGCACGGCCGCGACAGGGATGCGGGGGCGCTTCTAGAGCATCGGCCCGAAAAGGGAAATGCGGTTTTCGCGGCCGCTCGATGCGCGGGAGCGATCAGCCGCGCTTCGTCACGACCGCCGCGACCGCAAGGCCCAGCCAGCCGCCCAGCATGAACCAGCCGCCGATCGGCGCGGCGCGGGGAAACAGCGCTTCGCCGGCGAAGCCCCGGCGGGAGAGATCGGCCGCGAAGAGCGCGGCTCCGAAGATGATCGCCGAGAGCGCGATCCGCGCCAGCCCGTCATGCAGAAACCCGCTTTTGCGGGCCACCGTCGCGCCGAACACGACGGAGGCGTGGAACAGCAGCATCTGCCCGGCCGTCTGGACATTGGCCGTGCCGGTGACATGGGCCGCCGCGGCGAGCAGGGCGACTCCGGCGAGGCCCATCAACCCGGCGAGGGCGAGGTGGATTCGGGTTGCGGTCATCGAGGCTCTCCGGCGATCGCCGGACCAAGCCTCAGCGGCCCGAAAGGGTCAAGACGCGGCCCTGTCGCATCTCACTGCGCGTCGAACCAGACCTTCCACTGCGGCACGGCGGTGGCGAAGGTGCCGCGATGGCTGGTATCGCCGGTCGGGACCGCCTCGACCTTGTCGTTGCCGAGCGCCTGCTGCCAGGTCATCGGCAGCTTGCCGATCTCGATGCGGATCGCCTCGTCGGTGAGGCCGTAATAATTGCGCACCGGGGTCTTCACGACCCAGCGATAGGCCTGGTTCTGCGCGGCGAGGCGGCCGAAGGCGGATTCGGTGAAGGTTCGCGCATCGAAATACTCGGGCTTGATCAGCTTGTGCAGATCGGTCGGGATGGCGGAGACGTCGAAGGGTTCGCGCAGATAGGCCTTGCGCGCGTTCTCGTAGGTCTCTTCGGTCAGCAGGGCCTTCGCCAGACCGGGGATGCCGTAATAATTCTCATAGGAGAAGGCGGCGAGGATGAAGATCGTCGGGATCCATGCTGCGTCGATCTTTCGCGGAAAACCGAGGAAGCCGTAGAAGGCCGCGAAAGCATCGGTCGGCGCGCTGGCGGTTACGGCCGCCTTCACCGGCACGCCGTCCGCTTCCAGCTTTTCGAGCAGCGCCATCGTGACATAGCCGCCCTGCGACCAGCCCGCGAGAAACAGCTTGGTGTCCTTGAGCTTGAGGGCGGCCAGAACCGCGCGGCCGGCGGAGATCATGTCGGCCGGCGCCTGCTGCTGGCTGGCCTTGACCAGATAGCCTTCCGGCTCCTTGGAATCGCCCATGCCGAAATAATCGGCGCCGATCACGGCATAACCCTGCCCGGCGAACTGGGCGATCATCAGCTGGGTCTCGGCCGACTGGTCGGGGAAGGAGGGAACCTGCTCTTTCCCGTAGACCGTGCCGTGCTGGTAGGAGACCATCGGGAACGAGGTCTCGGCCGTATCGGGCACCGCGACGAGCCCGCTGGTCAGGATCGGCCGGTTGCCGCGCTCCGGCACCACCGAGGTGTAGCGCACGCGATAGAGCTTCACTGCGTTTCGGGCGGGGGTGTAGGTCACCGGCACGCCGAAGAAGGCGGGCGTGTCCGTGGTCAGGATGCGGTTGAGCTTATCGACATCCCACCGCCCGATCAGCTCGTAGCTGACGCCGGCGGAAACCGGCACGGCGCCCTGCTGTGCGGAGGCGGGCAGGCCCTGCCAGAGCAGGGCGGCGAGGAAGGCCAGAAGGCGGAGCAGGAACATGGCGCGGTCTCGGTTGAGGCGCCGCACTATCGCTGCGTCAGGTAAAGATTCGATTGTCCTCAGCCATGCTCGCCGAGCACACGGCCGATCGCAGCGCGGAATTCGGGGATGCCGAGGCCCTTCTCGCTCGAGGTCAGCAGCACTTCCGGGAAGGCAGCAGGCCGACGCTTGATCTCGTCATAGGTCGCTTCGGTCATGAAGGTCTGGTCGGCGGCTTTCAGTGCGTCGCCCTTGGTGAGGACCACCTGATAGGACACGGCGGCCTTGTCGAGCGTCTCCAGCACCGCCCCGTCGACATCCTTGATGCCGTGGCGGGCGTCGATCAGCACATAGACGCGCATCAGATTGGAGCGGCCGCGCAGATAATCGTGGATCAGCCGCGTCCAGGCCGCGACCTTCTCCTTGCCGACGGCGGCATAGCCGTAGCCGGGCATGTCAACGATGGTGAGCCGCTCGTCATGGTCGACCTGCCGAAAGAAGTTGAGTTGCTGGGTGCGCCCGGGCGTGTGCGAGGTCCGCGCCAGCGCGTTGCGCCGCGTCAGCGCGTTGATGAGGCTCGACTTGCCCACATTGGAGCGGCCGGCGAAGGCGATCTCCTGCCCGACCATGGGCGGCAGGTCGTCGATCTTCGTCGAAGCCCAGACGAAATCCCACGGCCCCTCGAAGAGCTTGCGGGCCGCCTCGATCTCCTCGGCGTCATAGGGTTTGGTGGTCGCGGTCGTCATGGCGTCCGTTCTTCGGAAAATCAGAAGCCCTCACCCCGAGGAGCGAGCCGCAGGCCTGCTCCTCAAGGTGAGGGCTGAGCATGAAGCGGGCTTTTACACCGCCGCGCGCAGGGCGTCGATGTCGGCGCCCTGGATGGCAGTGACGTTGCGGGCGATCTTATCCGCGTCCCAGTCCCACCAGCGGATCGCCAGCAGCGCCGCGATCACCTCCGGCGCAAACCGCATCTTGACGATCCGCCCCGGATTTCCGGCGATTACCGCATAGGGCGGCACGTCCTTGGTGACCTGCGCGCGGGTGCCGATGATCGCGCCGTCGCCGATGCGCATGCCCGGCATGATCACCGCCTCGCGGCCGATCCAGACATCGTTGCCGATCACCATGTCGCCGCGGTTGTTCGGGCCGGGGCGCTTCAGCTCCTCGGCATCGCCGAGGCCGAACATCTGAAAAGGGAAGGTCGAAAAACCGCCGAGCGGGTGGTTGGCGCCGTTCATCACGAACTGCGCCGCCTGCGCGATCGCGACGAACTTGCCGATGATCAGCCGGTCGCCGATGAAATCGAAATGATAGCGCACGCAGCGGGCGACGAAATGCTCTGGCCCGCGCGAGTCGTCATAATAGCTGTAATCGCCCACCTCGATCAGGGGGTGGTCGACCACGGCTTTGAGGAAGGCCGTGCCCTTCCAGCCTGCGATGGGGTGGCGCGTCTGCGGGTCGGGCAGCGGCATGGCAGTCTTCCGAATGTGGAAGGGGCGGGTTGCCCCGCCCCTCGCCGTCACTTCTTGTTCGTATTGGCGGGCTTGCCCGGCGCTGCGACCGCTGTGGCCGGAGGTGGCTTCTTGCCGAACATGCCCTTGAGGTTGTCGAAGAGTTCGATCTTCACCCCGTTCTTGCGCATGATATAGCCCTGCTGGAGCACCGAGAGCAGGTTGTTCCAGCTCCAGTAGATCACCAGGCCGGCCGGGAACGAGCCGAGCAGGAAGGTGAAGAACACCGGCATCCAGGTGAACATCATCTTCTGCACCGTGTCCGGCGGCTCCGGGTTCATCTTCATCTGGATGAACATCGTTACGCCCATGATGATCGGCCACAGGCCCAGATGCAGGAAGCTCGGCGGCGTATAGGGGATCAGCCCGAACAGGTTGAACAGGTTGGTCGGGTCCGGCGCCGCCAGATCGTGGATCCAGCCGAAGAACGGCGCATGCCGCATCTCGATGGTGATGAACAGGATCTTGTAGAGCGCGAAGAACACTGGGATCTGCAGCAGCACCGGCCAGCAGCCGGCGACCGGATTGATCTTCTGCGTCTTGTAGAGCTCCATCAGAGCCTGCTGCTGCTTCATCTTGTCGTCCGCGTAGCGTTCGCGGATGGCCGTCATCTCCGGCTGCAGCGCCTTCATCTTCGCCATCGAGGCGTAGGATTTGTTGGCGAGCGGGAAGAACAGGCCCTTCAGCAGCACCGTGACGAGCAGGATCGCCACGCCGAAATTGCCGACATGCTTGTAGATCCAGTCGAGCACCACGAAGAGCGGCTTGGTGAAGAAATAGAACCAGCCCCAGTCGATCAGCAGATCGAAGCGCTTGATATGCTGACTGTCCTCATAGCCGTTGATCGTCGCCACTTCCTTGGCGCCGGCGAAGAGGCGGGACTGCGTCGCGGTCGAGGCGCCGGGCGCGACCGAGACGGCTTCGCCGAGGAAGTCGGCCTGGTAGGTCCGCTCCGAGCCGGTCTGCACCGAGGAGAAGCGGCCTTCGAACTTGCGCTGCTGGTCGGGAATGACGGCTGCGGCCCAGTATTTGTCGGTGATGCCGACCCAGCCGCCGACCGAATCCTTCCAGATCTTGCCGACCGTTCCGGGCGCGAGAGCGCCTTCCTTGTCGAGCTTGTCGTAGGTCCATTCCTGCAGGCCGTTCTGCTCGCCGAGATAGCCGACGAGGCCTTCGTGCAGCACATAATAGCCCAGCGTATGCGGCTTGCCCTGGCGCACGACCTGGCCATAGGGGAACAGGGTCACGGCGCTGCCGCCCTTGTTCTCGACCTCGTCGCGGATCTGGAACATCGCATTGTCGTCGACCGAGACGATGCGCTTGAAGGTCAGGCCCTGGCCGTTGTCCCAGCTCAGCGTCACCGGCTGGCCGGGAGTCAGCACGGGCTTGTCGGCTGTCCACAGCGTGGTCGCGTTCGGCACGGGCGTGTTGCTGCCCGGCGCCGCGACCCAGCCGAAATCGGAATAATAGGCGTTGGGGCCGCCGGCCGGCGAGAGCAGGACGATGATCGGGCTCTTGGGGTCGACGGTCTCGCGATAGGCCTTGAGCGAGACGTCGTCGACGCGCCCGCCCGCCAGCGCGATCGAGCCGGCGATCTTGGGGGTGTCAATCTTGATGCGCGGGCTGGCCGCCAGCGCCTGCTCGCGCGTGCCGGAGACCAGGGCGGCAGCGGCGCCGGGAGTGGCGCCGGGCGTCGAGGCGCCGGGCGCGGCCGAGCCGGGCAGCTGGCCGGGCGGCGCGGCCGTCGCGGCCGGGTTGCTCGTGCCGGCAGGCGCCGCCTGCGTCTTGGTCTGCTGGTTCTGCCGCGCGATCTCCTGCTGCTTCTCCAGCTGCGGCTGCGCGTAGAAATACTGCCAGCCGAGCAGGATGACGACGGACAGCGTGATCGCCAGCAGCAGATTGCGGTTGTCTTCTTTCATCATGACGGGAAACGGATCTCGCTTGCGTCCGGCCGGGTCAGGCGGGTGAGACGGAGGATGGCTTCGGAGAAATCTTCGAAGAAGGCTTGGCAGCGCTCCCGGAGCCGCGTCGATGCGCCTGAGGCTTTTGCGGCCTCGCCCGGTCGATGGCAACCGAAAGATCGGCGACGAGCGTTTGGAAGTCGGCGCCGATGGTCTCGGCGCGGGCGACGATCACGACGTCGCAGCGGCGGTCGGCCTGGTCGCGCAGGGCGAGGGCCGCGGCGGCCCGCAGCCGGCGGCGAATCCGGTTGCGCTTCACGGCGTTCCCGGTCTTGCGTGAGGCGGTCAGCCCGACCTTCAGCCCGTCGCGCTCTTCCTCGGGCGCGGCGTCGCGCACCTGTACGAGGAAGGCGGACGAACGAAAGCGGCGGCCGTGATCGGCCGCCGCCAGAAATTCCTTGCGTTGCGTCAGACGGGCGAGGCGCATGGCGATTGGCCTGTCTTCCGGAACGGGCGCGTCGTGGTCACGCGCCGGTCGGCGTCAGGCCGACAGGCGCTTGCGGCCGTGCGCGCGGCGGGCGGCGATGACCTTGCGGCCACCCTTGGTCGCCATGCGGGCGCGGTAGCCGTGGCGGCGCTTGCGAACCAGCTTGCTGGGTTGATAGGTTCTTTTCACGGTCCGTCTCCGGGGCCTTCTTGAAGCGCGCCGGCCGCCGCCTCCCGAGGGAAGCAGGACCAACCGAGCCTGTCATGCGATAGGGTTCGGCGCCGCCTCTCGGCTGCGCAGGTGGCGGGCTTATGACGGATCGATGATGGCAAGTCAATGCGGAAACCGCAGCCGCGGCGAAGCGTGGCGGCAGGCTGTGCGCGCGGTGCCGAGCCGGCTTGCGCTTCGGCCCGACATCCCCGATATAGCGCTCGGGAGGTTGGCGAGGGACGTCTCACTCGCCAACCGGGTCAGGTCCGGAAGGAAGCAGCCCTAACGAGACCGAACGGGTCTTCGTCCAGCCTCCCACCGTCTCTCGGGGTCGAGGCCCGCCTCGCGGGCCTTGGCGGAATGCGGGGTTGCGCCGAAGTGCCGATCGCCCCTCCTGTCCTGCGGATCGCGATCATCGGCATCGCTGCGGCCGTTCTCGCCGGCGGGCATGCCACGGCGCAGCCCCTGCGGATCGACGAGGGGCAGCGATCCCGCCGCGTTCATGCCGGCGAAACCAGGCGCATCGCCTATTTCTGGGGCCTCAATCCGGATTGCTCGGTCCAGCGGGGCTTCAACGTGCGCGTCGAACGCAAGCCGCGGCATGGCGAGGTCTGGCTGGAGAAAACGACCGAGCAGGTCGATCCGCGTTGGGCGGAGCGGGCGGGAACCCGCCGGGCGAGCCGGAACGCGAGCCAGTGCCTTGGCGTGGAAGTGCCGGTCATCGCCGTCTTCTACCGCGCGAAAGCCGGCTATGCCGGCCCCGACGACCTGCTGGTCATCAAGACGACGCCATCCGGGCTGGCCGAGATCCGCCGTGAATTCCAGCTATCGGTCGAGTAACGTCGGCGGCGGCGGGTGACACCCTGTGCGGAGGGGGAATGCGACCATGCGGGCCTATGGCCATCTCTCGAACCACGCAGCGGCCTTTGGCGCCGCCATCGGTCTTTTCACCGTGGTTCATACGTCGGCCTCCGCCCAGGTCCGGCGCATCGACGAGCCTGCGCGTTCGGTCTTCGTCGACAGCGGGAAAAGCGCCCGGATCTTCTTCTTCTGGGGCCTGAACGAGGATTGCTCGATCAAGACCGGGTTCAATGTCAGGGTCGAGCGAATGCCGAAACACGGCGAAGTCCGGCTGGAGAAAAATCACGCCACGATAGGGCCGGGCTGGATCTCCGGAGCGAAGTCGCGAAAGACGGCCTCCTTCGTGGAAAAATGCCAAGGGAAGGATACGCTCGTCATATCGGTCCATTACCAATCGAATCCGGACTATCGCGGGTTCGACGACCTGATGATCATCAACACATCGTCGGACGGCCGGGCCGAATACCGTTATGAGTATCGGCTCGCGGTGAGGTGAGGGGTCATGGCCGTGTTTGCGGCCCGGCAGCGCCGATCGGCGGCCGTGCCGCACCCATCGCAGCATTGACGCCCGCCTGGCGATCCGCGAAAGCAACGCGATGAACGACGAGATCAAGGCGGCTGCTTCTGCTGACGAGCCCGGCTTCGCCGGCTTCGATCCGCCGCCCGTGCCGGTGCCGGCCGCGGGCGCGGCGCCTGCGCCCTATCGCGTCCTGGCCCGCAAATACCGCCCCGCCCATTTCGGAGACCTGATCGGCCAGGATGCGATGGTGCGCACGCTCACCAACGCCTTCACCGCCGGGCGCATCCCCCAAGCCTGGATGCTGACCGGCGTGCGCGGCGTCGGCAAGACCACGACAGCCCGCATCCTCGCCCGCGGGCTCAACTACCAGACGGCCGATGGCGGCGGCGCACCGACCACCGACCTTCGGGAGTTCGGCATCCATTGCCGCGACATCATCGAGGGCCGGCATATCGACGTGATGGAGCTGGACGCCGCCTCCAACAACGGCGTCGAGAATGTCCGCCAGCTGATCGAGGGCATCCAGTACGCCCCGGTCTCCGGCCGCTACAAGGTCTACATCGTCGACGAAGTGCATATGATGTCGACGGCCGCGTTCAACGCGCTGCTCAAGACGCTGGAGGAGCCGCCGGCCCACGCCAAGTTCATCTTCGCGACGACCGAGATCCGCAAGGTGCCGATCACGGTGCTCTCGCGCTGCCAGCGCTTCGATCTGCGCCGCGTCGAGGCGGATGTGCTGGTCGGCCATCTCGCCGGCATCTGCGCGCGCGAAGGGGTCGATGCCGAGCCGGAGGCGCTCGCAGCCGTCGCGCGCGCGGCCGAGGGCTCGGTGCGCGATTCCCTGTCGATCCTCGACCAGGCCATCGCGCATGCGGCCGGCCGCATCACGCTCGACGATATCCGCTCCATGCTCGGCCTCGCCGACCGGGCCCGCGTCATCGACCTGTTCGAGTCCGTGATGAAGGGCGACATCGCCTCCGCCCTCGGCGAGCTGCGCGCGCAATACGATGCCGGCGCCGATCCCGTGGTGGTGCTGACGGACCTTGCCGAATTCACCCATCTGGTCACGCGCCTGAAGCTCGTTCCCGATGCGGTGAAGGACGCCACCCTCGCTCAGGCCGAGCGGGTGCGCGGCGGCGATTTCGCCCAGCGTCTCTCGGTTCGCGTGCTCGCCCGCACCTGGCAGATGCTGCTCAAGGGCATCGGAGAGGTGAAGCAGGCCGACCGGCCGGTGATGGCGGCCGAGATGGTGCTGGTGCGCCTCGCTCATGCCGCCGACCTGCCGACGCCGGACGAAGCGCTCAAGATGCTGCGCGACGGCATGGGCGCCGTGCCGTCCGGCAGCGGCAATGGCGGCGGCGCTCCGCGCCCGCCTTCCGGCGGCGGCAACACCGCGCTCGCCGCGCGCCCCGTCCTGGCCAGCGCCAATCCCGCGCCGATTGCGTCTCCTCGCGCGCTCGCCGCGCCGCAGGCGATCGTCGCCTCGCTGGAGGATGTGGTGGCGCTGGCCTCCCAGCATCGCGAGATCGGCCTCAAGGTCGCGCTGGAGCGCGATGTGCGGCCCGTGCGCTTCGAGCCGGGCCGCATCGAGTTCTCGCTGGCGGAAGGCGCGTCGCGAACGCTGGCACAGGATCTCTCGCGCAAGCTCAAGGACTGGACCGGGCAGACCTGGATGGTCGCCGTCGTCAATGCGGAGGGCGGGGCGACCCTGCGTGAGCAGGTCTCCCAGGCCAAGGACCGCCGCGAAAGCGATGCGGCCGCTCACCCCTCGGTCAAGGCCGTTCTCGAGCGCTTTCCCGGCGCCCGCATCGTCGATGTCCGCGACCCTCGTGCCGCGGAGGCGGCGCAGGCCGGGATGGCGGCATCGACCGGCGATGACTATCTGCCGGATGGCGACGAGCCCCTGTTCGACGATGCCGAGCCCGATTTCGACGGCGTCGATTTCTGATGCGAGGAAGGTGAGACGATGCGCGACATGATGGGCCTGATGAAGCAGGCGCAGCAGATGCAGCAGAAGATGGCCGATCTCCAGGCCGAGCTCGACACGGTCGAGGTCGAGGGAACGGCCGGCGGCGGCATGGTGGCGGTCACGATGACGGCCAAGGGCGCGCTGAAGGGCATCAGGATCGACCCCGGCCTGATGGTGCCGGACGAGCGCGAGATCCTCGAAGATCTGATTGTCGCCGCCTGCGCCGACGCCCGCACCCGCTCGGAGCGCGTGATGCAGGAGCGCATGGGCGAGATCACCAAGGGCCTGCCGATCCCGCCGGGCATGAAGCTGTTTTGACGAACCAGTGTCATTCCGGGGTGGCCGCAGGCCGAACCCGGACCCCACGACCGGGCGAGCGCCATCGAATGCATCGGTACGACCGGACTCACCCGTTCGTGGGGTCCGGGTTCATGGCTGCGCCATGCCCCGGGATGACAGGGTAGCGCCATATGCCCCGCCCCATCGCCGGCCCCGAAATCGAGCGCCTGATCCAGCTCCTGGCGAAATTGCCGGGGCTCGGGCCGCGCTCGGCCCGCCGCGCCGCGCTGCATCTGGTCAAGAAGCGTGAGCAGTTGCTCGGCCCGCTTTCGGAGGCGATGAGCGTCGCGCGCGAGCGAATCCTCGTCTGCACGACCTGCGGCAATGTCGACACCAGCGACCCCTGCGGGCTCTGCAGCGATCCGCGCCGCGACGACGGCCTGATCGTCGTCGTCGCCGATATCTCCGATCTGTGGGCGCTGGAGCGCTCCGGCGCCGTCTCCGGCCGCTACCATGTGCTGGGCGGCGTGCTGTCGGCGCTGGATGGCGTGCGGCCCGAGCACCTCTCGCTCGATGCGCTGGTCGCCCGCGCCTCCGATCCGCGGGTCAAGGAGATCATCCTGGCGCTCAGCGCCACCGTGGACGGCCAGACCACGGCCCATTTCATCACCGATCTGCTGGGCCATCTGCCGGTGAAGGTCACCAGGCTCGCTCATGGCGTGCCGGTGGGCGGCGAGCTCGACTATCTCGACGACGGGACGCTCGCCGCGGCGATCCGCCAGCGCACGGGGTTCTGAGCGCGGTCCTGCGTCATGGCGAGCGGAGCGAAGCCATCCGTGAGGACCGGGTTGAAGGTTTCACCCAATGTTCCTGGATTGCTTCGTCGCTCGGCTCCTCGCAATGACGGCGTGATCCCTCAGAACTTGTAGGCCATGCTCGCCCGGGCGCTGTGGGTCGTCAGCTCCTGATCGCCGGTGAGGCCCGGAAAGGCGCCGGACGAGGCGAAGCGGTTGCGGCCGAAATCGGTGTAGCGATATTCCGCCCCGAGGATGAGGTGATCGGTAAAGGCGAAATTGACGCCCGCCCCGACATTCCAGCCCGTGCGCGCGCTGGTCAGCCGCTCGCCGGAGCCGCCCGCGCCATAGACCCGCCGCTCATATTCGGTAAAGGAGGCGCCGCCCGCCGCATAGACCATCAGCCGGTCGAAGGCATAGCCGAGGCGTGCGCGCGCCGCCGCCTGCCAATCCTGGCTGGTGCGTCCGGAAAAGCCGACGCCGTCGAAGCGGCTGCGATTGCCGAGCGCCTCGATATCCCCCTCCAGGCCCAGAACGACGCCGCCGCTCTGATAATTGAAGCCGGCATGCGCGCCGCCGAATCCGAAATCCTCGCCGGCATGGAAGCGCAAAGGCGCGAAGGCGCCGGTCGCCGAGCCGATCCGCACACGGTTGCTGCCCCAGGAATAGCCGCCCTGCACGCCGGCATAGACGCCGCTCCAGGAATAGAAGGCGGGAAGCTCGGGCGCCGGCGGCAGCGCGACGGAGCGCAGATCGGCTGCGCCTGCCGCTCCGGCCCAGAGCATCGCGAGGCCGCAGAGCCCCGCCTTGATCGAATTCGCCATCGGACACGTCCATGCCAGACGCCGCCCGATGCGAGGGGCGGCATCGCCGATAACGAAGCATTAAGGTTAACAATCGCCTAAGGCCGCGCGCGGCAGGGCCCGGCGCGGAACATTTGCCGCCGCCCCCTGTTGCGGCCAAGCTGGCGCACGGCAATGGGGACCGAACCATCGATGGCTGACCTGAAACGCATGACCGGGGTGGCCGGGCTCGGTGTCGCGCTCGGCTATGTTTCAGGCGCGCTGACCAGCCGCCGTGATCGCAAGCGCAGCGCGCAGCGCCGCGGCCGGATGGCGCGGACCCCCTGGCAGATGCCGTGGCTGGGCTGGAAGGACGTGCTGCTGCGCTTCATCGGCAACGTCATCGACAACCGCATCTCCTCGCTCGCCGGCGCCGTAGCCTTCTTCACATTGCTCTCGCTGGTGCCGGCGCTCTCGCTGCTGGTCACGGTCTATCGTTATTTCACCGATCCGGTGACGATCGCCGAGCAGCTCGACGCGGTGACGACGATGTTCCCGCAGGCGGCGCGCGACCTCATTCACGAACAGGCGATCCGCCTCTCCAGCCAATCCGGCGCCAGCCTGTCGCTGACTTTCCTGATCAGCTTCCTCGTCGCGGCCTGGTCGTCGAATGCGGCGGTGAAGGCGATCTTCGACGCGCTGAACATCATCTACCGCGAAACCGAGAAGCGCAGCTTCGTGAAGCTGAACCTCGTCTCGCTCTTCACCACGGTCGGCGGCGTGCTGCTGGTCACCACGGCGCTGATCGTCATCGCCAGCCTGCCGCTGGTGACGGCTCTGTTCCCGTTCCACTCCGAGCTGGAGGAGCTGATCAGCGCCGTCCGGTGGCCGACCTTCCTGGTGCTCGGCACGTTGTCCATCGCGGCCCTCTACTGGATCGGCCCCAGCCGCGAGCGCGCCCGCTTCGTCTGGGTGATGCCGGGCGCGGTGGTCGCCGCGCTGCTCTGGGCCGGCGCCTCCTATGTCTTCTCCTGGTATGTCAGCACGCTCGGCAACTACACGGCGGCCTATGGCTCGCTGGCGACGGTCGTCGTCTTCATGACCTGGCTCTGGATCTCGGCCATGATCGTGCTGGCCGGGGCCGAGCTCAACGCCGAGCTGGAACACCAGACCGCGCACGACACCACGACCGGCAACCCGAAACCCCTCGGGCAGCGCGGTGCGACGATGGCTGACCGGGTCGGCCCGGCAAAGGCGGATTGATGCTCGACCCCCAGACGATCCGCCACGACGACCTCCGCCACGGCCAGGGCCCTTGGTTGCCCGGAATCGCCCGCCCGCCCGGCCGTACGCTGGCCGCCGATACGCGCTGCGACGTCGTCGTGGTCGGGGCCGGCATCACCGGAGCGCTGATGGCCGAGCACCTCACCGCCATGGGCAAGGACGTGGTCCTGATCGACCGCGAGCGCGAGGGCTTCGGCAGCACCGCTGCCTCCACGGCCATGCTGCAATGGGAGATCGACCTGCAAATCTCCGAGCTCGCAGCTCTCTATGGCTTCGAGGCGGCGGCCGAGATCTACCGGATGAGCTTCAAGGCGGTGGAGCAGCTGGGCGAGCTCGTCGGCCAATTGGCGATCCCCTGCGGATTTTCCCCGCGCCCGACGGTCTATCTCGCCGCCGGCGAGGTCGGACCGCGGGAACTGCTCGCCGAGCATGAGGCGCGCCGCCGCGCCGGGCTTCCCGGCGATTTCGTGGAGCATGCCGACCTGCTCGGCCGCTTCGGCTTCGACAGGGCCGCCGCCATCGTCTCCCCCGGCTCGGCCGAGGCCGACCCCTTGAGCCTCTGCCATGGGTTGATCGCGATGGCGACCAAGCGTGGCGCCCGCCTGCTGCGCGAGGAGGCCGTGAGCTATGACGGCAGTGGTGCCACCGCCGCCGTGACCTTGAAGAGCGGGCGCGTCGTCGAGGCCGGCGCGATCGTGCTCGCCACCGGCTATGTCATGCCCGATTGCGTCCAGGACGATCTGCATCGCGTCGCCTCGAGCTGGGCCGTTGCGACCGTGCCGCAGGCGCCCGAGGCCCTGTGGCCGGGCCGCGCCCTCGTCTGGGAGGCGTCGGAGGATTACTGCTATTGCCGCACCACTACCGATGGCCGGATCGTCTTCGGCGGCGAGGACGAGGAGATCGAGCAGCCGGAAGCGCGGGAGGAGCTCGACGAGGCCAAGACTGAGGCGCTGCGCCGGCGTCTCCATGCGCTGTTGCCGAAAGCGCGGCTCGATTTCAGCCATAGCTGGTCCGGCGCCTTCGGCCAGACGGAGGACGGCCTGCCGCTGATCGGCCGCGTGCCCGGCCATCCGCGCCTGCTGGCCGCCTATGGCTATGGCGGCAACGGCATCACCTTCAGTTTCCTGGCATCGCGCATGCTCGGCGCCCTGATCGAGGGGCGGGAGGAAAGCTGGTTCCGCCATTTCGCCATCGACCGCCCGAACCCGGCGTGACGCCGATCGGATTGCGGATCTGCAATCTCGTTCTTTCCGCCTGCGGCAGCGACAAGGGCGTCGGATCGCGCCATCTTCAAGGCGTGGCGGCGTTCGGCCTGCCGCCTGCGAAAGGACCTGAACCATGCTCGCCACCGCCGAGCCGGCCACGCCGGCGCTTCTGGAAGCTCACGACGCGCCTTTTCACATCGGCGCCGTGACCCTGCGCGTCGCAGACCTGCCGCGGCTCAACGCCTTCTACCGCGATGCGATCGGTCTTGCGTTGATCCGCGAAAGCCCGGAGCAGGCCGAACTCGGCATCGATGGCAAGGCGCTGGTTCGCCTGCAGGCGGGCGCGACCCGCCCGACGGCCGCCACCGGCCTCTTCCACCTCGCCATCCTGTTGCCGTCACGCCAGGCGCTGGCGAACTGGCTGCGTCATGCCGCCACGACCGGGCTGCGGCTGGAGGGTGCCTCCGACCATCTGGTGAGCGAGGCGCTCTATCTCTCCGATCCGGAGGGCAACGGAATCGAGATCTATCGCGACCGCAAGCGCTCCGACTGGCCGCGCCGGCCCGATGGAGGCATCGCCATGGCGACCGAGCGCCTCGATCTCGACCGCCTGCTCTCCGACGCCGGGACGGCGCCCTATGCCGGCATGCCGGCCGGCACCGCCATGGGGCATATCCACCTGCGCGTCGGCGATACGGCCGAGGCCGAGACCTTCTATCGCGATCTGCTCGGCTTCGACCTGATGGTTCGTTATCCTGGTGCCAGCTTCCTCGCCAGCGGCGGCTATCACCACCATATCGCCGGCAACATCTGGGGCAGCCGCGGCGCGGGCGCTCGCCAGCCGGGCGAGGCGGGGCTGGAGAGCTTCGAGATCGTCGCCCGGGACGAGGCCGATTTCGCCGCGATGCGCGAGCGCATCCTCGCCGCAGGTGGCCGCGATGCGCAGGACGGCCCTTCGATCGCCGATCCGTGGAACAACCGCCTCGTGCTGGTAAGCTGAGCGCGGCCTACCGCGTCAACAGATGCGAGCGGCGCGTGCCGCTCATCGTCGGTGAGAAGCCGGCCGCCTCCCAGAAACGGGCCGCCTTCTCGTCGGCCGCTCGCAGCGAGAGGCGTGGCGCGAGCTCCAGGCCCTGCTGGATCAGCGCCGTCGCGAGAACCCGCCCGACACCCGTGCCGCGATGCGCCGACCGCACATAGACATGCCGGATTCGCAGCAGGTCCGGAGCGGGATCATAGGGATCGGGCGTCAGTGCGCCGATGCCGGCAAGTTCCCCATCACGGAACGCGGCGAAGACCGCGAAGCGGTCATCGCCTGCGGCATAATGGCCTTCCTGCCACTCGCTCAACAGGCTCTCGACGAAACGATAGGCCTCGCCGGCCGCCTCCGCCTGCAGATCCCCGATATCGTCCGGCAGCGCCTCGGCGAGCCGGACGATCTGGACGGAGCCTTCGCTCACAGCCCTTCGAACAGGGCGCTGGAGATGTAGCGCTCCGCGAAGGAAGGAATGATCACCACGATCGTCTTGCCGGCGTTCTCCGGCTTGGCGGCCACTTCCAGCGCCGCCGCCACCGCGGCGCCCGACGAGATGCCGGTCGGGATGCCTTCCAGCTTGGCCAGCGCGCGGGCCGTCTCGAAGGCGGTCTGGTTGCCGACGGTGACCACCTCGTCGATCACGCCGCGGTCGAGCACGCCGGGCACGAAGCCGGCCCCGATGCCCTGAATCTTGTGTGGGCCGGGCTGGCCGCCGGAGAGCACGGGCGAATCCTCGGGCTCCACCGCGACCATCTTCAGGCCGGGCTTGCGGGCCTTCAGCACCTGGCCGATGCCGGTGATGGTGCCGCCGGTGCCGACGCCCGAGACGATGATGTCGACCGCGCCCTGCGTGTCGTTCCAGATCTCCTCGGCGGTCGTCCTGCGGTGGATTTCCGGATTGTGCGGGTTTTCGAACTGCTGGGGAATGATCGCGCCCGGGATCTCGTTCTTCAGCTCCTCGGCCTTGGCGACCGCGCCGCGCATGCCGCCGGGGCCGGGCGTCAGCACCAGCTCGGCGCCCAGCAGCGCCAGCATCTTGCGGCGCTCCAGCGACATCGTCTCGGGCATCACCAGGATCAGGCGATAGCCGCGCGCGGCGGCGACGAAGGCGAGCGCGATGCCGGTATTGCCGGACGTCGGCTCGATCAGCGTGCCGCCCGGCTGCAGCGCGCCCGAGGCTTCCAGCGCGTCGATCATGTTGACGCCGATCCGGTCCTTGACGCTCGAGATCGGGTTGAAGAACTCCAGCTTGGCCAGGATCGTCGCCTGCACGCCGCGCTCGGTCGGCAGGCGGTTGAGCTTCACCAGCGGCGTGTCGCCGATCGTGTCGGTGATGGAGTTGTAGATGCGGCCACGGCCCGGGGCCTTGGTGGCGTTCTGCGCTTCAGCCATCGGTCACTCCTCGAAAAGCGGTCAGGACGACAACGCTAGTTCAATTTACAAGTTCTGTCGAATAATCAGATAAATCACATTCTATATTGTGAAATTAACTTCCGGCAGCTGGATCCCGACATCGCCGTCGAGGGCGCGCCGGCACAGATCCTCGACCGTCACCCCGTCCAGCACGGTGAGGAAGGCGGCGGAGGCCGCGGCCACCTCAGGGGCAACGACCGTATCGACGAGCGCCGATTGCGGCGGCGGCCCCAAATCCTCAGCCGCGTCGCTCATCGCCGCGCGGGTGATGTCCCCGGCCGTGATGCGGCGGCGCTCGCGCGCCAGCTCATAGCCGCCCCGCGGCCCGCGCACGCTCTTGAGGATGCCGGCATGCACCAGCGCCTGCAGCAGCGTTTCCAGATGGCGCGGCGGCAGGCCGAGCCGGCCGACCAGCAGCTTGGCCGGGACGGGCGAGGGGCGGGCATGCAAGGCGATATCGACCACC
The DNA here is from genome assembly GCF_048595345.1 of Allobosea sp. Taxonomy (GTDB): domain Bacteria; phylum Pseudomonadota; class Alphaproteobacteria; order Rhizobiales; family Beijerinckiaceae; genus Allobosea. The sequence goes on from NZ_JBMDWH010000063.1 coordinate 19,274, forward strand.
GCCGCGATGGCGAGAAGGCTGCGTCGGGAGAGCAGGTTCATCGCGCCGCCTCCCCCGTCTTGCCTTGCGCGACGCCGGTGGAGCCATAGCCTCCGGCGCCCCGCTCGGTTTCGTCCAGCATATCGACCTCGACCAGCCTCGCCTGCGTCACCGGCGCGATCACCAATTGCGCGATCCTGTCCCCGCGCGCGATCCTGAACGGCTCCTCGCCGTGATTGATCAGCACGACCGACACCTCGCCGCGATAATCGCGATCCACCGTGCCGGGGCTGTTGAGGACGGTGACGCCATGGCGCAGCGCCAGCCCCGAACGCGGCCGCACCTGCGCTTCGAATCCCTCGGGCAGTTGCAGGGCAAGGCCCGTCGGCACCAGCTGCCGCCGGCCCGGCGGCACGGTCAGCGGCTCGGCGATCGCGGCCCTGAGATCGAGCCCCGCCGCCCCGGCGGTTTCGTAAGCCGGCAAGGGAAGGTCCGCGCCATGCGGCAGGCGCCGGATCGGAACCGTGACCATGCGCTCAGACCGTCCGGGCCGGCAGCAGCGTCGCCAGATGTGCCACCAGCCGCCGCGCGACCTCCTCCTTGGCGAGCGTCGGCCAGGTCTCGACTCCTTGCTTCGTCACCAGATGGACGGTGTTGTCGTCGCCGCCCATCACGCCGGTGCCGCCGACATCGTTCGCGACGATGAGGTCGCAGCCCTTTTTGGCGAGCTTGGCCCTGGCATAGGCGACGACGTTCTGCGTCTCTGCGGCGAAGCCGACGACGAGGCCGGGCCTGCCCGCCTCGCGATGCGCGATGCTCGCCAGGATGTCGGGGTTCTCGACCAGCGAGAGAGGCGCCAGCGCTCCGCCATCCTTCTTCATCTTCTCGGGCGCGGCATCGGCGACGCGCCAGTCGGCGACGGCCGCGGCGAAGATGGCGAGATCCGCCGGAAGCGCCGCCTCCACCGCCGCGAGCATCTCGCGGGCGGATTCGACATGCACCGTCCGGACGCCCTCGGGGTCCGGGATCGAGACCGGCCCGCTGATCAGCGTCACCTGCGCCCCCGCCGCCGCCGCCGCCGCCGCGATGGCGTGGCCCTGCTTGCCGGAGGAGCGGTTGGCGATATAGCGAACCGGGTCGATCGGCTCATGCGTCGGGCCGGAAGTGATCAGCACATGGCGCCCGGCGAGCGCGCCTGCCGCCGGCCGGGCCTGTGCGGCATCGGCCCCCGGCAGCCGGCCGAGAAAGCCGATTGCGCGCTGGGCCGCCGGCTTCTCGCCTGCCAAGGCGAGTTCGATCGCGGCGAGAATTTCCATCGGTTCGGCCATGCGGCCGATCCCGCTCTCGCCCCGCTCGGCCATCGCGCCGCTATTGGGGCCGACAACGAGAATGCCGTCCTTCTCGAGCTGGGCCATGTTCCGGCGCGTCGCCGGGTGCTGCCACATGCGCGGGTTCATCGCGGGCGCGATCAGCACGCGCTTGTCGGTGGCGAGCAGCGCGGTGGTGGCGAGGTCGCCCGCCTGCCCCGTCGCCATCTTGGCGATGAGATCGGCCGTGGCGGGGGCGACGACCACGAGGTCGGTCGAGCGCGAGAGCTGGATATGGCCGATATCGGCCTCGTCCGTCAGCGAGAACAGATCGGTGAAGCAGCGCTCTCCCGCCAGGGCCGAGACGGCGAGCGGCGTCACGAACTGCTCGCCCGCCTTGGTCAGGATGCAGCGCGCGGCGATGCCGCGATCCTTGAGCCTGCGGATCAGCTCCAGGCATTTATAGGCGGCGATGCCGCCGCCGATGATCAGCAGGATGGAGCGGGAAGCGGACAAGGCGGCTCCTCGGGAAAGGCGCGGGTGGTGCTTCCTAGCATCCTCCGCGCCGGCCTGTCATGGCCGCACCCTCAGACCCGCGGCGCGTCCGGCACCTTGTAGGCCGTGGTCGCCTTGATCCGCTCCATCGCGAAGCGGGAGGTCACGTTTTTCAGCGGAATCGTCTCGATCAGCTTCTTGTAGAAGGCGTCATAGGCGGCCATGTCGGCGACGACGACGCGCAGCATGTAATCGACATCGCCGGCCATCCGGTAGAACTCCATCACCTCCGGCATGGCCGAGACCGTGTCTGCGAAGGTCGAGAGCCAGGGGCCGGAATGGTCGGCGGTCTCGATCTGCACGAAGACGGTGAGGCCGAGACCGATTTTCTCCGGCGCGACCAGCGCCACGCGCTTGAGGATGATTCCGGCCTGCTCCAGCTTCTGGATGCGCTTCCAGCAGGGGGTTTGCGAGAGCCCCACGCGGTCCGCCAGCTCCGCGATCGAGATGTTGGCGTCGGCCTGGAGCACGGTGAGAATCTTGCGGTCGATGGCATCCATCTCCGGTCATCCGATCTGAGAGAAGAACGATCTTCTCAAACTAGGTTTAGTAGGATAAATCTCTTTTTGCGCTTCATCCCTTGCGGTATGATAGAAAATCCTTTTCTCAACCTGTCAATGGCGTGCTTGCGCGCCGCTCTTTCGGACAGGACATCGACCTCATGGATCGCCGCCGTTTTCTCGCCCTCGCCTCGGGTTTTGCCGCCTTCGCGCCGCTGGCGGCCAGGGCGCAGGGCCAGCCCGTCGCCGCGCGCGTCGGCTACATTCCGGTGGTCGGCACCGCGCCCTTCTTCGTCGCGCAGGGCGAAGGCTGGCTGAAGCAGGCTGGCGTCGAGCCTGCCGTGACGGTGTTCGAATCCGGCCCCAACATGATCCAGGCGCTGGCCTCCGGCACGCTGGACGTCTATGTCGCCGGGGTCGCGCCTCTGGCCGTCGCCCGCTCGCGCGGCATCGACGTGCGCGTCGTGGCCTCGACCGCGATCGGCGAGAACGTCGTCGTTGCAGCGCCGTCCCTGTCGAAGTTCTTCACGGCCGGCGTCGCGCCAGCGGCGGCCTTCAAGGCCTTCCGCACGGCAAACGGCAAGGCGGCGCGCCTCGCCACCCAACCCGCCGGCTCGGTGCCGAACACGACGCTGCAATACTGGCTGTGGGAGGTCGCCAAGATCGACAAGGCGGATGTCGAGATCGTGCCGATGGGAATCGATGCGACGCAGCAGGCGATCCTCGCCGGCGCGGTCGATGGCGGCAGCGTGCGCGAGCCGGCGCTGACGATCCTGCAGAGCCGCAACAGCGCGATCAAGCTCGTCGCGGCCGGCGAAGAGGTGTTTCCGGGCCAGCCCGGCACGGTCGTCGCTGTCTCCGGCGCCTTCGCGACGAAAAATCCGCAGGCGGTGCAGGCGATCGTCGACGGGCTGGTCAAGGCCGCCGCGCTGATCAAGGCGAACCCGGACAAGGCCGCACCTCATATCGGCGCGGCGCTCGGCAAGGGCATCGTCGATCCCGATCTGATCCGCAAGGCGCTGGTCTCGCCCGCCAGCGTCTTCGAGATCGACCCGCGCAAGATCATCGAGCCGGCCCGCGCGATGCAGGCCTACCAGGTCAAGCTCGGCTCGCTCGACAAGGAACTGCCCTTCGACGGCCTGTTCGAGACGCAGTATTACGAGCGCGCCGCCAAGGCGGGCGGTTGATACCGGCCTGATCGTGCCTGCGTCTCGGCGCGCGTCATCCCGGATGGAGCGAAGCGGAGATCCGGGATCCATTTCGCAGCGTTGATCGGATAAGGTCCGGATCGGATCGCGGGCCTTCCCCTGGTCGCCCGGAACGACGCCGACTTTCCGAAGTGAGGCCAAGAGATTTGACCCTTCAGTCGTTGCGGGCTCCGGCCCTCGCTTTTCTGGGCCTCGCCGCCTTCCTGCTGCTCTGGGAGGCGGCTCCTTTTCTCGGCTGGGTCAACCCGGCTTTCCTGCCGCCGCCCAGCGCGCTGCCGAAGGCGTTTCTGCGCGAGATGCAGTCCGGCGCCTGGGTCGCGGCCATTCTGGGCTCGCTCTGGCACTATTTCGTCGGCCTCTTCGTCGGAGCGGGGCTGGGCATCGCGCTCGGCGTGCTGGTCGGCATGTCGCGTATCGCCGAGGAGGCGACCGCCTGGGTCGTGCGCGTGCTGCGGCCGATTCCCGGCCTCGCCTGGGTGCCCTTCGCGATCATCTGGTTCGGCGTTACGCCCGGCGCGGCGGTGTTCATCATCGCCGTCGGCGTGTTCTGGATTTCCTTCTTCGCGGCGCAGGGCGCGGTGCGCGGGGTCGATCGCGATCTGATCGAGGTGGCGGAGGCCTTCGGCTTCCGCTCGCCCTGGGCCAAGCTGTTCAAGATCCTGCTTCCGGCGGCGATGCCGGGCATTCTCGTCGGCTTTCGCACGGCGCTCGGCCAGGCCTGGATGGCGGTGGTCGCGGCCGAGATCTTCGGCGTCGCCGGTGTCGGCCAGCGCATGATGCAGGCTTCGAGCCTGCTCGCGACCGACATCGTCGTGGTCTACATGCTGACGATGGCGGGGCTCTACGGCCTGCTCGACACCGCCTTCGTCGCCTTCCAGAAATGGGTGCTGCGTTGGAAAGCGTGATCGATATCCGCAAGCTCTCGCTCACCTTCACCCGCGACGGGGAGGAGACCGAGGTGCTGCGCCAGCTCGACCTTTCGGTCGGCCGGGGCGAGTTCCTCGCCATCGTCGGCCCTTCCGGCGTCGGCAAATCGACGCTGCTGCGGGTCATCGCCGGTCTCGCCAAGCCCAGCGGCGGCGAGGTCGCGATTCATGCAAAAGACGGCACGCGCCGTCCTGTGGCGCTGGTCTTCCAGGATTCCCGCCTGCTGCCCTGGCGCAAGGTGGTGTCCAATGTCGGCTTCGGCCTCGAAGGCCGCAGCCCGCACGCGCAGCGCCTCGCCAAGGCGCAGGAGATGCTCGATCTGGTCGGCCTCGGCCAGCTGGCGCAGCGCTGGCCGCATCAGCTCTCCGGCGGGCAGCGCCAGCGCGTCTCGCTGGCGCGGGCGCTGGCGGTCGAGCCCGAGATCCTGCTGATGGACGAGCCGTTCTCGGCGCTGGACGCGCTGACGCGCGAGCATCTGCAGGACGAGCTGATCCGCGTCTGGCAGCGAACGGGCAAGACGGTGCTCTTCGTCACCCATGATATCGACGAAGCCGCCTATCTCGCCGATCGCGTGGTGATCCTGTCCGGCGCGCCCGGCCAGATCATCGCCGAGCACCGCATCGATGCGGCCCGACCGCGCAAGCGCGGCGCGGCGGCCGAGGCCGAGATCGTCAGGGCGGTCAGGCAGGGGCTCGGCGCCGATATCGTGGCGGATGGCGCCGCGATCTAGCTCTTGGTAGCGACGATGAACAGCCGCGGAAAGGGCAGCAGCACCTTGCCGTCGCTCTCGACCGGATAGGACGGCGCGATGCGGGCGAGGTAGCGCGCGAGATAGGCCTCCTGCTCATCCGCGTGGAGCCGGTCCAGAAATGGCTTCAACCCCGTGCTCCTGAACCAGTCTGCGATGGCGCCGAGTCCCTGGAGTTCGTGAACATAGGTCGTCTGCCAGAGATCGACACGGCAGCCGGCCGCGGTCAGCCAGCGCCGGTAATCGCCGAAAGAACCGATTTTCGTCCGTGCCGCGAGGGACGGCGCGAGCTGGTCGGCCCAGGGTTGCTCCATCGCCACTTCGCGCATAGCGACATGGGATGGGCGATCGAGATTATCCGGCATCTGCACGGCGAGACAGCCGCCGGGCTTGAGCGAGCGTACGAGCTTCGGAAACAGGCTGGCATGGTCGGGCAGCCACTGCAGAACCGCATTGGCGAAGATCAGGTCGTAGCCGCCCTCGACGACCCAGCTGCCGACATCGCCGAGCGTGAAGGACAGCTGCGGCAGGCGCTTGCGGGCCTTCTCCAGCATGTCAGGCGAGGAATCGAGGCCCTCGACCTGCGCTTGCGGAAAGCGCGCCGCGACCAGCTCGGTGCTGTTGCCCGGCCCGCAGCCCAGATCGATGCAGCGTGCGGGATCGGAGAGCGGGACGCGGGCGAGAAGGTCGATCGAGGGGCGCGTCCGCTCATCCTCGAAGCGCAGATACTGGGCGGCGTTCCAGTCGGGGGCGGTGGCCATGGCGCTCTCCTCCCGGCGGCTTTCGCCGGTTCCGCCGCGCGATAGGCCCGATGGCCGATCACCGCAAGGGCTCGTCTCAGAGCGAGGAGACCAGATGCCCGCCATCGACGGCGAGCGAGGCGCCCGTGATGTAGCTGCCGGCCTGCGAGGCGAGCAGCAGCAGGGCGCCATCCAGCTCCTCGGCCCGGCCGAGCCGGCGTTGCGGAATGCGCCGGATCAATTGCTGTCCCGGTTCCGTGGAGAAGAAATCGCGGTTGATGTCGGTCTCGATATAGCCGGGGCAGAGCGCGTTGACCCGAATGCCGTCGCGCGCCCATTCGAGCGCCAGCGCCTTCGTCAGCTGGATGACGCCCGCTTTCGACGCCGCGTAAGCCGCCACGCCGCCGGCGACGCGCTCGCCTAGAATGGAGGCGATGTTGACGATCGCGCCACCCTTGCCGGCCTCGCGCATGCCGCGAGCGGCCGCCTGCGCCACCAGGAAGACGCCTTTGAGATTGGTGTCGACCACCGCGTCCCAATCGGCTTCCGCGAGATCGGCAGCGCGCCCGGCGCCGCTGATGCCGGCATTGTTGACCAGGATGTCGAAGGATCTGCCAGCCAGAGCCGCCCCGACCGAGGCCGCATCCGCGACGTCGAGCGCCAGCGCATCGGCCTGTCCGCCTGCCGCTGCGATCTCGGAGCAGGCACTTTCGAGCGCCGCCAGCCGCCGCGCCGCGAGGGTGACGCTCACGCCATGGTTCGCGAGCAGCCGGGCGAAATGCAGCCCCAGCCCGCCGGAGGCGCCGGTCACCAGCGCGCTCCTGCCTTCGAGGTCGTCGAACCATGCCGTTGTCATCGGCCGAGCTTCGGCGCGATCGCGGCGGGGATCAAGCGCCGTCGATCCATAAGGCGGAAGGGCCGCTCAATCGTCCATCTTGAGCGCGGCGATGAAGGCTTCCTGCGGGATTTCGACCTTGCCGAACTGCCGCATCTTCTTCTTGCCTTCCTTCTGCTTCTCCAGAAGCTTGCGCTTGCGGGTCGCGTCGCCGCCATAGCACTTGGCGGTCACGTCCTTGCGCAGCGCGCGGATGGTCTCGCGGGCGATAATCTTGCCGCCGATCGCCGCCTGCACGGGGATCTGGAACATATGCGGCGGGATCAGCTCCTTGAGCTTCTCGCACATGGCGCGCCCGCGCGATTCGGCCCGGCTGCGGTGGACCAGCATCGAGAGCGCGTCGACCGCCTCGGCATTGACCAGCACCGACATGCGCACGAGGTCGCCCTCGCGGTAATCGGTGATCTGGTAGTCGAAGGAGGCATAGCCCTTCGAGATCGACTTCAGCCGGTCGTAGAAATCGAACACCACCTCGTTCAGCGGCAGATCGTAGACCACCTTGGCGCGCGAGCCGACATAGCCGAGATCGATCTGCAGCCCGCGCCGATCCTGGCAGAGCTTCAGCACCGAGCCGAGATATTCGTCCGGCGTGAAGATCGTGGCGCGGATCCAGGGCTCCTCGATCGCCTCGATCTTCATCACATCCGGCATGTCGGCCGGGTTGTGCAGCTCCAGCGTCGAGCCGTCGCGCAGCTTCAGCCGGTAGACGACCGAGGGGGCCGTCGAGATCAGGTTGAGGTTGAACTCGCGCTCCAGCCGCTCCTGGATGATCTCCAGATGGAGCAGGCCCAGGAAGCCGCAGCGGAAGCCGAAGCCGAGCGCGGCCGAGGTTTCCATCTCATAGGAGAAGCTGGCGTCGTTCAGGCGCAGCTTGGCCATCGCACCGCGCAGATCCTCGAAATCGGCGGCGTCGACCGGGAAGATGCCGCAGAACACCACCGGCACGACGGGCTTGAAGCCCGGCAGCGGCTCGGCGATCGGCTTCTTCTCGTCGGTGATGGTATCGCCGACGGCGGTGTCGGCGACTTCCTTGATCGAGGCGGTGAAGAAGCCGACCTCGCCGGGCCCCAGCTCCTTCACCTCCAGCATCTTGGGCTTGAACACGCCGACGCGGTCGACGCCATAGGAGGCGTTGGCCCGCATCATGCGGATCGTCATGCCCTTCTTCAGCACGCCGTCGATGATGCGCACGAGCACGACGACGCCGAGATAGGTGTCGTACCAGCTGTCGACCAGCATCGCCTTCAGCGGGGCGTCCGGGTCCCCCTTGGGCGCCGGCAGCTTCTCGACGATCGCTTCGAGCACGCCCTCGATGTTGAGGCCGGTCTTGGCCGAGATCGGCACGGCCTCGGAGGCGTCGAGCCCGATCACATCCTCGATCTGCTGCTTGATGCGGTCGGGCTCGGCCGCCGGTAGGTCGATCTTGTTGAGGACGGTGACGATTTCGTGGTTGGCGTCGAGCGCCTGATACACGTTGGCGAGCGTCTGCGCCTCGACGCCCTGCGAGGCATCCACCACCAGCAGCGAGCCCTCGCAGGCCGCCAGCGAGCGCGACACCTCATAGGCGAAGTCGACATGCCCGGGCGTGTCCATCAGGTTCAGGATGTAGGACTTGCCGTCCTTGGCCTTGTAGTCCAGCCGCACCGTCTGGGCTTTGATCGTGATGCCGCGTTCCTTCTCGATATCCATCGAGTCGAGGATCTGCTCGGACATATCGCGCGCCGCGACCGTGCCGGTCTGCTGGATCAGCCGGTCGGCCAGCGTGGACTTGCCGTGGTCGATATGCGCGACGATCGAAAAGTTGCGGATATTGTCGATGCTGCGGGTGCTCATGCGCGCGCCATAGCAGTGAAGCCGCGTGGCGCCAAGCGCGACACCATCCGAGGACGAGGGCAGGCTTGACGAATTCACAGATGGTGGATTTTATCTACCATCATGGAATCGATTGACAGCCTGGAACTCGATACGCGCATCGGCCGGCGCCTCAAGGCGCTCCGGCAGGCCCGCGACCTCACGCTGGACGATCTCGCCCGCCGCTCCGGCGTGAGCCGCGCCATGATCTCTCGCGTGGAACGCGGCGACTCGAGCCCGACCGCGGCCCTCCTGGACCGGCTCTGCGCCGGCCTCGGCATCCTGATCTCGGCCCTGTTTCACGAGGAGCGCGGCTCCGGGCCGTTCTCGCCTCGTGCCGCACAGCCGGTCTGGACCGATCCGGCCAGCGGCTATCTGCGCCGGACGGTCTCGCCGGCAGGCACGGGCTCCCGGCTCGAGATCGTCGAGGTCGAAATGCCGGCCGGGGCCCGCGTGCTGCTGGAAGCGCCGCGCGCCGGCTTCCGTCTCGACCAGCAGATCTGGCTTCTGGAGGGCGAATTGATCCTCGGGCTCGGTGCGACCGAGCAGCGCCTGACGCCGGGCGATTGCCTCGCCATGCTGCTGGATGGGCCGATCAGCTTTCATAATCCCGGCGCGGTGCCGGCGCGCTATGCGGTCGTGCTCACGGCCGCCGATGACTGGAACAGGACAAGGCCATGACCGCCATCGCCATCATCGAACTCGATGCCGCCGCCGCTTCGGCGGCCATCGCCGATCTGACCGAGATCCTGAGCGATTGCGTCGCGGGCGGTGCTTCGGTCGGCTTCATGAACTGGAACGGCGCCGCCGATTACGATCGCTACTGGCGGGACGTGATCGCCGGCGTCGCCGGCGGCCAGATCGTGCTGCTGGGCGCCCGCAGCGCCGACGGGCTCGTCGGGACGGCCCAGCTTCACCTCATCGGCAAGCCGAACCAGCCGCACCGCGCCGAGATCGCCAAGGTTCTGGTCCATTCCCGCGCTCGCCGGCAGGGCCTCGGCGAGGCGCTGATGCGCAAGGCCGAGGCGGTGGCGCGCGAGAAGGGCCGCGATCTGCTGGTGCTGGATACCGATGAAGCGGGCGCGGCACGCCGGCTTTACGCAAGGCTCGGCTGGACGGAACTGGGCACCATTCCCCGCTACGCGCTGATGCCGGACGGCGCCTTCTGCGGCTCGACGTTTTTCTACAAGGACCTGGCGTGATGCATCGCTGTCATTCCGGGGCGCGCCGCAGGCGCGAACCCGGAACCCACGACCGGGCGAGCCGTCCTGGACCGTTGCAGGCTTTCACCCTGTCATGGGTTCCAGGTTCTTCGCTGTGCGAAGCCCCGGAATGACGAGCCCGCCTCAGCCTTCCTTCGCCTCGCCGCGCACATAAGGCTCCACCGGGCCCTTGAGCGTGATCGTCATCGGCCGGCCGAAGCGATCCTTGGCGGCGCCGGCCGCGACCTTCACCCAGCCTTCGGAAACGCAATATTCCTCGACATTGGTCTTCTCGACGCCCTTGAAGCGGATGCCGATGTCCCGCGAGAGCACCTCCTCATTGTAGAAGGGGCTGTCGGGATTGACGGAAAGCCGGTCGGGAAGCTGGTCGGACATCGGTCTGGCCTGGATGCGAGGGAAATCTGCCGCTCGATAGCCGCTTCCGCCTTCAAAGCCAACTCAGCGCTTCATCCGCCCGCCCGCCGCTTCGATCAGGGCCGCGACGGCATCTTGTCGGCGCGCGCGGGCATGGGCAAGCGGCGTGACGCCGTCCTTGTCGGCGAGGCTGGGATCGGCCCCGGCCGCCAGCACGAGCTTCGCTACCTCCTGATGACGCGGCCCGCCATCGCCGAGGATCACGATCTCCAGAAGGCAGGTCCAGCCGAGATCATTGACGTGGTTGACGTCGATACCGCTGGTCAGGAGCAGTTTCACCGTCTCGACATGCGCCCGCTCGCAGGCCGGAATCAGCGCATTGCCGCCATAGCGGTTGCGCAGCGAGAGATCCGGCTTCAGCGGCAGCATCGCCGCGACGATCTCCGTGCGGCCCGACGCGCCGGCCAGAAGCCAGGGTGTGTCGCGATTGGCGGCCTGCGTGTTGGGACTGGCACTGCCCGCGAGCAGCGCCTTCGCCATGGCGACATGGTTGCCCGCCACGGCCAGGAGCAGCGCGGTACGCCCCTGCGCATCCCTTGCCTCGAGATCGGCGCCGGAGGCGATCAGCCGCTCGACCTCCGCCGTCCGGCCGCTTTCCGCCGCCGCGAGCAGGGCAGGAGCGGCCTCGGCCATCGTCGCCGTCATCAACAGAACTCCCAGAAGCGCCGCGCCCGGTCGCCTCACCGGCTGCCGTCCAGCAGCCGCCCGACCACCTTGGCGGTGTAGTCGACCATCGGCACGATCCGGGCATAGTTCAGCCGCCTCGGCCCGATGATACCGACCACGCCGACGATGCGCTGCTCGGCATCGCGGAAGGGAGCGGCCACCATCGAGGAACCCGACATCGAGAACAGCTTGTTCTCCGAGCCGATGAAGATCCGCACCCCGTCGCCCTCCTCGGCCCGGGTCAGCAGGTCGATGACGTCGGTCTGCGTCTCCAGATCGCCGAAGAGCATGCGGATGCGCTCCAGATCCTCCTGAGCGCGCAGGTCTTCCAGCAGATTGGCCTGGCCGCGCACGATGAGGTGCCGGTCGCTGCCCGGCCCGGCCGAGGTGGCGATGCCGCTTTCGACGAGCCGCGCCGTCAGCGCATCCAGCTCTCGCTCCATCGAGGCGCGCAGTGCCGCGATCTCGCCGCGCAATTCGCCGAGCGTCTTGCCGAGCGCGCGGGCATTGAGAAAATTCGCCGCCTCCGTCAGTGCCGAGGCCGGCAGGCCGGGCGGCAGGGCCAGCAGGCGGTTTTCGACCGCGCCGTCCTCCGACACCAGCACCACCAGCGCGCGCGAGGGGTCGAGCCGGACGAATTCGATGTGCTTCAGCCGGGGATCGGCCTTGGTCGTCACCACCACGCCGGCCCCGCGCGAGAGGCCGGAGAGCAGCGCCGAAGCCTCGCCCAGCGTCTGGTCGAGGCTGCGATGGCCGGCGGCGGCCTTGATCTGCGCTTCGATGCGGCCGCGTTCGTCGGAGGTGAGATTGCCGACCTCCATCATCGCATCGACGAAGAAGCGCAGGCCCCGCTCGGTCGGCAGGCGCCCGGCGGAGGTGTGGGGCGCATAGATCAGCCCCGCCAGCTCCAGATCGGTCATGACGTTGCGCACCGTGGCGGGCGACAGGGTCATCGGCAGCAGGCGGGCGATGTTGCGCGAGCCCACCGGCTCGCCGGTCGTCAGATAGCCGTCGACGATCTGGCGGAAGATCTCGCGCGAGCGCTGATCGGTCTCGATCAGGCTGCTCATCGTCTCGGGGCGGGGCGTATGTGCGCTCATCGGCCTTGTGCGGGCGAAATCCGGATCAGGACGTATTGTCGTCATGCTGCGGGTGGCAATCAAGGGGCGTTGCCGCCGCCAGCCTTGCCCCGCCGGGTGGGAGCGCCTAAAAGCCGCGCTTCTCAGAAAGATCAGGACCGACCCATGCGACCCTCCAAACGCGCCGCCGACGAGATGCGCAAGGTCACGCTCGAACGCGGCGTCGTGCGCTATGCGGAAGGCTCCTGCATGGTCACCTTCGGCGAGACCAAGGTGCTCTGCGCCGCCACCGTCGAGGAAAAGGGGCCGCCCTGGCTGCGCGGCACCGGCAAGGGCTGGGTCACCGCCGAATATTCCATGCTGCCGCGCGCTACCCATGAGCGTACCCGCCGCGAGGTCACCTCCGGCAAGCCGTCCGGCCGCACCCAGGAAATCCAGCGCCTCGTCGGCCGTAGCTTGCGCGCCGTGGTCGATCTCACCGCGATCGGCGAGCGCCAGATCGTCGTCGATTGCGACGTCATCCAGGCCGATGGCGGCACCCGCACCGCCTCGATCACCGGCGCCTGGGTGGCACTGCACGACGCGCTGAAATGGATGGAAGGCCGCAACCTGCTCAAGGGGACGAACCCCCTCAAGGACCATGTCGCCGCCGTCTCCTGCGGCATCGTCGCCGGCAATCCCGTGATCGATCTCGACTATGTCGAGGATTCCGGCGCCCAGACCGATGCGAATTTCGTCATCACCGGCTCCGGCGGCCTCGTCGAGGTGCAGGGCACGGCCGAGGGCGCGCCCTTCTCCGAGGACGAGCTGATGGCCCTGCTCAAGCTCGCCAAGGGCGGGGTGAGCAAGCTCGTCGCTCTCCAGAAGGCGGCGGTGGCCTAATTGGATCGCTTGCCTGGTTTCATCTGCTCGGGTCATCCCGGACAAGCCGCGTGAGCGGCGCCGATCCGGGATCCATGCCTGATCTGTTCCGGCATGGATCCCGGGTCTCCCTTCGGTCGCCCGGGATGACCGAGCACGTTCGAGACGGATGGAAAACTGCAATGGCCGAGCATCGCCTCCTCACCGGCAAGGTCGTGATCGCGACCCATAACCAGGGCAAGCTGCGCGAGATGCGCGAGCTGTTGGCGCCCTATGGCATCGAGCTGGTTTCGGCCGGCGAACTCGGCCTGCCCGAGCCGGCGGAGGACGGGATGATGTTCTCCGAGAACGCGGCCATCAAGGCGGTCGCGGCCACGAAAGCGAGCGGCCTGCCGGCGCTGTCGGACGATTCCGGCATCTGCATCGATGCGCTGGACGGCGCGCCCGGCCTGTTCTCGGCCAACTGGGCCGGGCCGGGCAAGGATTTCGCCCCAGCCATCGCCCGCGTCCAGATGGAGCTCGCCAAGCGTGGCGCGCTGGCGCCCGACCAGCGCCGCGCGCATTTCGTCTCGGCGCTGGTCATCGCCTGGCCTGACGGCCATCAGGAGCTGTTCGAGGGCCGGGTCTTCGGCACCGTCGCCGAACGCCCGCGCGGGCCGGCCGGCTTCGGCTACGATCCGATCTTCCAGCCGGACGGGCATGAGCGCACCTTCGGCGAGATGAGCAACGAGGAGAAGCACGGCACCGATTGGGGCACCCGCGACGGCGCCCTCTCGCACCGCGCCCGCGCCTTCGCCGAACTCGCCGCCGCCTGCCTCCGGAAGCCGGCGTGACCGCCCCGGCCGCCCTCACTGAGCGGCCGCCTGCCGCGCATCCCACCGCGGATGCGGGCTTCGCCGTCTATGTGCATTGGCCCTTCTGCCTGGCCAAATGTCCCTATTGCGACTTCAACTCCCATGTCCGGCTGCAGCCGCCGGATCAGGCCCGCTACATCGCCGCCTTCCGCCGCGAGATCGCGCATCGGGCGGCGCTGGCGCCGGGCCGGACGGTCTCCTCGATCTTCTTCGGCGGCGGCACGCCCTCGCTGATGGAAGGGCGCACGGTCGGCGCCATTCTCGATGCCATCGGCGAGCATTGGGCGGTCGACCCGAACTGCGAGGTCTCGCTGGAGGCCAATCCGACCAGCGTCGAGGCCGGGCGCTTCGCCGATTTCCGCGCCGCCGGCGTCAACCGCGTCTCGCTCGGCGTGCAGGCGCTGAACGATGCCGATCTCAAGGCGCTGGGCCGGATGCATTCGGCCGAGGAGGCGCTCGCCGCCGTCGCGATCGCACGCCGCTATTTCGAGCGTCATTCCTTCGACCTCATCTATGCACGCTCCCCGAACCAGACCCCGGCGCTCTGGCGCGCCGAGCTGGAGCTGGCGATCAGCCATGCGGCCGAGCATCTCTCGCTCTACCAGCTCACCATCGAGCCCGGCACCGCCTTCGAGCGCCTGTTCCGCGCCGGCAAGCTCGCGATTCCGGACCACGAGGCGGGCGCGGCGCTCTACGAGATCACGCAGGAGATCACGGCCCGGCACGGCCTGCCGGTCTACGAGATCTCGAACCATGCCCGTCCCGGCGCCGAGTGCCGGCACAATCTCGTCTACTGGCACTATGGCGAATATGCCGGCATCGGGCCCGGCGCACATGGCCGGCTGGTGACGGCGCAGGGCCGCATGGCGCAATCCACCGAGAAGCGCCCGGAAATCTGGCTGGACCGGGTCGAGGCCGAGGGCCATGCCCTGATCGAGGATGAGCGGCTCGATGCCGAGGCGCAGGGCGACGAATATCTGCTTATGGGCCTGCGCCTCGTCGAGGGCATCGACCCGGCCGTGTTCGAGGCCTTGGCGGGCCGGACGCTGAACGCGACGCGGATCGCCAATCTGATCGAGGAGAAGCTGCTGCGCCGCCTCGCCGATGGCCGGCTCGCCGCCACGCCGGATGGCGCCCTGCTGCTGGACGCGCTCGTCGCCGATCTCGCGGCCTGAGCCATCCCGAAGTGCGGTCGTGCGGGAAGGCCCCGCGCCTCGCTTCACGCCGCGAAGATCGACCAGCCCGTCGCCTCGGTCAGCCGCTCCAGCGCTAGCGTGCCGAGCAGCGAGTTGCCATTGGCGTTGAGCCCCGGCGACCACACCGCGATCGAGGCCTGGCCGGGAGCGATGGCGAGGATGCCGCCGCCGACGCCCGATTTTCCCGGAAGGCCGACGCGGAAGGCGAAATCGCCCGAGGCGTCGTAATGGCCGCAGGTCAGCATCAGCGCATTGATCCGCCGGGCGCGCTGGGCCGAGACGACGCGCGGCGCTCCGGGCTGCGATGAGCCGCCATGCATCAGGAAGCGCCCCGCCGCGGCGAGCTGGCGGCAGCTCATCGCGATGGCGCATTGATGGAAGTAGACGCCCAGCGTCAGCTCCGGCGCATGGGTGAGGTTGCCGAAGGCCTTCATGTAGTTGGCCAGCGCGATGTTGCGAAAGCCGGTCGTCTGCTCGGCCCGCGCCACCGCCTCGTCGATCGCGATGCTCTCGTCGTCGGCGAGATGGCGCACGAAGCGCAGCAATTCGCCGATCGACACACGCGGTTCGTGGCCGGCGAGGTTGACGTCGCAGACCACGATCGCGCCGGCATTGATGAAGGGGTTGCGCGGCACGCCCTCCTCGCGCTCCAGCTGCACGATCGAGTTGAACGGCGTGCCCGAAGGCTCGCGGCCGACGCGCCGCCACAGCGAATCGCCGACCTTGCCCAGCGCCTGCGTCAGCGCGAAGACCTTGGAGACGCTCTGGATCGAGAACGGCTCGTCGGCGTCCCCCGCCAGATGGACGCTGCCATCGGCCAGCGTGACGCACAGGCCGAAGCGGCCAGGATCGATGGCGGCGAGCGGCGGGATATAGCTCGCGACCGTGCCGCGCTCGGCGGCGCCGCGCATCTCCTGCGCGATCTCGCTGACGAGCCTCGCAATATCCGTCATCGCTACCGCCCCCCGCGGCCCCGCGCCGAAAGCACCAGCCGGCGGCGCATGCCGGCAGCGCGATCAGGAGGCCTGGCGGTAGACCCAGACGCGCGCGGGCGGAATGTTGCGCAGCACCCATTCGGAGACGAAGGCCTTCAGCCCCGAGCCGCGGCGCGGGATCGGCGAGATCACCGAATAGGTGAACTGGATGAAGGGCGCGCCTTCGACAAGGAGGGGAAACACCTCTTTCGCCAGCGCCGTGCGCGCTGCCGGCGGGCGGTTGAACAGCGGCAGGCTCGACACCAGCGCGACCGCCTTCTCGCCGAGATGGCCGGCGAGCGTCTGCGTCAGCGCATAGGCGTCACCCTGCACCACCGTGGCGCGGGGAAAGCGCTTGCGCAGCAACTCGCAGAATTCCGGGCTGTATTCGACCAGAACCAGCCGGCTTTCGTCGATGCCGCGTTCGATCAGCGCTTCGGTCACCGGGCCCGTGCCGGGGCCGATCTCGATGACGGGACCGGGTTGGGCCGGATCCACGAAGGAGGCCATGCGCCGCGCCAGTGCCGGGCTTGAAGGCGTTACCGAGCCGGTGCGGCCGGGATCGTCGATCCAGGATTTGATGAAGCGCGCCTCGTCGCCGAGCTTGAGCTTGGCCTCGGTGACGCGGTTGCGCAGCTTCTCGGTCTTGCTGCGCATCTCGCTCTCGACCTTGAAGCGGACGGCGGCGACCTTCAGCTTGGCCTCCGCCACGCTGTCGACCAGATCGGCGGCCGTGACGCGAACCTCGCCCTCCAGCCGGCTGGCGACGCGCGTCTGGCCCAGGCGGGCCGCGATGGAGATCGCGCGCGGGGGACGCTGTCGTGTCGTGGAAGCCATGCCAATCCTTAACGCACGGGGACGCCGGCGCAACGAGACGTTAATCGCCCCGCTTATGGGGTCAAGTCACCCGCCGCGCCAAGAGAATTCGATGCTGCGCCGCCCGCAAAGCCGCGATCAGATCAGCGGGCGCGGTGCGCTCGACTGGTCGTAGATCGCGGCCATATGGGCGGT
Source organism: Allobosea sp. (assembly GCF_048595345.1). Taxonomy (GTDB): domain Bacteria; phylum Pseudomonadota; class Alphaproteobacteria; order Rhizobiales; family Beijerinckiaceae; genus Allobosea. The sequence continues at coordinate 36,262 of NZ_JBMDWH010000063.1, forward strand.
CAGGCGCGGGTTCAGCAGCGTCAGCCGCCCGCTGGCGAGCGTAAACAGCCCCGCCTTGCGCAGGCGCGACCAGGTCTTGCTGGTGTGGACCAGAGAAAGCCCCAGCGCATCGGCCAGCTGCTGCTGCGACAGCGGGAACTCGAAACTGCCGTCGACGACGAGGCCGAGCGCATCGGCGCGGTGATAGAGTGTGATGATCAGCGCCGCGATGCGCTCGCCGGCATTGCGCTGGCCGACCGACGTCAGATTGTCGTCGACCATGCATTCCTCGCGCGAGCCCAGCCAGGAAAGTTCATAGGCGAGGCTCGGCATCTTCACGAACAGATCCCAGACGCGCTTGCGCGGGAAGACGCAAAGCTCGACCTCGGTCAGTGCCTCGATGCCGTGTTCGGCAGCGGCCAGCAGCGAGGCCTGCAGGCCCACCAGATCCCCCGGCAGGAGGATGTTGAGAATCTGCCTGCGCCCGTCCGGCAGCGATTTGTAGCGGAAGGCCCAGCCTGAAAAGAGCGTGTAGAGCTCGGCATCCTCCTGGCCGGGATGGATGATGTCGCTCCCGGCCGGCACCACGCGGTGATCGACCTTCATGCCCTGGATGAAGCGGATCTCGTCGTCCGTCTTGTCTTTGAAGGCAGGTTTCAGGCGCAAGGGGCAGGCCAGACAGGGCGTGCCCATACGCCCCGGCCTCATGGTCTGGCTGATCACGTCGCGCAATTCCTCCATCCGCAGGCGCAGACGAAGCGCGAAGCGGTGCGAGGGTGACGCATACCACGTCCCGTTTTCGTCCACGAGAGGGTCTGTGGCCGCTCGCCGGTGGCTTGCAACTTTCGGGGGGATCACCGCTTTCGGGAACCTTCGCAGGATTTCCTGCGTTTTCCCTGCCAGAAAGGCCGGCCAGGAGGCCGGTGGGCTTTGGGAGATCAAGATGCTGAAGGACAGCTTCGCCCCCGCCAAGCGTGCCCTGGTCTTCTTCGGTTGCATGGGCCTCGTCGTCGGCGGTCTTACCTTCGGGTCCGGCCTGCAGATTCCGAGCGATCAGAGTTCGACGACCATCGCCGCGATGCGTGGCGCCGAGCCGGCGGGCAAGACCCGCATGGCCGCGGTCGACCGCTCCGAGCGCAGCGAGAACGCGGCGCAGCGCGCCATCCAGTCCTCGACGCGCCAGGCGTTGGCCCAGGCCGACAGGCAGACCGCCGACAGCGCGACGTTTTTGCGCTGACGGCATGGAACCGGCGGCCTCCTGCCGCGTTATCACGGTGCGCACCCTCGCGCTAAACTTCTAAGCCGCCTGAAAGGCGGCTTGTTTTTTTCCAGCGCCTGCGACAGCCAAACCCGCGGAAACCCGATGTATCTGCGCATCCGCCACGCCACGACCTATCGCTACACGCAGCCCGTCCAGTTCGGCCCGCATCGGCTGATGCTACGCCCGCGCGACAGCTTCGATCTGCGCGTCGTCGACACGGCGCTGACGATCACCCCGCAGGCGGATCTGCGCTGGCTGCACGACGCCTATGGCAATCCGGTTGCGATCGCGGAATTCAGCGAGATGTCGGACACGTTGGACATCGTCAGCGAATTGACGCTGGAACGATTCGGCCCGGCTGTGCCTCACAGCCGGCTCGCCCCGGAAGCGGTGTTCTCCGGCATCGCCTATAGCGACAGTGAGCGGGCGGTGCTCTCGCCCTATTTCGAGCCTGCCGCCGCCGATGCCGATGGGGTGCTCGAGCGCTGGCTCGCCGATTTCCATGCGCGGCCGCAGGCGGACACCGGCCATCCCCTGCGCGACCTCTCTCACGCCATCTATGCCGGGCTGAGCTATGCCGTTCGCTATGACGAGGGCACCCAGCACCCGGCCGATACGCTGCTGCTCGGCCATGGGTCCTGCCGCGACTATGCCTGGCTCTTCATCGAGCTGGCGCGGCGACTCGGCTTCGCCGCGCGCTTCGTCACCGGCTATATCCAGGACGTCACGCCCGATGCGGCGGGGCTCGTCTCCCCCGTCGGTCTGACTCATGCCTGGGCCGATGTGTTCATCCCGGGCGATGGCTGGATCGAGTTCGATCCCACCAATGATCTGGTGGCCGATCGGCAGTTGCTGCGGGTTGCGGTGGCGCGCGTGCCGGAGGACGCCTCGCCGATCTCCGGCAGCTTCATCGGGCTGACCGGGTCCTTCATCGGCCTCAGCGTCGGCGTCACCATCGACCCCGTCCCGGCGCCCGACGAGCAGCCGCTTCTCGCCGCGCCCACGGCCGCCTGAGCCTCTCGGTCATTCCGGACGATCGGCGCCGCCTCCGCGTTTGCCGGACTCAGGCGTCGTGCCGCACGCGCCAGCGGCCGAGATCGCGGCCCTGCGGCCTGGCACTCTGCACAGCCTGGATCTGCGACAGCAGCCCCGCGAAGAGACGCGGCGGCTCGCGATGCGCGATCTCGCGATCGGCTTCCAGGTGAATGTCGATCGTCTCGGCGTCGATATCGACGACCGACACGCTGATGGCGACGATCGGGCTGCTGCGCAGCACGCGCGAGGCCACATCCGCCACGACGAATCCCAGCGGAATGATGCGGTCGACCGACAGCACCGCCTCTGTCTCGATCCGCACCGTGACCGATTGCTCGCGGGTCGCGATCAGGTTCGAGATCATCGTCACGACGTCTTCCAGGAACAGGTCGACGCGGACCGGCTGCATCTCGCCATCGGCGAGAGTGAAGCGATAAGCGGCCGAGAGCACATGCACGCGGCACTCGGCATCAGCCAGGGCCAGCCTCGCCTCGCTGTGATAGTCGCGCTTGCTCAGCCCGATATAGCTCTGCACCACCTGCAGGCTATTTTTCACCCGGTGGTGCAGCTCTCGGACGAGGAAGCGGTTGTCGTCCAGCGCCGTCTGCAGGCGGCGCTGGCGCACCTCCTGCTCGGAGACCATCGTGTTGAAGGCTTCGGCCACGCTCCGGATGTCGCTGGGCATGTCGTCTCCCACGGCCGCCCGCGCCTCGCGGCTCGAGCCGCGCGAGCGGGCCGCGCTCTCGATGCCGCGCAGCCAGCGCAGGCAATGCTTGTCGAGCGCGCGCAGATAGACCGCGCCGAGCAAAGCGAGCGTCAGCAGCGGCGCGAGCAGAAGCACGGCGAATTGCAGGCGCGCGGCCCGGCCGCGCGTGTCGTCGAAGCCGGCGATGACGTAGAATCCGGGTTCGGCCACCAGCCGGGCCGCGAAGACCCGCTCGGTGCCGTCGCGGCTGCGCCCCGTCCAGCGGCCCCCCTGATCCGGGATCGCTTCGTCGGCCGGCAGCCAGCCCGGCTTGAACTCGCCCCGGCTGGCGACCACGCCCCCGCCCCGCGAGAGCAGCGCGACGCTCATCCCGGCCCCGGCATGGCCGAGATCGAAGACGCTGTCGAGAATCTGCGGATCGACCAGCAGCAGCCCGTCGCGCAATTCCCCCGGCTCCGGATCGGCATTCATGGCGTGGACGGCCAGAAGGCGCCGTCCGCCCACCGAAACGTCGCCGTAATGCGCCTGGGCGAGCTCGACCCCGCCCCAGTTGGCGACCGGCGGAGCCTGTCGCAGCCGATCCGCGGTCTGCTGCAGAGATTCGGTCGGGATCGAGCCGTCGCGGCTGGCGGCGCAACTGCGGCCATCTGCGGTTCGCAGCAGCACCGCCTCGTAGCCGCGGACCTCCGCCAGCATGGCCAGAGCGGCGCGCCGGCAGAGCTCGGGCTGGATCTGGGCAGCCGGCATGCCCGCCCCGAAGGACAGGAGCGAACGCAGCGCTCCGCGATACCAGATGCGGGTGCGAACCGCGAAATCATCCGCCGCCTGGACCTGAGAGGCAGCGATCGCATCGGTGATGGAACGATAGGCGGTCGCCGCAGCCAGAGCCGTCACGCATGCAATCGGCAGCGCGATGGCGATCAGGAGCGCGAGAAGCCGGCCCCTGACGGTGCTGAAGCGAGCAAGGCGCATCAAGATCCGATGGTTTCGGAGCCCATTCTCTGCATGGCGGCGGCGCTGGTGCGGTCGGGCCCGAGATCGTCCACGCTGCCGATCGACAGCAGCTCGGCGAGCTTGGTGCGGGCGCGGTTGACGCGGCTCTTGATGGTGCCGATCGCGACGCCGCAGATCTCGGCCGCTTCCTCGTAGGAAAGACCGGTCGCGCCGACCATGATCAGCACTTCGCGCTGCTCCTCCGGCAGCTTGGCGAGCGCCTTGCGGAAATCGGCGAGGTCGAGATGGCTTTCCTGGTTGCCATGCGTCGCCATCCGCTCGGCATAGGTGCCCTCGCTGTCCTGCACCTCACGGCCGCGCTTGCGGTAGAGCGAATAATAGGTGTTGCGCAGAATGGTGAAGAGCCAGGCGCGCAGGCTGGTGCCGGGCTCGAACTTGTCCGAATTCCCCCAGGCCTTCAGCAGGGTGTCCTGCACCAGATCGTCGGCGAGCTGCATCGAGCCCGACAGCGACGCGGCGAAGGCGCGCAGATTCGGGATCTCCTTGATGAGGCCGTCCTTGAAGTCATTCGCGCTCATCGGACGACACTCCCGATGCGCGCTGCTCGGTCGCTTCCAGCTGCGCCAGCAGCACGAGGAATTTGTCCGGCACCGGCGCGTTGATGATGTCGTCGTAATGGGCCTTCAGGGAGCGACCGATGGATTCCTGAACTTTCGGATCCAGAATCATGTCGAGATCGTCATTATCGCCCGCTCCGGGTTCCGACATTGCTGAATCCGTATTCGTCATCACAGCCCTCGCACGCCGCGCCCGCCTTATTCAGCGGGTCTCGGACAGCCTTCCATGATGCAGCCGATCGAAGGCGCGGATGGCAACACCAATGCGCCCTATTAACAGGGGTTTCGCCAAAAGGTTCCGGCCGAAAGAAAAAATAAATTCCTTGTCTCTCGCTGCGTGCAAGCCATTATCGCAGAACGATAAAAAGGACGCATTCATGTCGATTGCCAAGGAAATTGCGCCGCATCTGCCCTATCTGCGCCGCTTCGCGCGCGCGCTCAGCGGAACCCAGGCGAGCGGGGACGCGCATGTCGTCGCGATGCTCGAGGCGCTCGTCGCCGATCCCTCCGGCTTTCCGCGCGACCTCGATCCGCGCATCGGCCTTTACCGCATCTTCCTGAAGCTCTGGTCTTCGACCGGGATCGACGCCAGCGAGCCGGTGGTCGAACTGGGGCGCGCCCCCGCCGAGCGCAATCTGGAGGCGCTGACGCCGCGCCCGCGCCAGGCCTTCCTGCTGCGCACGGTCGAGGGCTTTTCGATCGACGAGGTCGGCGCGATCATGAACGTCTCGTCGGCGGATGCCGCCGCGCTGATCCAGACTGCGGGTCAGGAGATCGCCGAGCAGGTGGCGACGGATGTCCTCATCATCGAGGACGAGCCGATCATCGCCCTCGATATCGAGACGATGGTGGAAGAGCTCGGCCATTCGGTCACCGGCGTCGCCCGCACCCAGCGCGAGGCGATCGCCCTGGTGGCGAAGAAGCGCCCGGGTCTCGTGCTCGCCGATATCCAGCTCGCCGATGGCAGCTCCGGCCTCGATGCGGTCAACGAGATCCTCTCCTCGATCGACGTGCCGGTGATCTTCATCACCGCCTATCCGGAGCGTCTGCTCACGGGCGACCGGCCGGAGCCGGCCTTCCTGATCACCAAGCCGTTCCAGCCCGAGGCCGTGAAGGCCGCCATCAGCCAAGCGCTCTTCTTCGATCGGCGCGCCGGCCGCAAGGCCGCCTGACCGATCCAGCGTCCGTTTTGGACCCTTCCCGAAACCCGCGGATCTCCGCGGGTTTCGCACGTTCAGGGCCGGAACCCGAGAGCTCCGGAGACGTTCGCGTGTCAGCGACGGCTTTCGCAACCGGGGAGGGTATGGACAATGGCGGCGACATGTATCGCAGCGATCATCGGCGCGAGCTCGATAGCGGCCGCCCTTGTGACAGGGGCGGTCCCGGTGGACGCCATGGGCGGGCAGATGCTGTCTCTCGTTCTGGCGGGCCTGACGGCGCTCGCCGTGGTCAGCGCCGTGGCGCTCGACAGCTGAGGCGCCTCCTGATCGCCCTGTCGGCCGGTGTGGCATTCGCACTGGCCGCGACGCCGTCCTTCGCCGGCCCCGGTGACGCGGGCTCGCGGGAAGCCCAAACCGCGACGCCGCTGCCGCCGGCGAGGCCGCTCGATCTGCCCGGCGCGCGAGAGGCTCCGGCCAAGCCTTCGGACGAGCCCGTCCCGCCAGCTTCCACGTCGCCGGGCACACCGGTCCAAAACCCGCCCACCGCCGCGTCGCGTGCCTCGGATAACTGCCTCGCCGCCCTCGGCGCCGTCACGGGCACTCGCGTGAAACCGGCTCCCATCGGCGCGCAGGCCGACGCCGCCTGCCAGGTCGAGCAGCCTGTCGTCGTCGAGGCGCTCGGCCTGCAGGGTACGCCGGGAACCTCCGTCCGCCTCGATCCGCCTCCCGTGCTCGCCTGCGCCATGGCGAGGGCGGTCGCGCATTGGCTGGATGCCAGTGCCGCGCCGCTGGCGCGGGGCTCTTTCGGCGTCGAGCTGACCAGTCTGCGTGTCGGCGGAGGCCTGGAATGCCGCCGCCGCAACCGTGCTGCTACCGGCCCGCTCAGCGAGCACGCCACCGGCAAGGCGCTCGATATCGCGGGCTTCCGCATCGGCAGCGGCACGGATAGCCGCGAGATCAGCGTCGCCGCCCCCAGATCGGCTGCCGAATCGCGCTTTTTGGAGGGGATCCGACAATCGGCCTGCGGCGCCTTTGCGACCGCTCTCGGCCCGGGGTCGGATGCGGCGCATGCCGACCATCTGCATGTCGATATTCAGCAGCGTCGCCAAGCGGCTTCTCGCTTCTGCCAGTAAGGCAGCCGCCGCAATCGGCGGTCAGGCCCTGACGATGCGCAGCGATGCTCCGAAACGCGGGCCTATACGCCCGGCTGGCCGTCCCTTGCCATTGGGGGCGAGGGTCGGGCGCCGGCGGCGGCTCGCCATCACGACCAGCGCCGCCTCGCGGTCCACGCCGGCCGTCAGGAGGTCTTCCAGTTCCCAGAAGGGCGGCACAGGCTTATCGGCCACATCGCCGGAAGCGACGATCCTGCTCGTCGATTGCAGTGAATTCCCCGACATTGCCTTCCCCATGCCAAGATGCGGGTTCAACGCAATAGGGAATCCGTGGTTCCAATGGGGAGGAACTGTGGGCAAGTTAGGGCGTTCACTCCCGTTTTCGTCAGGAGCATCGAAATGAGCATTGGGCATGTCCGCGGCGGGCTTGCGGTGGCGGCGCTGGCCTGGCTCCTGGCCTCGGCGACGACGGCTTTCGCGCAGTCCGGCCCGCCCTCGGGCCGGCTCTCCTGCACCATCGGCCCCAATGCGGCCGCGGTCACCGCAGGACAGCGGCCGATGGCGTGCCGCTACCACCCGCGCCGCGGCCCCATCCAGTACTACACCGCGACCGTGCGCAAATTCGGCATGGATCTCGGCGCCATGCGCGGCACGCGGATGAGCTGGCGCGTCTTCGGTCCCTATGCGCGCGCGCCGCTGGGTGCGCTGAGCGGGCCTTATCAGGCGGGCGGTGGCCGGCCGGGCCCCGACGGATCTGTCGGCGCCCCGATTCTGGTCGGCGGCAAGTCCGGACGGGTCTCGCTGCGCTCGCTCGCGGTGCAGAGCCTGCGCGGCGTCAATATCGCGATCGGCGTTTCGGAGCTGGAGCTCGCGCTCAACCCGCCGCGGCGCCGGCGCTGAGGACGCCGCGCGTTACCATTTCCTAAGACCCTCGGCGCACACTTGACTCAAATCGATGCGATCGCCCCTCGGCTGGCGAGGAACATAGCGATTGCTGCCGCGTTCTCGTGGCGGACCCGTGCTTGGTGAGTGGGAAATCTGTCGTCATGGCTGATATCCGCGTTCTCATCGTCGAAGACGATCCGTTCATCGCCATGGACATCGAGTCCGCGGTGGCTGAGCAGCTCGGCGATGGGGTGGAGCTGATTGTGGTGGAGTCGGTGGCGGCCGCGCGCAAGGCGGCGGCGGACCGTCTCGCCTGCGCGCTGCTGGACATCGACGTGATCGACGGCAAGACCTTTGAGGTGGCCACGGAGCTGCAGCAGACCGGCACGCCCTTCGCCTTCGTCTCCGGCTCGGCCCCGCACGAGGTGCCGACGCCCCTGCGCTCCGCCCATTTTCTGCGCAAGCCGTTCTCGACCCGAGAGGTCGCGGCCTTCGTGGTCGCCGCGATCGGCGGTCCTTTGGCCAAGAGCCCGGTCTGACCGGGCGGGTGGCGCCGGCTGCAGCCGGGCGCCCTCGCCTGGGCGACCTCTTGACCCTATGCGCCCGCCACGAAGCGCTTGAACGCTTCGCCATAGCCCTCATGCCAGCGCGACAAGGGCGGGCGGTTCTCGATGATATCGCCCATCGCCCATTCCATGCGCTTTTCATCGGTCGCGCGGCTGGTCTCGCCGTCCGGGCAGAGAATGTAGAAATCTCCGGCGGCGACCCTCTCCAGCATGAAGTCGACGGTCTGCTCCGGCGTCCATGCGCCGTCTGGCTTCTCGATCCGCCCTCGCGCGGTCAGGGGCGTGAAGACGAAGCCTGGGATGAGCAGATGCGCCGAAACCCTGCAGCCGGGCGTGTTGCGCAATTCGTGCTGCAGCGCCTCGGTGAACACCTTCACGCCGGCTTTAGCAACGTTGTAGGCCGGGTTGCCCGGCGGCGTGGTGATTCCCTGCTTCGACCCGGTATTGATGATCACCGCCGGCTCGCCATGGGCGACCATGCCGGGCCCGAAGAGCTGCGTGCCGTTGACGACACCGCCTAGATTGATGGCGAGCGTGTCCCGCCAGACGGGGTCGGAGCCGAAGATGCTGCTTTCGCGCTGAATGCCGGCATTGTTCATCAGCACATGCACCCGGCCGAAGCGGGCGAGCACCGCCTCCTGCAAGGCCGCGACCTCCTCGCGGCGGGCCACGTCCACCTGCTGCGCCAGCACGTTGTCGTGACCAGCCAGCGTCGCCAGCACCTGACCTGCGGCCTTCAGCGCCTCGCCGTCATGGTCGGCGATCACCACCTTGAGGCCGAGTTCGGCGAAGGCACGGGCCGCGGCGAAGCCGATGCCGGAGGCCCCGCCGGTCACGACGGCGACATGGGCGGCGATGAGAGCGGGATGAGGCGTCATGGAAATCTCGTCTGGCTGTGGGACGCGGCGGAGATGAACCGCGCCTCGCGGCGAGATGATGGCGCTGCCGGCCCCGGCGGCCGGGCCGCTCCCCGCATCCGGCGCTCGTCAGGGTCACCGCCTTGTCATTGGCCTTGGCGGCGCGCATGCGGCATGAGGACGCCATGCCGACGACCCTGACGAGCCTCATGGCGGCTGCCGCAGCCGCATGGATGCGCAAGTCGCGCCGCCTCCGTCCTGCCGCGACGGGGCTCGCGGCCGGGCTGGGGCTGGCGCTGCTGCCCTCGCTCGCGGCGGCTGCGGAAAGCGCGCCGGTGGGGTCCCCGCGCGTCACCGCGACGCTGATCGCGAACCGCGATGCCGTCGCTCCCGGCGAGACCGTCCGCGTCGCGCTGGTGCAGAAGCTGGCCCCGCACTGGCACAGCTATTGGCAGAACCCCGGCGATTCGGGCGAGCCGACCCGGATCGAATGGACCTTGCCGCCGGGCGCCGAGGCCGGCCCCATCGCCTGGCCCGTGCCGAAGGCCATCCGCGTTGAGCCGCTGGTCAATTTCGGTTTCGAGGGCACGGTCGTCCTGCCGGTGGAAATCACGGTCCCGCGCAATGCGAGGCCGGGCGACCGCTTCCCCATCTCCGCGCGCGCGACCTGGCTGGTCTGCGAGAAGGTCTGCATTCCGGAGGAAGGGTTCTTCGCGCTCGACCTGCCGGTCGCCGCCAGCGGCATCGGCGACGAGGCGGCGACCCGCACCATCGACGCGGCGCTCGCCGCGCTTCCCAAGCCGGCCGGCTTCCGGGGCCGCCTTTCGGGCGAGGGCGCGCAGCTCGAGCTCGCCCTGCCGGGCCTGCCGGCCGGGGCGCGCGATGTGCGGTTCTTCCCCGTTTCCGATTCGCTGATCGAGCACGCGGCCGGGCAGAGCCTGGTGCCGGGGCCCGTTCCGACCCTCACGCTGGCGCGCTCCGGCTCCTTCGCCCTGGCGGGGGCGGAGGTGAATGGCGTGCTGACCTATGACGACAACGGCACGCCGCGCGCGCTGGAACTGGTGGCGGAGATCGACCCGGCTTTGGCGGCGAGCGCCCCTGCCGCAGCCGCTGGATCAGCGCCGGCACCGCAGCCGGTCGCGATCCCGCTGCCGGCGCCGGGCTCCGACCTGACTCTGCTGGCGGCGCTCGCGCTCGCCTTCGCCGGGGGGCTGGTGCTCAATCTGATGCCTTGCGTGCTGCCCGTGCTGTTCATCAAGGCGCTGGGCTTCGCGCAGCTGGCGCATCGCAGCCGGAGCGAGACCCGCGAGCAGGGCCTGCTGTTCCTCCTCGGCGTGCTGGCGAGCTTCTGTCTGCTGGCCGCCCTCGTCATCGGCCTCGGCGCGCTGGGCACGCAGGTCGGCTGGGGCTTTCAGCTGCAATCGCCGCCGCTGGTGATCGCGCTCGCGGTGGTGATGGTGCTGATCGGGCTCAACCTGATGGGCGCTTATGAGATCGGCGGCTCGGTCACCGGAGCGGGCGACGGCCTCGCCAGACGCGGCGGGCGGCTCGGCGCGCTCATGACCGGCGTGCTCGCCGTGCTGGTGGCGACGCCCTGCACGGCGCCCTTCATGGGCGCGGCGATGGGCTATGCGGTGACGCAGGCCGCGCCGGTCGCGCTCGCCGTCTTCCTCGCGCTCGGCCTCGGCTTCGCCTTGCCGGTGGTCGCGCTCGCCTTCGCGCCGGGCCTGTTACGGCTGCTGCCGAAGCCGGGCCGCTGGATGCTGGTGCTGAAACAGGCCTTCGCCTTCCCGATGTTCGCGACCGCGATCTGGCTGATCTGGGTCGCCGCGGTGCAGACAGGCCCACAGGGCGTGCTGGCCGCGCTCGTCGCCGTGCTGGCGGCGGGGTTCGCCGTCTGGATCCTGGGTGTCACGCGCGGCCCTGCCGGCCGGCGCCTGGCAGGCCTGGCCCTCGCCGCCGCGGCGCTCTCGGCGGCGGGCTGGTTCACGGTCGAGACGGCCGTGCCCGGCCCGGCCGGAGAGGCGCGGGCCGGCGACACGCAGCCCTGGTCGCCCGAGCGCGTCGCCGCGCTGCAGGCGCAGGGCAAGCCGGTCTTCGTCAATTTCACCGCGGCCTGGTGCATCACCTGCCTCGCCAATGAGCGGGTGGCGCTGTCCCGGCAGGAGGTGAAGGATGCCTTCGCCCGGCTCGGCGTGACCTATCTGAAGGGCGACTGGACCAATCGCGACGCCCGCATCGCCCAGGCCCTGGCCGAGCAGGGACGGGCGGGCGTGCCGCTCTATCTGGTCTATCCGGGCCGCAAGGACGCCGCCCCCGAGACCCTGCCGCAATTGCTGACGCCCGACACGATCGTCGCCGCGGCCGAAAGGGCGGCCTCGGCCCGCTGACGCACAGCCGCCGTATGCGAGGCTCGGTCGAGGTTACGGCGTGCGCGCGCCGAGATCGCGCGGGGCGGCGTTGACGGTGACGATCTGGCCGTTGCGCATTTCGAGGACGGCGAGGCCGCGCTCGACCTGCCCGTCCGGGCGGAAGCGGAAGACGCCATCCGCGCCGGCAAAGCCGGAGGCGTTGGTCAGCACGGCTTCGGAGAAGCGCTGCGAGCCCTGCGTGCGGGCCAGCGCCGCCGCCAGCGAGACGGCGTCATAGGCCAGCGTGGCCGTGCGCGTCGGCGTGGCGTTGAAGCGCTGCTGGTAGCGCGCCGCGAAGGCGTTGAACCCCGCCGTGTCGGGGGAGGCGAACCAACCGCCGTTCAGCGCGGGGATCTGCGCCATGCTCTGGTCGTTCCATACGCCGGTGCCGAGCGGCTTGACCTTGCGCGGATCGAAGCCGGCCTGCTGCAGCGCCTGCGCGAGGGCCGGCATGGTGTCGGCTCCGGCCGGCACGAACAGCGCATCGGCCTGTGCCAGCGCCGGCATCAGCCGCTGCACCGAGGCCTGCATCGCCGCAGCATCCGCGCCGAAGCGCTCGATGATGACGACGCGCACGCCGCGCGCCGCCGCCGTCTGCTGGAACGCAGCCTCCACCACCTTGCCATAGGCGGTGTCCGGCACAAGGGCGGCGAAGGATTTGCGGCCCTGCTGCGCCGCGAAGGCGATGACGCGCTCGACATCGTTCTCGGGCGGGAAGGAGAGCAGATAGACGCCGCGCGAGGCGACGTTGGAATCGCTGGAGAAGGCCATGACCGGCCGGTTGGCGGCTTTCGCGACCTGCCCCACCGCCTGGACGGAGGGCGCGAACAGCGGCCCGATGATCAGCTCCGCCCCTTCGCCGATGGCCTGCTGGGCGGCGGCGCGGGCGCCCTCGGCCGTGCCGCGATCGTCCTTGACGAGGATGGTGAGGTCGGCATTGGGGAATTCGGCCAGCGCCAGCTCGGCGGCGTTCTTCAGCGAGTTGCCGACCACGCCGCCTTGCCCCTCGGCGCCGAGCGGCAGGATGAGACCGACCTTGACCTTGCCGGTGCCGAGGGTCTGGCCGGAGGGTGCCGCCGGCTCGGCGCTGCCACTGTCGAAGCCAGGCACGCCGGCGGGACCGCCGCCGCAGGCACTCAGCAGCAGAGCCACCGAGGCGGCGAGCAGATGCGCCCGGTAGCGCCGGAAGGATGCGACGGTCCGATTCTCGAACACGGGCTCATCTCCACTCTGGCCGGCGGGCGACGCAGCCTGCCGGCATGTCGGCCCTCGCCGGGCCAGTGCCGTCCCCCCGGGGGACTCGTGCCAGTGCCGGAGTGTATTTTCAAGTTGTTAACTATGGGTTGAACCGCGTCGCACGCCGCCCGGCGTGGCGCTTCGCCCGGCCCTGTGGCAGCGTGGCACCATGACGACCGACGCCCCGACCCGCGCGCCCAGCTACACCGCCTTCGGCCTCAAGGCCGAGGCCGAGCCGCTGGCGCCGGGGCTGCATATCGTCGCGACCCCCATCGGCAATCTGCGCGACATCTCCTTCCGCGCCCTGGCGACGCTGGCGGCGGCCGACGCGATCCTGGCCGAGGACACCCGCACCTCGAAGACGCTTCTGGCGCATTACGGCATCGCCACGCCGCTCTACCCCTATCACGAGCACAACGCCGAGCAGATGCGGCCGAAGGTGCTGGCCAAACTGCGCGAGGGCGGCAAGCTCGCCTTGATCTCGGATGCCGGCACGCCGCTCGTCTCCGACCCCGGCTACAAGCTCGTCGCCGAGCTGGTGGCGGAAGGCCTGCCGGTGACCGGCATTCCCGGCCCCTCCGCTGTGCTGGCGGCTTTGGTGCTGGCGGGGTTGCCGACCGATCGCTTCTTCTTCGAGGGCTTCCTGCCGCCCAAATCGGCCGGGCGGAAGACCCGGCTGACGGAGCTGGCGGCGATCCCCGGCACGCTGGTCTTCTTCGAATCCCCGCGCCGCCTCGCCGAAATGCTGGCCGATGCCGCCGCCGTGCTGGGACCGCGCGCCGCGGCGGTAGCGCGCGAACTGACCAAGTTCCACGAGACGGTCCAGCGCGGCACACTGCCGGACCTCGCGGCCCATTACGACGGCGAGGAGGATCCGCGCGGCGAGATCGTCGTGATCATCGGCCCGCCGGGGGCGCAGGAGCTGCTGCCGGCCGGTGACGTCATCGACGAGCGGCTGAAGGATGCGATGGCCCGGCTGTCGCTGAAGGAGGCGGTGGCGCAGGTCGCGGCCCAGACCGGCCAGCCGCGCCGCAAGGTGTATGCCCGCGCGCTCGAGCTGACCCGCGAGACCCCTTGAGCGAGGCGGGCGAGCGTTCGGCGCGCCGCAGCCGGCAGGCCCGGCGCTCCGGCCTCGCCGGCCGGCGGGCGGAATGGCTCGCGATTCTCTGGCTTTCGGCGAAGGGCTACCGGCTGCTCGACCGGCGTTTCGGCGGCAAGGGCGGCGAGATCGACCTCGTGATGCGGCGCGGGCGCACCATCGCCTTCGTCGAGGTCAAGGCGCGCAGCCGCATCGAGGATGCGATGGCGGCCGTCACCGCCGAAAAGCGGCGGCTGGTCGAGCGGCGGGTCCGGCAATGGCTCGCCCGCAATCCCTGGGCCGTCGGCCATGATCTGCGGGCCGATGCGGTGTTCCTCGCCCCCTGGCGCGCGCCACGCCATGTGCCCGCCGCCTTCGACCTTGTCCTGTGACGCAGGGCCACCCACTTGCGGGGTCCGCACCGGCCGGCCGATAAGAGCCCGGCCGCAACAGGAAGACTGCCGATGACCCTTTCCGTCGCCATCCAGATGGACCCGATCGAGCGCATCCGGATCGCCGGCGATACCGGCTTCGCCCTGATGCTGGAGGCGCAGGAGCGTGGCCATACGCTCTACACCTATACGCCCGAGAAGCTTTCGCTGCGCGACGGCACCGTCACGGCCCGCATGCGCCCGGTGACGGTCCGCGATGTCGAGGGCGACCATTTCACGCTCGGGACCGAGGAGAAGGTGGACCTCTCGACGCTCGATGTCGTGCTGCTGCGGCAGGACCCGCCCTTCGACATGGCCTATGTCACCACCACCCATATGCTGGAGCGGGTCCACCCCAAGACGCTGGTGGTGAACAACCCCACCGAGGTGCGCAACGCGCCCGAAAAGATCTTCGTCACCCATTTCCCGGAGCTGATGCCGCCGACGCTGATCACCCGCGACCGGGCCGAGATCGAGGCCTTCCGCGACGAGTTCGGCGAGATCGTGATGAAGCCGCTCTACGGCCATGGCGGCGCGACGGTGTTCAAGACCGGCAAGGACGACCCGAATTTCGGCTCGCTGTTCGACCTGTTCTCGAACCTCTTCCGCGAGCCCTGGGTGGTGCAGGGCTTCATCAAGGAGGTTTCGGAGGGCGACAAGCGCATCATCCTGATCGACGGCAAGGCGGCCGGCGCGGTCAACCGCGTCCCGGCGGCGGGCGATCTGCGCGCCAATATGGTGCGCGGCGGCGCGGCCCGCCCGACCGATTTGTCGAAGAAGGAGCTGGAAATTTGCGAGGCGATCGGCCCCGAGCTCAGCCGCCGCGGCCTGCTGCTCGTCGGCATCGACGTGATCCACGGCAAGCTGACCGAGATCAACGTCACCGCCCCCACCGGCGTGCGCGCGATCAAGAAGCTCGGCGGGCCGGATCTGGCGGCGCAGCTCTTCGACGTGATCGAGGCCAAGCGCGCGGGTTGAACGCTCTTCACACCGCCACGCCGTCATCTCGGACGAGCGGCGAAGCCGCGCTGATCAGGGATCCATCGTAAAGCTCCCGTGCCCTTCGATGGATCCCGGGGCAAGCCCGGGATGACGGGCCGGGTCCGTGCGTCCTTGACGGGCGTTCATTTAGCCGTCGCTGGCCACTCCTCGATGTCGATCCAGCGCGAGAGCGCGGCGAAAGGCGGCGCGCTCAGCAGCATGCAGCAGCCCCCGCGCGGATTGCCGGGCTTCGATTCCGCGCCGATCGGCACGCCCTCCAGCCGCGCCCTGAGCAGCCGGCCGACGCCGCCATGCGAGACGATGAGCTGCAGCCCCTCATCGGCCCGCGCGGCCACCGCCTGGATCGCCGCGACGATCCGCTCCTGCTCGGCCGCCGCCGTCGCCCAGCCGCGCACACTCCGGGTCGGGTTGGCGAAGAATTCCGCGGCGACGCGGCTGAATTCGGGCTCCGGAATATAGCCCGTCGCGGAGCGGTCGTTTTCGCCCAATTCGGGCAGGACATGATGCGGCAGCCGCAGCTGCGCCGCCAGGATCTCGGCCCCGTCCATCGCCTTGCGCTCGTCGCTCGACCAGACGGCGCTCGCCCCGGCCGCGGCGAGCTTGCCCGCCATCAACGCCACCCGCTCGCGCCCGCGCGGCGAGAGCGGCCATTGCGGCACCGGGACCTGCGGGTCGATGACGACTTCGGGATGGGTGATGAAGAGCGCGCGCATCGCGTGCTCTCAGGTCGGTGCGGGAGCGGCGTGCCCGCTCAGCGGATTCTCCTCGTCCCAGCCATAGCGCAGGGTCTCGAAGCGAAGGGTCAGCGCGTCGATCAGCAGCAGCTTGCCGACCAGCGGCTCGCCGAAGCCCGTGACCGCGCGGATCGTCTCCAGCGCCATCAGCGAGCCGACGACCCCCGGCAGCGCGCCGAGCACGCCAGCCTGCGCGCAGGTGGGGATCGCGCCGGGCGGCGGAGCCTCCGGGAACAGGCAGCGCCAGCTCGGGTTGGGGCGGCCATCGGCGGCGGTCTCATGGGCGCGGATCGTGGTGAGCGAGCCGTCGAAGCGGCCGAGCGCTCCCATCACCACCGGTTTTTTCTCGTGGAAGCAGGCGTCGGAAACCGCATAGCGCGTCTCGAAATTGTCCGACCCTTCCACGACCACATCGTAGAATGCGACCATCGCCCGCGCATTATGCGCGTCGATGCGGGTGACGTGCTCCTCGACGATCACCTCGGGGTTGAGATCGCGAACGAAGCGCGCCGCCGCCACCGCCTTGTGCGCGCCGATATCCTGCGTGGTGAAGATCGTCTGGCGCTGGAGATTGGAGAGCGACACCACGTCGTCGTCGACGATGCCGATCTTGCCGATGCCGGCGGCCGCCAGATACTGGATCAGCGGGGCCCCCAGCCCGCCGGCGCCGACCACCAGCACGCGGGCGTTCTTCAGCTTCTGCTGCCCCGGCCCGCCGATCTCGGGCAGGACGATATGGCGGGCATAGCGCTCGATCTCGTCATCGCTGAGGCTCATGACCTGGGTTTAGCCCCCCGCCGCGGGCGCGGCAATCGCAGCATGACGCGACGTCTTGGCCGCGCCGCGCGCCCGTGCCATCGTAAGGCATGGAGGCGCCGGCAACAGGCGCCCGCTGCAACAGGGGAATGGTTTCATGCGGTTGGCTTCTTTTGCGGCGGCGCTCGCCGGCGTGGCGCTCTCGGCCATGGGCGCCTTGGCCCAGCAGGCGATCAAGCCTGCGATCGTCTATGACAAGGGCGGTAAATTCGACAAATCCTTCAACGAGGGCGTCTTCATCGGCGCCGAGAAGTTCAAGAAGGAAACCGGCGTCGATTTCCGCGATTTCGAGCCGACCAACGACGCGCAGATCGAGCAGGCGCTGCGCCGCTTCGCGCGGGACGGAAACTCGCCGATCATCGCCGTCGGCTTCAGCCAGGCGACGGCGCTGCAGAAGGTGGCGGCCGAATTTCCCAATCTGAAATTCACGATCATCGACATGGTCGTCGATCTGCCCAACGTGCAGTCGGTGGTCTTCAAGGAGCATGAGGGCTCTTATCTCGTCGGCCTGCTCGGCGCGATGGCCTCCAAATCCGACAAGCTCGGCTTCGTCGGCGGCATGGACATTCCGCTCATCCGCAAATTCGCCTGCGGCTATGTCCAGGGCGTCAAGGCGGCCAAGCCCAAGGCCGAAATCTTCCAGAACATGACCGGCTCGACCCCGGCCGCCTGGGCGGATCCGGTCAAGGGCGGCGAGCTCGCCAAATCGCAGATCGACCGCGGCGCGGATGTGATCTACCACGCCGCCGGCGCCACCGGCATCGGCGTGCTGCGCGCGGCGGCGGATGCCGGCAAGCTCGGCATCGGCGTCGATTCCAATCAGAATGCGCTGCATCCCGGCAAGATCCTCACCTCGATGCTCAAGCGTGTCGACACGGCGGCATACGCCTCCTTCATGGCGGCGCGCGACGGCTCCTGGAAGCCGGGCCTGTCGGTGCTGGGCCTCAAGGAAGGCGGCATCGACTGGGCGCTGGACGACGCCAACAAGGCGCTGATCACCCCCGAGATGAAGGCCGCCGCCGACAAGGCTAAGGCCGACATCATCGCCGGCACGGTGCAGGTCCACGACTATATGTCGGACCAGAAATGCACGATGTGATGCAGGTGGCCTTCGCGCGGGGCGAGGCTCGCCCCGCGGTCGCAGCGCCATGACGCCGCCCGCCATCGAACTCATCGGCATCTCGAAGCGCTTCGGCGCCGTGCAGGCGAACAGGGATGTCTCGCTGGCGGTGGCGCCCGGCTCGATCCACGGCATCGTCGGCGAGAACGGCGCCGGGAAATCGACGCTGATGTCAATTCTCTACGGCTTCTACGAGGCCGATTCCGGCGAGATCAGGGTCAAGGGCGCGCCG
>NZ_JBMDWH010000064.1:0-31844 GCF_048595345.1 Allobosea sp.
GCCGGCCATGTCGCGGCGGGCGACAGCGAGCCCGAACGCCTGCGCCAGCTCGCCGAGGCCGCCTTCGCCCAGACCAAGGCCGCCCCTGCCCCGCGCAAGGCTGCGGCCAGCCGCCAGGACGACGGCTGGGAGGAGTTCTGAGCAAAACCCGCTCGAGATCGAGATCCACGGCGCCCTCCGGGGCGCCGTTCGCGTTTCAGGCCGTCGCGCCTCCCAACGGAGGCGGTTACGATGCTCCAGGATAGGGCTGGAGCATAGGCCGCTTATTCCGGCAGGCGATAATCCTTGAACATCGTGCGCAGCGCCGTCTTCTGGATCTTGCCGGTCGCGGTATGGGGGATGGCGTCGACGAGCACGACATCGTCCGGCAGCCACCATTTCGCGATCTTGCCCTGCATATAGGCAAGAAGTTCGTCCTTCGAGGGCCGCCTGCCCTCCTTGGGAACCACGATCAGGAGCGGCCGCTCGTCCCATTTGGGATGGGTGATGCCGATCACCGCCGCCTCTGCGACATCGGGGTGGCCGATGGCGAGGTTTTCAAGGTCGATCGACGAGATCCACTCCCCGCCCGATTTGATCACGTCCTTGGACCGGTCGGTGATCTGCATGTATCCCGCCGCGTCGATGGTCGCGACGTCGCCGGTGTCGAAGAAGCCCTCCGCGTCGAGGATTTGCTCCTCGGCTCGCCGGTAATAGGCGCCAGCCACGGCCGGCCCCCGCACCTTGAGCCGTCCGAAGGTCTTTCCGTCCCACGGCAGCTTCCTGCCGCCATCGTCGGTGAGCTTGAACTCGACGGTGAAGGGCGGATGGCCCTGCTTGACCTTCAGGTCGTAGAGCGCCTCCCCCGTCAGCCGTGCCTGATCGGGCTTCAGCGAACAGAAGGAGCCGAGCGGGCTCATCTCGGTCATGCCCCAGGCATGGGCGACGGTCACGCCATAGCGGCTCTCGAAGGCCTCTGTCATGGCCCGCGGGCAGGCCGAGCCGCCGATCACGACACGCTTCAGCGTCGAGAGCCCGGCACCGGTCTTTTCCAGATGCTGCAGCAGGCCGAGCCAGACCGTCGGCACGGCGGCGGTCATGGTCACGCCCTCGCCTTCGAGCAGTTCGTGCAGCGAAGCGCCGTCGAGTCTCGCGCCCGGCATCACCAGCTTGGCCCCGGTCATGGGCGCCGAATAGGCCAGCGACCAGCTGTTGGCATGGAAGAGCGGCACCACCGGCATCACCGTATCGCGTGACGACAGCCCCATGAAATCGGGCGCGGCGCAGGCCAGCGCGTGGAGGACGTTGGAGCGATGCGAATACAGAACGCCCTTGGGTCCGCCCGTCGTGCCGGAGGTGTAGCAGAGGCCCGCCGCCGTGTTCTCGTCGAGCCGGGCCCAGGCGAAATCGCCATCCGCCTCGGCCAGCCAGTCCTCATAGGCGACGGCGCCCTTCAGCCGCGTCTGCGGCAGATGCGCGGCATCGGTCAGGACCACATAGCGCTCAATGCTCGGCAGCTTGTCCTGCAGTGATTCCACCAGCGGGACGAAGGTCAGATCGAGGAAGAGCAGCCGATCCTCGGCATGGTTCACGATCCAGGCGATCTGCTCCGGGAACAGCCGCGGATTGACGGTGTGGGTGATCGCGCCGATACCGCTGATCGCATACCAGAGCTCGAGGTGGCGGTCGCTGTTCCAGGCCAGTGTGGCGACGCGGTCGCCGATGCCGATCCCCTCCATCGTCAGTCGCTTGGCCGCCCGCAGCGCCCGCTCGCGGATCGCTCGGTAGGGCCGCCGCCTCGGCACGCCATCCTCGACCGCGCGCGTCACCACCTCGCGCTCGCCATGCTGGATGGCGGCATGGTCGATGATGCGGTGGAGCAGAAGCGGCCAGTCCTGCATCAGGCCGAGCATGATCGTTCCTCCCGTGCTGTTCTGTTTTGCGAAGGATAGGAGGGCTTGCGCGAGAAAGGAAAGCCGACATTCGGCAGGCTCGCCTCCGCGCCCGGAATGGTTTAGCTGTGATCTGTCATTCGCCCTGGAACGCTCGCTTGTCCGCATCCACGCCCGCGTCGCACGCCGCATCGGACCCTGATCGCGTCTGGTTCCGGGTGATGCGGCTGCATCAGCGCATGTTGGTGCAGATGGCCGCGCGCATCCGCGCGATCGGCCTCTCGATCCCGCAATTCGACCTGCTCTCGACGCTGACCGAACGGGAGGGCATCAGCCAGAGCGAACTGGCCGAGCGGCTCTACGTCACCAAGGGCAATGTCTCGGGCCTCGTCGACCGGCTCGTCCAGGCGGGCCTCGTGGAGCGCCGCGCCATCGCCGGGGACCGCCGCTCCTATGCCATGCACCTGACCGAGGAGGGGCGCCGCCTCGCCGAGGCCGGGCTGGCGATCCAGCGCGACTTCGTCGCCAGCACGCTGGGCCGGCTCGGCGGCGCCGATCTCGCCGAGTTGGACCGGCTCATCGTGCTCTGGCGCGATCTCGCCCGCGCGATCGACGCCCCCTGACCGAGCAAGGCTCTTCGATCGTCTGGCGGCACAGGACCTGTGCGGCGCCTCCGACCTGCGTCAGGATGCGGGCTGCCCCGCATCAATTCCGCTCAACATTTGCGGTCAGATTGGTGTAAGGTGGCAAGGATATTCACCGGGACGGGGAGCCCACCATGTTGTCCAACCTTGCCGTGAGGGATATCGAAACCCTCGTCCATCCTTATACGAACCTCGCGACCCACCGCGAGAACGGCCCTCTCGTGCTGGAGAGCGGCAAGGGCATCCATGTCACGGATTCCACCGGCCGCGAGTATATCGAGGGCATGGCTGGGCTCTGGTGTACCGCTCTCGGCTTTTCCAACGAGGAGCTGATCGAGGCTGCCTATGAGCAGATGAAGAAGCTGCCCTTCCAGCACATCTTCGGCGGCCGCAGCCACGACCCGGCGATCGAACTCGCCGAGAAACTGAAGGAGATCGCGCCGATCCCGGTGTCGAAGGTCTTCTATGGTGCCTCCGGCTCGGACGCCAACGACACCCAGGTCAAGATCGTCTGGTATCTCAACAACGCGCTCGGACGCCCGCAGAAGAAGAAGATCATCTCGCGGCTGAAGGGCTATCACGGCGTCACCGTCGCCTCCGCCTCGCTGACCGGCCTGCCCAATAACCACATCGACTTCGACCTGCCGCTGCCCGGCATCCTGCACACCTCCTGCCCGCATCATTATCGCTTCGCCGAGCCTGGCGAGAGCGAGCAGGATTTCTCCAGCCGCCTCGCCGCCGAGCTCGACGAGATGATCCAGCGGGAGGGCCCCGACACGGTGGCCGCCTTCATCGCCGAGCCGGTGATGGGCGCCGGCGGCGCGATCACCCCGCCGGAGGGTAATATCGAGAAGATCAACGCCGTCCTCGCCAAATACGACCTCCTCGTCATCTCGGACGAGGTCATCACTGGCTTCGGCCGCACCGGCTAGATGTTCGGCACCGGCACCTACGGCATGGCGGCGGATTCGATGTCCTGCGCCAAGCAGATCACCTCGGCCTATTTCCCGCTCAGCGCCGTGATGATGACCGACCGGATCTATGACGTGCTGGTCGACCAGAGCCGCAAGATCGGAACCTTCGGCCATGGCAACACCTATGCCGGCCACCCGGTCGGCTGCGCCGTGGCGGTCAAGACTCTGGAGATCTTCCAGCGCGACAGGATCGTCGATCATGTGAAGGCGGTCTCGCCGACCTTCCTGCGCCGTCTGGAAAAGCTCGCCGAGCATCCGCTCGTCGGCGAGGCGCGCGGCGTCGGGTTGATCGGCGGCGCGGAACTGGTGCGCGACAAAAAGACCAAGGCCTCCTTCGAGGTGAAGAAGGGCGTCGGCGCCAAGGCGACCGCCTTCGCTCTTCAGGAAGGGCTGATCACCCGCAATATGGGCGACCGCCTCGCCTTCTGCCCGCCGCTTATCATCAAGGAAGCCGAGATCGAGGAGATGTTCGATCGGGCCGAGCGGGCGCTGAACAAGACGCTGGACTGGGTCAAGGCCGAAGGCCTGCTCGCCGCCTGAGCCAAGCCGGCGACGGATCGCGAAGCCGGGCACAGTGCCCGGCTTTTTCGTTTGCGATGATGGCGAACCGCCGCATTTCGGGCCCTTTCCGCCATCGCAAGATCACGATCCCGCCGCGAAGGCGTCTCGATGACCGGGCCATATCCTCAAGGCCGGCAGAACGAGCCGGCACGAGACAGGATGACGAGACAGCTTTTGGATGGCCCGCTGCGGCGCGCGACCCAACGGCGGTTCGACGAACCGGGCCTTGAAGCGGGCCACGGAACCGATCGAACCGGCGGCGCGTTGACAGGCGGGATGTTGAGCGACCGGCGCCGGCGGAGCGTCGATGCCGGGCGCAGGTAGCCTCCCTTCGAGACCCCAATCAACTGGCCGGCGGATCTGCTCCGCCGGCCTTTTTCTTTGTTGCGTGACACTGCCGCGCGTCCGAACGGATGCGATCACGATGCTCTAAAGCGTTTCGCACGGAATCGGACCGGCATCCCGACAAGCCGCTTCAGCGGCGCCGCTCTGGGATGACGGAGTGATCCGCAAAACTCGCCATGCTCTCAAACATTCCCGGGGCGCCGGATTGTCCGAGAGTTGGATTCCACCTTCAGAAAATGCCGATGCCCGAGCTGCTCAGACGACGATGACCTTCGCGCCCGCGGGAACGCGGTTGTAGAGGTCGATCACGTCGATATTGCGCATGCGGATGCAGCCCGAAGAGGCGCCGCGGCCGATCGTCTCCGGCTCGTTGGTGCCGTGGATGCGATACAGCGTGTCGTGGCCGTTCTGGTAGAGATAAAGCGCGCGGGCGCCGAGCGGGTTGTCCGGCCCGCCATTGAGACCGCCCGCGACCGGCTTCAGATGCGGCCAGCGCTTGACCATCTCCGCCGGCGGGGTCCAGCGCGGCCACTCGGCCTTGCGCTGCACGACAGCCTCGCCCGTCCAGCCGAAGGCCTCTTCGCCGGTCGCCACGCCATAGCGGATGGCCTTCTTGTTCGGCAGCACGAGGTAGAGGAACTTCGCCTTGGTATCGACGTAGATCGTGCCAGGGGGCTGGCCGGTCGGGTCGGCGATCTCATAAGGCAGGTAGGGCAGATAGGTGTCGAACTTCGGCACCAGGGCGATATATTCGGCGTCGCGGGCCGAAAGCTCGGGAGCGGCGACGCTCTTGTACTGGCAGGCTCCCAGCAGCGCAGAAAGCGCGAGAGCGACGAAAACGGTCTTCTTCATAGCTTCCACCAGCGCGACCCGAAGGCAGCCTTTATGATGAATCGACGGTTAACGCTTCGTAGCAGGGCGCCGAGACGCAACATGGGGCGCGCGTGGCTGCGGCGCAGCACTAGGCCGCAACCCGCCATGGTGCAATCCTGTTCCGGCAGCGGCGGCCGATCCCTGCGGCAGCGTGGCAATCACGCCACGTTCGAATCGTTCGGGCCTCGGGCAGACGGGATGGCGCAGGCGTGACGACCCTTTTCATCACCCATCCCGCCGGGCTCCGGCATGTTACCCCGGACGGGCACCCCGAACGGCCCGACCGGCTCCGGGCGGTCGAGCGCGCGCTGGAGGCCGAGCCCTTCGCGGGACTGGTTCGGCTGGAAGCTCCGGAAGCGTCGCTGGAGCGGATCGCGCTGTGCCATCCCCCGGCCCATGTCGAGCGGATCCTGAAGGCGGGGCCGCAAGAGGGCCTTGTGGCGCTCGATGCCGACACGGTGATGTCGCCGGGCACGGTGGAGGCGGCGCGGCGCGGCGTCGGCGGCGCGGTGCTGGCCGTGGACGAGGTCATGGCCGGCCGCGCCCGCAACGCCTTCGCCGCCATGCGCCCGCCGGGACACCATGCCGAGCGCGAGCGGGCCATGGGCTTCTGCTTCTTCAATCAGGCCGCCATCGCCGCCCGCCATGCGCAGCAGGCGCATGGCGCGCAGCGTGTCGCGATCGTCGATTGGGACGTCCATCATGGCAATGGCACGCAGGACATCTTCTGGGACGATGGCAGCGTGCTCTACGCCTCGACCCACGAGATGCCGCTCTATCCCGGGACGGGCGAGCCATCAGAGCGCGGCACGCAGGACAATATCGTCAATGTCGCGCTCAGCCCCGGTGACGGATCCGACGCCTTCCGGGAAGCGTTCGACCTTGCGATCCTGCCGAGGGTCGAGGCGTTCAGGCCCGATCTCGTCATCATCTCCGCCGGCTTCGACGCGCATTGGCGCGATCCGCTCGCCGACATCAACCTGCGTGAGGCCGATTTCGGCTGGGCGACGCAGAGGCTGATGGAGATCGCGGACAGGCGCTGCGGCGGCCGCCTCGTCTCGGTGCTGGAAGGAGGCTACGACCTCCAGGCGCTGACGCTCTCCACCACCACCCATGTCGCCGCGCTGATGGGAGGGTGACGATGCGAGCGCGAGACCTTGCGTCCTGGCGGACGGTCACGATGCCCTGAGATCATGCTGGAGCATCGAATTTCCGAAAAGTGCATCCCACTTTTCGATCCGATGCTCTCGCTCACTCGAGCGGCTGCGTATCGACGATCTGGATGCCGAAGCCGCTCAATCCGACATAGGAGCGCGTCGAAGAGGCGAGATTGACAATCGAGCCGACACCCAGATCGCGCAGGATCTGCGCGCCCAGACCGACCTCACGCCATTGCCGGGTGCGGACCGTATCGGAATCGGTCTCGTCGACGGCCTTGATCGGAACGCCGGCGCTACCGTCGCGCAGATAGACCAGCACGCCGCGCCCCTCCTCCTGGAAGCGCTTCAGCACGCATTGAATCGAACCGGCTCCCCCAAGCACGTCGGAGACGACGTCTGCGCGGTGAAAGCGTGCGGGCATCTTGGCGCCGTCGCCGATCTTACCCATCACGAAGGCGAAATGCTGGGTGTCGTCGAAGGGCGTGACATACACATGGCCGGTCATCTCGCCGAAGGCGGTCTTGACCGGGAAGGAATGGACCCGCTCCACCAGCTTCTCGCGCGACTGACGATAGGCGATGAGATCGGCGACCGTGATCTGCTTGAGGCCGTGTTTCTCAGCGAAGGCGGTGATCTGCGGGCCCTTCATCACCGTGCCGTCGTCATTGGCGAGCTCGCAGATGACGCCGACCGGCGGCAGCTCGGCGAGCTTGCACAGATCGACCGCCGCCTCGGTATGGCCCGAGCGCATCAGCACGCCCCCATCCTTGGCGATCAGCGGGAAGACATGGCCGGGCCGCACGAAGTCCGTCGCGCCCATATTGCCGTTGGCGAGCGCGCGCACCGTGTTGCAGCGCTGCTCGGCGGAGATGCCGGTGGTCAGCCCGTGCTTGACGTCGACGGTGATGGTGAAGGCGGTGCCGAGCGGCGCGTCGTTCGACGACACCATCGGGTCCAGCCGCAGGCGCCGCGCCTCGGCGCCGGTGAGCGGCGCACAGACGATCCCGCAAGTGTTTCGGATGATGAAGGCCATCTTCTCCGGCGTGCAGAGCGAGGCGGCGACGATGAGATCGCCCTCGTTCTCGCGATCGTCGTCATCGGTGACGATGACGATCTCGCCGCGGGCGAAGGCCTCGATGGTTTCGGTGACAGTGTTGGGCATGGCAACCTCGCGCGGCCCCGACAGGCCGAGGAAATCATTGGGCGTGACCGCCCCGCCTGTGGCGGCGGCGATGCGCTCGGCGCTTTCCCGGGAGATCCAGGCGGACTGATCGTTGCACAGCGCCGTCACGCTGGCCGGCGACAGGCCGACCTGCTTGGCGAAGGCGCTGCGCGCGATCTTGTGCTGCCGGAGAAAGGCATCGAGCTTCATGCCGGCAAGCTAATATGACAATGCTTCATTCGCAATGAATGATCAGCGCATTTTCAGTATTGCTGAAATGCATGTTTCGCCGGCCTGAGCCGCCCCGCCCGTCATTTCGAGGAGCGAAGCGATGAAGCAATCCCGGAGGACTGGGTCGTGACCACCCTGGATTGCTTCGCTGCGCTCGCCATGACGGTTTCTCACTGCTCGAACGGCCAGCGCGGCTCTGCGCCCCCGACCTGCGCGCGGTGACGCAGGTAATGATCCGCCAGCACGCAGGCGACCATCGCCTCGCCGACCGGCACGGCGCGAATACCGACACACGGGTCGTGCCGGCCCTTGGTAAACATCTCCGCCTCGCCGCCCGTCCGCGTCACGGTCGCCCGTGTCGCCAGGATCGACGAGGTCGGCTTCACCGCGAAGCGCGCCACGATCGGCTGGCCGGTCGAAATTCCGCCGAGCACGCCACCGGCATGGTTGGAGAGGAAAAGCGGGCGCCCGTCATTGCCGGCGCGCATCTCGTCGGCATTCTCCTCGCCCGAGAGCTCGGCCGAAGCGAATCCGTCGCCGATCTCGACGCCTTTCACCGCATTGATGCTCATCAGCGCCGCCACGATCTCGGAATCCAGCTTGCCGTAGATCGGCGCGCCGAGCCCCGCCGGCACCCCCTCCGCCACGATCTCCAGCACGGCCCCGATCGAGGAACCCGATTTGCGGATACCGTCGAGATAATCGGCGAAGCGCTCGGCGGCCTGAGGATCGGGGCAGAAGAAGGGGTTGCGTCCGACCTCCTCCCAATCCCAATTCGCCCGGTCGATCTTGTGCGGCCCCATCTGCACCAGCGCGCCACGCACGATCATGCCGGGCACGATTTTGCGGGCAATCGCTCCCGCCGCCACCCGCATCGCGGTCTCGCGCGCCGAGGAACGCCCGCCGCCCCGATAGTCGCGAATGCCGTACTTCACGTCATAGGTGTAATCGGCGTGGCCCGGCCGATACTTGTCCTTGATCTCGGAGTAATCCTTGGAGCGCTGATCGACATTGTCGATCAGAAGGCCGATCGAGGTGCCGGTCGTCACCTGCACGCCGTCGCTCTCGCGGGCGAACACGCCCGAGACGATCCGCACCTGGTCCGGCTCCTGCCGCTGCGTGGTGAAGCGCGACTGCCCCGGGCGGCGCCGGTCGAGATCGCCCTGGATATCGGCTTCCGTCAACGGAATCAGCGGCGGGCAGCCATCCACCACGCAGCCGATGGCCGGGCCATGGCTCTCGCCGAAGGTGGTGACGCGGAAGAGATGGCCGAAGGAATTATGGGACATGGAGACCTGATGGGCTGAATCGCAGGCTTCTTACTCGGTTTCCGGAAACGGGGGCAGTCCCTGAAACGGATCGCATGCCGAAACGCCCAAAGGCAGGAAATGCCGGAGATTTCGCGTCATTACGGTCAATCCATAGGCCTGCGCCGTCGCAGCGATGGCGATATCTTCGAAGCCCGGCTGATGCGCGCGTCCATGGTCGAGCATGCGGCCGGCGAAATGGGCACACCGCAGATCGAACGGCAGCACCCGCGATCCGTAGAAATGCTCGACGGCCTCCCACCAATCGCCAAGCGCGCGCATTTTTGCCGTTGCGCCATCGCGCTCGGCCTTTGCTATTCCTGCCACGACCTCGCTGGCGGTCACAACCGAGAGGAACAGATGAGGGCTCGCGCGGTCCAGCCACGCGGCGAGTGCCTCATGCGTCGACCGTTTCGATGGAACCAGCGCCGAGATCACATTGGTGTCGAGCAGAAACATCACAGATCGACGGGGCGAAACGGCTTTCCGCTCCGCTGCGGGAGGTCGTCCGCCTCACCCGGGAAAGCAGCCAGCAGGCGCCCGAAGCTCGGAACGCGTGCGAGTCGCTGATACTCTTCGAAGGACAGGATGACGGCATCCTTGCGCCCATGGCGGGTGATGACCGATGGGATCCCGCTCACGGCTTGATCCACCACTGCGGACAAGGTCGCCTTCGCATCCCTGAGCTGTATCTCCCGCATCGCCGTCTCCACATGACTACAGTAGTCATAATTAAGGCGACAGCCCCGGAATGCAATGGCGCGATGCGATCGGTGAGGCTTTCGGCCGCTTGCAGCCGGATCAGTGCCCGGCCGCCGCCTTCGCGGGCACCGCCGGCGCGCCCTCCCAGCGCGTATGCGCCGGCAGGTTCTCGCCCTTCATGATGACGGTGAGTTGGCCGATCTGGGCATAGTCGCCGACATGGGTGTCGTACAGCACGGTCGCGCCGGCACCGACGCAGACGCCCTTGCCGAGCTTAACCCGGCCGACCTTCATCACCCGGTCCTCGTAGAGATGGGTCTGCAGCGCCGAATGGGCGTTGACGGTGCAGAAATCGCCGACACGGATGCAGTCGAACTCGGTGATGTCGGTGGAGTCCAGCCAGACGCCCTTGCCGTATTTCGCGCCGAACAGCATCAGGAACCAGGGCAGGAACGGCGTGCCGCGCAGATAGTCGAACAGCACTTTGCCGCCCAGGCCCCAATACATCACCGCCACGGCCTCGGTGCGCATCGCCCACCAGGACCACATCGGCTTCATCACGGGCTTGTAGACGCCCATCATCAGCCATTTCACGGCCGCGCAGATCAGCGCCTGCACGATGGCGATCAGCATCGCCACGCCCATGAAGGACAGAACGAGGCCGAGCCAATCCCCCTCGTTGATCCGCTGCTGCAGCACGAGATCGACGGCGATGGTGCCGAAGGTGATGAACAGCATCGAGGGGAAGGAGGTGTGCAGCGCCTCGAAGATGCCGCGCCCGACCTGCTTCAGCATGGAGGGCTTGTAGGTCCAGTCGGCCCCGAGATCGACCTTCTGGCGCGTCGGCAGCTTGATCGGCGGCGAGCCGAACCAGGTGTCGCCCGGCTGCATCCGGTCATTGGCCGGCGGCTTGGACTTGATGCCGATCAGCACCCGGTCGGGAATGACCGAGCCCGGCGGCACCACCGCGTCGTTGCCGATGAAGACCTGCTCGCCCGTGCGCGTCTGGTCGAGCCGCATATAGCCGCGGCGCATCTCCTCATCGCCGAACACGACCTCGTCGGCGATGAAGTTGCCCGCTCCGATGCCGGTCACGTCATAGCGCCCGGAGAGGTTGGTCGAGATCTCGGCCCCGCGCCCGATGCGCGCGCCCATCAGCCGGTACCAGGCCCGCATATAGATGGTCGCGAACAGCGAGGAGAGCGTCTCCAGCGTCACCTCGGTCGCCAGCGACACGGTCCATTTGCGGGCATAGAAGCCCGAATGGATCGAATACGAGCCGGTGGTGACGCGCGGCAGGATCGCCCAACGCAGCCCCGCCATCAGGATGACCGTGAAGGCGATGAGCCCGATCGCGGTCGGCCAGGTCAGGATCGGCAGGAACCAGAGATAGCTCAGATCGGTCCAGGTCGCGATCCAGTTGTCGATCTTGTCGAACAGCCAGAAGGCCGGGAAGATCGGCAGCAGGCTCACCGGCGGCAGCACGATCAGCGCCAGCACATAATAGGCGGTAAGCAGCGCCCTGCGGCCGGCCGAAGCCTCGGCGCGCGCCGGCAGCGTGGCGAGATCGACGGTGCCGATCTTGCGGCCGGGCGAGCCGTCCCAGATCTCGGCCTCTCCGACATGGGTGCCCGGCGCGATCGAGGTCAGATCGCCGATCTCGGCATTGTCGCCGATCACCGAGCCATGGCCGAATACCACCGAGGCGCCGGCCGACACGTCCTTGCCGATGCTGATGCGGCCGAGAACGAGCTTGTCGCCGATCGCCTCGCCATTGGCGAAGGTCGTCTTGGTGCCGAAGCTCGCTCCGTCGCCGATCTCGATGAGGTCGATCGCGCCGGCCTCGTAATCGGAGAGAATGACGTCGCGCCCCACCTTGGCGCCGAGCAGGCGCCAGTAGAACCGCATCACCGGCGTGCCCTGCAGCCATTTGATATGGACGAGGCCGGCGACGCGCGCCGCGAACCACCAGCGGAAATAATAGACGCCCCAGAGCGGATAGACGCCGGGCTTCGTGCGCCCCAGCACGATCCACTTCAGGGCGATAGCGATGAAGCCGGTGGCGAGGATGATCAGCACATAAACGCCGAGCAGCGCCGCGATCTGGCCGCCGAGCGAGAGATCCTCGCCCGACATGATCATATAGGTCACGAACACGCCGAGCCACTGCGCCGTCGACAGGCCGATGATCACCGGCAGCGCCACCGCCTGGGCGAGGCCGCATAGGAAGCGGCGCATGAAGGGCGGCGGCGTGAAGGACAGATCCTCGGCCGCGGCAGCCCCTCGCTCGTCCAGCAATGCGGCCATCGCCCGCAGCGTACGCGCGCCATAGACATCCTGCAGCGTGATGCCGGCATAGGCGGGAGTTTCACGCACGATCGAGATGAAGCGCGCCGCCAACAGCGAATGGCCGCCGAGATCCATGAAGAAATCGGCTTCCAGCGGCAGGCTGGACGCGCCCAGCACGCGCTTGGCCGCCTCCAGCAGAGCGGCCTCGGTGGCGTTGCGCGGCGGCTCCTGCTCGCCGTCGGAGCTCGGCGCCGTCAGCGGCGCCGCCTTCAGCATCTTGCGGTCGACCTTGCCGGACACCATGCGCGGCAGCGAGCCGACCGCCTCGAAATGCGCCGGAACCATATAGGGCGGCAGCTTGTCGCGCAGAGAGACGCGCAGCGCCGGCCCGTCGACGCCGACGCCGGGCTCCGGCACGAGGAAGGCGACGAGCCGCTCGATGCCGTCATCAGAGCGCAGCACCACCGCCGCCTGGGCGACGCCCGGCTCGTCGGCGAGCTTCGATTCGATCTCGCCGAGTTCCACGCGGAAGCCCCGGATCTTGATCTGGTCGTCGATGCGGCCATGGAAGACGATGTTGCCGGCGGCATCGAGGCTGACCGCGTCGCCCGAGCGGTAGAGGATAGGATCGTCCCCGCCCGCCACGCTACCGAACGGGTTGGCGATGAATTTCTCGGCCGTTAGCTCCGGGCGGCCGTGATAGCCCTTGGCGACGCCCGGGCCGCCAATCAGCAATTCGCCCTGCTCGCCCGGCTGCACGAGCCGCAGATCCTCGCCCACGACATAGGCCGTGTAGTTCGGGATCGGCTTGCCGATCGTCACCACTTCGCCCGGCACCACCTCGGCCGCCGTCGCGACCACGGTCGCCTCTGTCGGGCCATAGGTGTTCAGGATGCGCCGGCCCGGTCGCGACCATTTCTGCACGATGGCGGGCGGCAGCGCCTCGCCGCCGAGCAGGATCAGCTTCAGCGAGGGCACGTCGGACGGCAGGATGCCGAGCAGCGTCGGCACGGTGTCGATCACGGTGACGCCCGCCTCGGTCAGGATCGCCGGCAGCTTCTCGGCATCGCCCATCATTTCGGGCGAGGCGACGAACAGCGTCGCGCCGACGAGATAAGGCGTCCAGATCTCCTCCATCGACAGATCGAAGGCGACGGACGCGCCCTGGAAGACGATGTCGTCTGCACCGATGCCGTAGAAGGCGTTTCCGGACCGCAGGAAATGGCAGATGTTGCGGTGGCTGATGACGATCGCCTTCGGCGTGCCCGTCGAGCCGGAGGTGTAGATCAGATAGGCCGGATGGTCCTTGGTCAGCCCTGCCGCGCGCGCAGCCGGCTCGGTGCCGTCAAAGCCCGCCGCCAGACCCGCCGGCGTCCAGACCGTGCGCTCGGTGCCCTCGGCCCGCGAAACCCAATCGGCTGACGTGACGATGCCTTTGGCCGCCGCATCGGCGAGGCAGGTCGCGATACGCTCGACCGGCGCCTCGGCGTCGAAAGGCACCCAGGCCGCACCCGCGCGCGTGATGGCAATCTGCGCCACGAGCAGATCGATGCCGCGAGGCATCCACAGTCCGACCATGTCGCCCGGCCCGACGCCGGCGAGCTGCAGCCCGCGCGCCTGGCGACCCGCCTCGGCCCAGACCTGCGCATAGCTCAGCGACCGGCCGGGCGCGACGAGCGCCGCATGGTCTGGCCGCGTCTCGGCGCTGGTCGCGAAGATCTCCGCGAGAACCTCGTCGCGAACGAGATCAGGGCGCTTTTCGCCTGCGAGCATACCCAGAGGATGGACGACGGAAGCATCAGCCGCCGCCGACGGCTTGGTCATATCGTTCATCGTGCCCCGCTGCGCCCCGGACCCGCTGGTGTCCCCCGCAGACAACAGTCCGCGGGCGCCGCCTGTTCCTGGCACGCACCCTCTAAAAGAACCGCTAGCGTCGCATCGGGACGCGATGCCCGATCGACCTCCTGCCATGCCGGGCGATCGACCGCCGCGACGACCCGGCCGGCATCGTGCACTGGCCTATTGCCCGTGAACCCGGCATGAATACGGCGAAGCCGCCGTCTCACATCCATTCGGCCTTCCCGCCCTCGACGACGAGGAGCTTTCCCTGCCAGATCTCGACCATCGAGGCCTTTTGGGGAGACACGGCCCCGACCAGCGCCAGCACGGCGCGCGCGACGCCGCCATGGCTGACGATCACGGTCTCGCGGCCGAGCCCTTCGAGCACCGGCCGCACCCGCTCGGCCAGCATGCGGTAGCTTTCGCCGCCCGGCGGCACGAAACCCCATTTGTCGCGCTCGCGCAGGCCTGCCTGCTCGCGCTCCGCCTTGCGGATGTCGCGCCAGGTGAAGCCTTCCCAGCTGCCGAAGGTCAGCTCCTTCAGCCGCTCGTCGAAGCGATAGCCGCCGGCCGGCTGGGCGAGTTCGCGGCGCAGGATGTCCATGGTCTCGCGCGCCCGCTGCATCGGCGAGCAGAGATAATCCAGCCCGGCGAAGTCGGGCGCCAGCGCCTTCAGCCGCCCCGCCGCCTCCGCCGCCTGCTGCCGGCCGAGCTCGTTCAGCGGAATGTCCTGCCCGCCCTGAAGCCGGCCCTCGCGATTCCAGTCGGTCTCGCCATGGCGGACGAGGATCAGCCGGTGCGGAAGCGTGAGCGCAAGCATGCCCCGGTTCTGCACATCGGCGCCCCCGGCGTCAAAAGCCCTGACGGCACGGCGCGCATTCGGCGCGACCGGGTGGCCGATCGGCAACGCTTTCGGCTAGAAGCAGCGGCGCGCTCCCCTTGAACGACAAGACGTCCTCGATGCCCCCTGCCCTCACACTGCCCGACGGCCGCATCCTGCCGCTCGATCCGCCGCTCGTGATGGGCATCGTCAATGTCACGCCGGACTCGTTCTCCGATGGCGGTCTGCTCGCCGATGGGCAGACCGCCGTGGCGCATGGCCTGGGGCTCGCGGCGGAGGGCGCCGGCATCGTCGATATCGGCGGCGAATCCACCAGGCCCGGTCACGCGCTGATCGATGCCGATACGGAACGCGCGCGCGTTCTGCCGGTGATCGCGGGGCTGCAGGCGAAGAGCGACGTCCCGATCTCGATCGACAGCTGGAAATCCGAGGTTGCCGAGGCGGCGCTCTCCACCGGAGCCGGCATCGTCAACGATGTCTGGGGCGCCCAGCGCGATCCGCGCATCGCCGCGGTGGCGGCGCAGGCCGGGGCGCCGATCATCCTGATGCATAATCGTGACGCCATCGACGCTTCGCTCGACATTGTCGACGAGGTGCTCCGCTTCCTCGAGCGCTCGATCGCGATCGCCCGCGCCGCGGGGGTGCCGGACGGGCAGATCGTGGTCGATCCCGGCATCGGCTTCGGCAAGACGCCACGCCAGAATCTCGATTTGATCGACCGGCTCGGCCGGCTCGCCGTGCTCGGCTGCCCCATCTTGCTCGGGGCCTCCCGCAAATCGACGCTCGGCAAGGTCACCGGCCGGGCCGTGCCGGCGGAGCGCCTGGCGGCGAGCCTGTCGGCTCACCTCTACGGCGCGAGCCGTGGCGCGGCCATCATCCGCGCCCATGATGTGGCGCCGCATGTCGATGCGCTGAAGGTCTGGCGCGCCATTGCCGACGAGACACAGGTGTTCTGATGAGCGAAACCGGCCAGATCCTCATCGAAAATCTCGACATCTACGCCTATCACGGCGTCTTCGCCGAAGAGGAACGCCTCGGGCAGCGCTTCCTGATCGACCTCGTTCTCGACGCCGATCTGCGCCGCGCCGCCCTCAGCGACGACCTCGCGGACACGGTCGATTAAGGCCGCGCCGTCGCCATCGTCAGCGAGGCCTTCACGGGCCGCCGCTTCCAGTTGCTTGAAGCAGCGGCCAAGGCCGTGGCCGATACGCTGTTCGTCGCCTTCCCGGCGGTCACGCGCATCGCGATCAGCCTGCGCAAACCGGCGCCGCCTATTCCGGCCATCCTCGGCGCCACGGGCATCCGCATGAGCTTTGCCCGTGGCGACTGAGGCTGTGCTCGCCTTCGGCGGCAATCTCGGGGACCCCGTCGAAGCCTTCGCCGGCGCATTGCGCAGCCTGCGCGCGCATCCCCAGGTGACGCTGGGCCGCCTCTCCTCGGTCTGGCGCACGGCGCCCTGGGGCAAGACCGACCAGCCCGAGTTCCTGAACATGGCGGCGGCGATCGAGACCACCCTGTCGCCCGAGGATTTGCTCGCTTTTTGCCAATCCCTGGAGCGGGAGGCCAAGCGCGAGCGCCGCGAGCGCTGGGGCCCGCGCACGCTCGACATCGACATCCTGTTCTACGGACAGGGCGCCATCGATCGGGATGGCCTGCAGATCCCGCATCCGCGCATCGCCGAGCGCGCTTTCGTGCTGGCGCCGCTGGCCGAGATCGACAGGGACCGGGTCATTGGAGAGCGAAGCGTGGCGCAGCACATGGCCGCGCTCGCAGACGAGGGCGTCAGGCTCGACACCGAAGCGACGGCACGCGTCGGTGCGTTGCTAGCCGCCTGATCACTCGCCCTTGTCGAGCGTGATGTCCGGCGCAGTCGGCACCTTCATGCCGACGACATGGTACCCGGCATCGACATGGAGCACCTCGCCGGTGATGCCGCGGGACATATCGGAGACGAGGAACACGGCCGTCTCGCCGACCTCCTCGATCGTCACCGTCCGGCGCAGCGGCGAGTTGTATTCGTTCCACTTCAGGATGTAGCGGAAATCGCCGATGCCCGAGGCGGCCAGCGTCTTGATCGGCCCGGCCGAAATGGCGTTGACGCGGATCTTGTCGGGGCCGAGATCGGCGGCGAGGTACTGAACGCTGGTCTCCAGCGCAGCCTTCGCCACGCCCATGACGTTGTAATGCGGCATCCATTTCTCGGCGCCGTAATAGGTCAGCGTCAGCAGCGAGCCGCCATCGCTCATCAGCTTCTCGGCCCGCTGTGCGACCGCCGTGAAGGAATAGGCCGAGATCAGCAGCGACTTGGTGAAATTCGCCTCGGTCGTATCGACATAGCGCCCGGTCAACTCGTCCTTGTCGGAGAAGGCGATGCAGTGGACGACGAAATCCAGCTTGCCCCAGAGCTTTTCGACTTCGGCGAAGACGGCGTCGATCGTCGCAGCATCGGTGACGTCGCAATGCCCGACGAGATGACCGCCGAGCTGCTTGGCCAGAGGCTCGACGCGCTTCTTGAGCGCGTCGCCCTGATAGGTGAAAGCCAACTCCGCCCCCGCATCCGCCGCCGCCTTGGCGATGCCCCAGGCAATGGACCGGTTGTTGGCGACGCCCATCACGAGCCCGCGCTTGCCCTTGAGGAGGTTGGCAGTCGGCGAAGGAACGGAGGAATCAGCCATGGGGAACCCGCGGAACAACGATTGAGGGGGTGTCTTAGAACAGACGCGGGAAAACGGGAACCGCTTTCGAAAGAGGTCTCCACGGTTGCGTCATGGGCTCGCCGCGCGGCGAAGCGGCGGGTTCAGGATTCGGCGCGCGTCTTCATCAGCGCCGTCAGCTCGGCATCGCTGGCCGGCATCTCGATGTCGATCGCGACGAAGAGATCCCCCACCGCGCCCTTCTCGCCCTTCAGCCCCTTGCCGCGCAGGCGGAACTGCTTGGTCGTGCCGGTGAGCGGCGGAATCGTCATCTCGACCGCGCCGGTCAGCGTCGGCACATGGAGCGGCCCGCCCAGCACCGCCCGCGCCAGCGGCACCGCCACGCGCGTGCGCAAATCCTTGCCGTCGACGGTGAAGCGCGGATCGGCCTTGACCTTGATCGTCATCAGCACGTCGCCGCTCTCGCCAGAGAAGGGATCGGGCTGACCGAGTCCGCGCAGGCGCATGACCTTGCCGTCGCCGACGCCCTCGGGAATGGTGACCTCGACCTCGCGGCCGCCCGGCAGCTTGACGCGCCGCGTCGCCCCGCCCGCTGCCTCGGCGAGCGTCACCTCCAGCGTGAAGCTCTGCTCGGCCGGCTTCTGCGGCTCGGGCCGGCCGCGCTGGCGCCGCGCCTGCTCCCCGAACAGCGAGGAGAAGATGTCGGAGGGGTCGAAGCCCGCCTCGCCGCCGCCGGCACGCCCGAAGGGCGAACCGCCGCCCTGGCCGAAATTGAACTCGAAGCCGCCGGCGCGCCCGCCCCGGCCGCCCATGCCCCCCATGCCTTCGAAGCCCTGGAAGCGCGGCTTGCCCTCGGCGTCGATCTCGCCGCGGTCGAACTGTTTGCGCTTGGTCTCGTCGCCCAGAATCTCATAGGCGGAGTTCAGTTCGGAGAAGCGGTCCTGCGCCTTGGGGTCGTCGCGGTTGGCGTCGGGATGCAACTCCTTAGCGCGCTTGCGAAAGGCCTTCTTGATGTCGGCATCGTTGGCGCCGCGGGCGACGCCCAGGACCTGATATGGGTCGCGCATCCGAAAGAACCTCGTTTCCATACGATATCGGGACGGTCGCGCTTCCGACCATCCGTTCGCATCCTATCTGGGGACGGTGTGGCCGCAACGCAACACCTGATTTTGCCCAGATCGAACAAGCGCGGAACGCCCGTTCTGGAAATTCGTCAAGGCGAAGCGAGACGGTGGTCTTGCGAGCATCGGAGCGGAGCGGACATCGGTCCGTGAGCACCGAAGCGCAGCAAGGCCGTCGTCGCAGCCGGCCTTCACGGATTTACAGAATGGGCGTCAGCCGAGGCCCTTCCAGGCGTCCATATCCTTCACCGCCCAGTCGCCGCCGGAAGGGCGGCAGGCGGTGCCCTGGAGCTTCAGCGGCTTGGTCTGGGTCTGCACATGCGCGACGAAGGCGCGGCAGATCTCGTCCGAGCGCAGGAACGGCCCGCCGACCGGCACGAAGGAGCCCTTGATCCCGCTTTGCGGATTGTCCCAGGAGACGGCGGCGCCATTGCCCTGGGGATCGAGCGCGAGCCCCATCGCACCATCGGCGCGGCGCAGATCCTCCGGGCCGAGTTCGCTCGTCATCGCCGCCAGCCCGACCGATTTCTGCGGTCCGCGCGCAGGCAGCGAGGCTGTCGTCGCAACCTCGTCCTCGCTCTTGCCGGAGAGCCCGATGATCGGGAACGAGACGGAGCAGCCGGCGGCCGACAGGCCGATGAGCGCGGCGAGCAGCGCGGCATGTGGGCGCATGGCCGGCACGCGCGCAGGAAGGCTTTGGCGCCCCCCTCGCACTGCCCTATATAACCCAGCCGTCCAGACCCGGATCACCACCCGCTCGCCCTGCCCCTTGTCCCTCCAAAGGAATAGAACGTGGAACGGTTAACGAGCGGTGACTTTACGCAAGCCGAAGAGCCTTTCGCGCTGTTTCAGGACTGGCTCGACGAAGCGACCAGGTCCGAGCCCAACGACCCCAACGGCATGGCGCTCTCGACGGTCGACGCCGACGGGCTGCCGAACAGCCGCATGGTGCTCCTCAAGGGCCATGGCCCGGACGGGTTCGTGTTCTATACCAACACGGAAAGCCAGAAGGGGCGCGAACTGCTCGGCCAGCCCAAGGCCGCGCTGCTGTTCCACTGGAAGAGCCTGCGACGCCAGGTGCGCATCCGCGGCACGGTCGCGCTGGTGAGCGAGGCCGAATCGGACGCCTATTTCCAGTCCCGCCCGCGCGACAGTCGCATCGGCGCCTGGGCCTCGCAGCAGTCGCGACCACTGGAAAGCCGCTTCGCGCTCGAAAAGGCCGTGGCGAGCTATGCGCTGAAATTCGGCGTGGGCGAGATCCCGCGCCCGCCCTATTGGTGCGGTTTCCGCATCACGCCGGTTCAGATCGAATTCTGGAAGGACGGCGCCTTCCGCCTGCATGATCGTGTCGTGTTCCGCCGCGATTCGGCGGATGCCGCCTGGACGAAAACCCGCTTCTATCCTTGAGGGAACACTCAACCCATGGCGATGCCCAAGTTCGATTTCCCCAAGACGGAGCCCGGCCAGCGCCCGGTCATGCTGCTGACCGGCGCCAGCCGCGGCATCGGCCATGCGACGGTGATGCAGTTCGCCATGGCAGGCTGGCGCATCCTGTCCTGCTCGCGCCAGGCCTTCTCGGACAAATGCCCATGGCCCTCGGGCGCCGACGATCATGTCCAGATCGATCTCGGCGATCCGGAGGACACGATGCGCGGCATCGCCGAGATCAAGAAGCGGCTGCAGGTCGAGGGTGGCAAGCTGCATGCGCTGGTCAACAATGCCGGCATCTCGCCCAAGGGGCGCGACGGCGGCCGACTGGGCGCGGCGACCACCTCCTTCAACGACTGGCACAAGGTGTTCCAGGTCAATTTCTTCGCGCCGATCATGCTGGCGCGCGGCCTGCTTGACGAGCTCACCGCGGCCAAGGGCGCGATCGTCAACGTCACCTCGATCGCGGGCTCGCGGGTCCATCCCTTCGCCGGCGCGGCCTACGCCACCTCCAAGGCGGCGCTGGCGAGCCTGACCCGCGAGATGGCCGCCGATTTCGGCCCGTTCGGCATTCGCGTCAACGCGATCTCGCCCGGCGAAATCGACACCGCGATCCTCTCGCCGGGCACGGAGAAGATCGTCGCCACCTTGCCACTGGGGCGGCTTGGCAAGACCGACGAGGTCGCCAAGGCGATCTACTTCCTCTGCACCGACGCCTCGAGCTACGTCACCGGCTCGGAGCTGCACATCAATGGCGGGCAGCACGTTTGAGCGGCGCGCGAGCAAGATGAGCGCCGGCGGCGGCCAGATCATCCGCTTTCCCGCGGCGGGCAAGGCCGCGGCCAGGCCCGTTCTGGCGGCCTCCATCGCCGTCTTCCGGGACGGCAAGGTCCTGCTGGCGACGCGCACCAAGCCGCCGGCCGACCAGCTCTGGTCTCTGCCCGGCGGCAAGGTTGAGGCCGGCGAGACGCTTGAGGAAGCGGCGCTGCGCGAGCTGAAGGAAGAGGTCGGCGTGAACGCTCGCATCCTTGCCTTCAACCGCCATGTCGAGATCTTCGGGCGCGATCCGTCGGGTGCGGTGACGCATCACTTCGTTGTCGCCTCCTTCGTCGGCCAGTGGCTCTCCGGCGAGCCGAAACCCGGCCCGGAGGCGGGTGCCGTGATGTGGGCCGATCCGCTGAAGCTGGGTGGCCTTGCCACCACGCGCGAGCTCGGCGACGTGCTGCGCCGGGCGCATGGACTTTTCAGCGGAGCGGCTGCCCCGTGACCGTAGGCCTTCGCCTCCTTGCGGCGCTCGCCCTGATCGCGCCCTTGGCGGCGGCGGCTCAACCGAAACCGGTCCCGGCCCCGAAGCCGGTCGAGGCCCCTGCGCCTGAGCCGGAAGGCCCGGCCTATGAGCCGCAATTGCTGCAGCTGGCCGAGGTCATCGGCTCCCTCGCCTATCTGCGCACGCTCTGCGGCGCTCCCGATGCGCGCGCCTGGAGCGAGCGGATGACGGCGCTGGTGGAGGCGGAAGGGCGGACGGCCCAGCGCCGGAACCGTCTGACAGCGGCCTATAATCGCGGCTTCAAGGCCTATGCCCCCTTGCACCGCCAGTGCTCGGAGGGCAGCCGGGAAGCGGCGGCCCGGCTGGCCGTGCAGGGCGACCAATTGGCGAAGGCGCTTGCCGGCCGCTATGGCGGATAGGCAACAGCTGTGGCCCGACTGCACGATTGAACCGCATTTGGCCGGCTGCGTTAACCTTTCTTAAACACCGCGCTGGCGTGCCGGCCTGGCACGTCCTAAGCTTTCCGATGTCACCGAAGCGTCGCGATCCGGATCAGTTCCGGCGCGTTTCGCATCAGACAGAAGGCCGCAGAGACAGGTTTCGATGCCGATCCAGCCAGACGACGCGATGCTCGACCCGAATCTCGCCGAGGACATCGGCGACGCTCGCCGCGTGGCCTATGGCTATGTCGAGGATGCCTTCGCCGAAGGTCAGCAAGACGGTCTCGATTCCGACGCCCTCGCCCACGCCGCCCTGTTCGCGGCGCTACGCACGCTGGTCGAGACCTATGGCGAAGAGGCGACGGCCGTCTTCACCGAAGCCCTGCCGGAAAAGGTGCGCTGCGGCGCGTTCACCAGCGGCACGCGGCACTGAAATCCGCAGGGTTGGACCCGAAGTCCCTTTAGCCCGTCCTCGCGCAGCGATCCGTCGAAAGCGCGAGCCTCTGCGACGAGTCCCGGAGCCGCTTTTTCACAGCCCCGGAATGACGCGCTCGGCTTCCAGCGATTGGCAAGCTGGCCCCTTTCGGCTCAGCCCCGCGGCAGCGCCTCCAGGAAGCGCGCCGGTTCGCCCTGCGACGGGGTGGTCAACTCGCCTTCCCACATCACCTTGAGGCCGCGCACAAAGGTGCCGACCGGCCAGCCGGTCACGGTGACGCCGTCATAGGGCGTCCAGCCGCAGCGCGAGGCGATCCAGTCATTCGTGATGGTGTGGCGGCGCTTGAGATCGACGATGGTAAAATCAGCGTCGTAGCCGACGGCGATCCGGCCCTTGCCCTCCAGCCCGAAGATGCGCTGCGGCCCGGCGCTGGAGAGATCGACGAAGCGCTCCAGCGAAAGCCGGCCGGCATTCACATGGTCGAGCATCACCGGCACCAGCGTCTGCACACCCGGCATGCCGGAATGGCTCGCCGGATAGGCATGGTGCTTTTCCTCATGGGTGTGCGGCGCATGGTCGGAGCCGAGCACGTCGACGATACCCTGCTCCACGCCCCACCAGATGCGCTGCCGGTGGCTGTCGTCGCGGATCGGCGGGTTCATCTGGGCATAGGTACCAAGCCGCTCATAGCAGTCCGGCGCGACCAGCGTCAGATGGTTGGGCAGCACCTCGACGGTCGCGACATCCTTGTGATCCTTGAGGAACTCCATCTCCTCACCGGTGGAGATGTGCAGGATATGGACGCGCGCGCCAGTCTCGCGCGCGATGCGCACCAGCCGCTTCGTGCAGGTCAGCGCCACCTCGGGCGAGCGCCAGACCGGATGGCTCGACGGATCCCCCTCCACGCGGAAACTCATGCGCTCGCGCAGCATCATCTCGTCTTCGGAGTGGAAGGCCGCGCGGCGGCGTGTACGCTTCAGGATCTCGGCGACGCCTTTGTCATCCTCCACCAGCAGATCGCCGGTCGAGGAGCCCATGAACACCTTGATGCCGGCCGCGCCCGGCAGCCGCTCCAACTCCGCCACATCGCCCGCATTCTCATGCGTGCCGCCGACCCAGAAGGCGAAGTCGCAATGCATGCGGTGACGGCCCCGCTTGACCTTGTCGGCCAGTGCCTCCGGAGTCGTCGTCTGCGGGATGGTGTTCGGCATCTCGAAGACGCAGGTCACGCCGCCCAGCGCCGCGGCGCGCGAGCCGGTTTCGAGGTCTTCCTTATGGTCGAGCCCCGGCTCGCGGAAATGAACCTGGCTGTCGATGACGCCGGGCAGGATGTGGAGACCGGTGCAGTCCACCACCTCCCCGGCCGAGGCCATGGAGAGATCGCCCAGCGCCATGATCCTGCCGCCGGTGATGCCGACATCGCGCTGCACGCGCCCGTCCTGGTTCACCACCGTGCCGCCCTTGAGGATGACGTCGTAGGTTTGCGGCATGGCGGGTCTCCTGGTCATGCAGAGCCCCACGCCGTCATCCCGGACAAGCGGCGAAAGCCGCGCCGATCCGGGATCCATGCCGGAACGGTTCAGGCATGGATCCCGGATCTCCGCTTCGCTGCGTCCGGGACGACGGCGCGGCTGAAAAGGCGGATGGAGCGAGTTACCCCAAACGGGGCGCCGAGGCGAGTTGAGAACGCAGCCGAAGCCGCCTACCTATCGGCCAGATCATTTCGCCGTCCTTGCGAGCGCAGCGAACACATCCAGGAGACCGGCCTCCACCATCCCGGGCAGGCTCCTGCATGTCTTCGTCCCCACGCTCCTCGCCATGACGGCGGCATC
Source organism: Allobosea sp. (assembly GCF_048595345.1). Lineage (GTDB taxonomy): Bacteria > Pseudomonadota > Alphaproteobacteria > Rhizobiales > Beijerinckiaceae > Allobosea. The sequence continues at coordinate 23,978 of NZ_JBMDWH010000064.1, forward strand.
AGGAGTCGAGAGCCCATGTCCGTCACGAGGTTGATCGATCGCGGCGTCATCCGCATCGGCGGCGAGGAGGCGCGCGACTTCCTGCAGAACCTCGTCACCAACGACATGGATGCCGTCACGCTGGAACAGGCCGGCTATGGCGCGCTGCTGACGCCGCAAGGCAAGATCATCTGCGATTTCCTGATCGTCGCGCTGTCCGACCGGGATGGCGGCGGCTTCCTGCTCGACACGCCCCTGCTCCAGACCTCCGATCTGATGAAACGGCTGAAACTCTACAAGCTGCGCGCCAAGGTGACGCTCGAGGATCTGACCGAGCGCAGCGCCGTGCTCGCCTCGGCCGATGGCGCACCGCTGCCGGCCGAAGTGGGCGTGGTCTATACCGATCCGCGCCTGTCGGCGCTCGGCCAGCGTGCGATCGTCGATGCGGCCGGGGCGGACGACCTCGTCGATGCCGTGCCGGAAGCCTGGCACGCCCGGCGCGTCGGCCTCGGCGTCCCCGCCGGCGGGCGCGACTTCCCCTATGGCGACACCTTTCCCCACGAGGCGCTGCTCGATCAGCTCGGCGGCGTCTCCTTCAGGAAGGGCTGCTATATCGGGCAGGAGGTCGTCTCCCGCATGCAGCATCGCGGCACCGCCCGCACCCGCATCGTCCCGGTTGTCTTCGAGGGCGGCATCGCCACCGAGACCGGTGCCCCTGCGACCGGCGTCGGCAAGCCGCTCGGCACGATCGGCTCGACCGCCGACGACAAGGCGCTCGCCCTGCTGCGCCTCGACCGGCTGGCAGATGCGCTGGCTGCCGGGGAAACCCCGCTCGGCGGCGGCCTGGCCTTCCGTCTTGCGGAAAAGCCGGGCTTCATCCGCTTCCCCTATCCCGGCGAGCCGGATTTCGGAGCGGCCGCATGAGCCCACCCGCCCAAACGGAAGAGCGCATCGCCATCGCTGGACCGGATGGCAAGTTCCGCTGCCGCTGGCCGGGCGTCGATCCGCTTTATCTGGCCTATCACGATACCGAATGGGGCGTGCCGGAATATGATTCCCGCGCCCTGTGGGAAAAGCTCATTCTCGACGGTTTCCAGGCCGGGCTGTCCTGGATCACGATCCTGAAGAAGCGCGACGCCTTCCGCGCGGGCTTTGCCGGCTTCGATCCCGAGACAGTCGCACGCTTCGGCGAGGTGGATGTCCAGCGCCTTCTTGCCGATCCCGGCGTCATCCGTCATCGCGGCAAGATCGAAGGCACGATCAAGAGTGCGCAGGCCTATCTGCGGATCAGCGAGCGCGAGCCCTTCGCGGATTTTCTCTGGAAGCATCTCGACGGCCGCGTGCTGCAGAACCGGTTCCGCACCCAGGGCGAAGTGCCGACGCAGACCGCCATCTCGGAAGCGATGTCGAAGGACCTGAAGAAGGCCGGCTTCACCTTCTGCGGGCCGACCATCGTCTACGCCTTCATGGAAGCCTGCGGGCTGGTGAACGACCACCTCACCGGCTGCTTTCGCCATGAGGAATGCGCGGCGATGGCACGCGACAGCCGCTCCGTCGCCTGATGGCACGTACCCCCGCCCAGCCCCGCGCCTGGCAGCGCATGTTGTCGGGCCGCCGGCTCGATCTGCTGGACCCCTCCCCGCTCGACATCGAGATCGAGGACATCGCCCATGGGCTCGCCCGGGTCGCCCGCTGGAACGGCCAGACCCATGGCGCCCATTCCTTCTCGGTCGCCCAGCATTCGCTGCTGGTGGAGGCGATCGCGAGCCACCTTCACCCGGATTGGAGCGATGGCTGGCGCCTGATGGCCCTGCTTCACGACGCGCCCGAATATGTCATCGGCGACATGATCTCGCCCTTCAAGCTGGTGATGGGCGACGCCTACAAGGATGTCGAGAACCGGCTGCTCGGCGCCATTCATCTGCGCTTCGGCCTGCCGCCGCAGACGCCGGCGCCGCTGAAGAAGAAGACCAAGGAGGCCGACACCATCGCCGCCTTCTTCGAGGCCACGCGGCTCGCCGGCTTCGCCCGCGAGGAGGCGCTGGTCTATTTCGGCAGGCCGAAGGCGCTGCCGGCGGAGGTGCTGGCCTGGCTCGACCCGCTCGATACCGAGGCGGCGCAGGCCCTGTTTCTGGCCCGCTTCGCCGCCCTCTCCGGCATCGCGCCGCCGGCCGGCCCTATTGCGTCAGCCGGACCTGGCTGATCTCTGCGGCGATCGCCTTGAACACCGGGCTGAGCTGCGAGGCGGATGAAACCTCGTAATACATGCCCGGCGCGGAGGCGCAGTTGCGCAGCAGCGCCGCGTTCCCGTCCATCACGCGGATCGTGTAGACCAGCACCCCGTTGGACTTGATGTTGGTGCAGGCGAGCTTTGTGCGGTCGTCCACCGCCGTGCTGAGGGCCGAGCCGTTGCCGTCCCAGCGATTCTTGGTGTTGTCCCCGTCGGTCAGCAGGATCATGTATTTGTTGAGGCGCGGCGTATTGGCGGGCTTGGCGCCGGTGAAGGGCTCGCCCGGGCTCAAGGTCGCCATGCCCCAGACCGCGCCGATGGTGATGTTCGTCGCGCCGGTGGGCTGCATGGTGTCGATCTGGGCGTTCAGCGCCGTCCAATCGCTGGTCAGGCCCATCACCTTCGCTTGCGAGGCGGGCGAGTACGTGTCGCAGAAATCGGCCGGATAGAGTGTCGAATTCGCGCCGGACGGCGTGGCATCGGAGACGTCATAGGACTGGTCGCGATCGGTCACGCAGCCCTGCCAGGTCGATTTGCTGATGGTGGTGCAGGTGTACGGCCAGTTCTTGCTGCAGCTCTTCTGGTCCCAGCGCAGCCAGGGAGCATCCTTCAAGGCGGTATCGAGGATCACGCGGGTCGAAAAGGGCACGACCGAGATACGGATCTGGTCCGGCTCCTGGCTGGCGTCCTTCATGATCTGCACGAGGTCCTTGGCCGCCGCCTTCAGCGCGGTCATCTTGCCGTTCTGCGCCATCGACCCGGTGTTATCGAGCACGAGCGCGAGCTCGATCGAATTCGTCCCCCAAGTCGACTGGCTCGACGTCGACACCTCCAGCGCACTGGTGCCGAGAATCTGCGCGATGGTGGTAGGCACCGCGCCATTGGCGACAATGCTGACCGTCTTGGCGGTGCGGTTGATGGCGACCGTCGCGCCGGTGAACTGGTCCTTGGCGTCCGGCGGCAGATTGGCCTTCAGCCACTCGTTGACGCGGTCGGTCAGCTGGGAATCGGTGAGTTTCTGCGCGTCGCGCGCGGCCATCAGCGCGGCGGCATCGATCGCAGTGGAGAGGGTCTGCTTCACGCGGCTCGCGCGCGAGTAATCGACCGCGACGCCGACGACGCCCAGCATCGGCACCAGCGCGAGCCCGAAAAGCATCAGCACATTGCCGCCCTGGTCGGCGCGGAAGCGCGCCGCCAGACGGGCGAGGAAACCATTGTCACACATGTCGCGAGACCTTGACGCGAAACCGACCCTCATCGGCCCCCGACGCTGGCCCCGCCGGTTTACGAATTCCTGAAACCAATCCGCGAAAGCCGCGCCTATCTCGGATTTTCGCTCGAATTTTCGGCTTTTTCGTTCGCAATCGCGTCGGCACGGCAGCCGAAGCCCGCACCGGCTTCGAAACTCGCCCGGAGATATTTTCAAAATCGGCACAAGTGATGGCCGATAATGTCGATTTTCAGAGAGAGCCGATTGCGCCAGACTTCGGCCAGCTCATGGAGGACCATTCGATGACCGCCCAGCCGACCCTCGACCTGCCTGCCGGCGTGACCATCACCGGCGCCGTCCAGCCCCGTTTCGACGAGGTGCTGACGCGCGATGCCCTCGCCTTCGTCGCCGATCTGCATCGCCGCTTCAACGAAACCCGCAAGCGGCTCCTCGCCCTGCGTGCCGAGCGGCAGAAGCGCTTCGACGCCGGCGAGACGCCGGACTTCCTGGCCGAAACCCGCCATATCCGCGAGGGCGACTGGACCGTCGCTCCGATCCCCGCCGATCTGCAGGATCGGCGCGTCGAGATCACCGGCCCCGTCGACCGCAAGATGATCGTCAACGCGCTGAACTCCGGCGCCAAGGTCTTCATGGCCGATTTCGAGGACGCGTCCTCGCCGGTCTGGGCCAACATGGTCGAGGGCCAGATCAACCTGAAGGATCGCTGGGCGAACCGGATCGACTTCACCGACCCGAACAACGGCAAGGACTACAATCTCAAGGACAAGCCCGCCGTCCTGATCATCCGCCCGCGCGGCTGGCACCTGCCCGAGCGCCATATCGAGATCGACGGCGAAATCGCCTCGGGCTCGTTGGTCGATTTCGGGCTCTATGTCTTCCACAACGCCAAGGCGGCGCTGGCGCAGGGCTCCGGCCCCTATTTCTATCTGCCCAAGCTGGAGAGCCATCTGGAAGCGCGCCTCTGGAACGACGTCTTTCTCGCTGCCCAGAACGCGCTCGGTCTCAAGCCCGGCACGATCAAGGCGACCGTGCTGATCGAGACGCTGCCCGCCGCCTTCGAGATGGACGAGATTCTCTACGAATTGCGCGAGCACATGGCCGGCCTCAATTGCGGCCGCTGGGACTACATCTTCTCCTTCATCAAGAAGCTCGCCCGCAACCCGGCCTATGTCCTGCCCGATCGCTCGCAGGTCGTGATGACCAAGGCCTTCCTGAACGCCTATTCGCTGCTGCTGATCAAGACCTGCCACCGTCGCGGCGCCTTTGCTATGGGCGGCATGGCGGCGCAGATCCCGGTCAAGAACAATCCGGAAGCCAACGCCGCCGCCTTCGCCAAGGTCAAGGCCGACAAGGAGCGCGAGGCCGGCAACGGCCATGACGGCACCTGGGTCGCCCATCCCGACCTCGTCCCGGTCGCCATGGAGGTCTTCGACCGGCTGATGCCGCAGGCCAACCAGCTCGACAAGAAGCGCGAGGACGTGAACGTCACGGCGAAGGACCTGCTGGAAGTCCATCAGGGCACGCGGACGGAAGATGGCTTCCGCGAGAACATCCGCGTCGGCGTGCAATATCTCGAAGCCTGGCTGCGCGGCCGCGGCGCGGTGCCGATCTACAACATGATGGAGGACGCCGCGACCGCCGAGATCAGCCGCGCGCAGATCTGGCAGTTCGTTCAGTACGGCGTCGAGCTCGAAGGCGGCATCAAGGCCGACGCGGCACTGTTCAAGCGCTGCCTGCCGGAGGAGATGGAGCGGGTGAAGACCGAACTCGGCGCCGAGGCCTATGCCAAGGGCCGTTTCCCCGAGGCGATCGCGCTGTTCGAGCAGCTCTCGCTGGCGCCGAGCTTCGAGGATTTCCTCACCGTGCCGGCCTACGCCAAGCTCGGCTGAGGCATCGCAATCCGGCGCGGCGGCCCATCGCCGCGCCGCCTGCGCCTCAGAACGGGATCGGCCTGCCGTCCCAGGCGAGGAAGCCGCCGGACTGCTCCGGCCCCGCACCCTCGATCACCCGCAGCAGATGTGCGGCGCTGTCACCGGGGTCGAAATGGCCAGGCCCCGGCTCGCCGCTGCGGAACGGCTCGGAGAGCCCGGTCGCCACCGTGCCTGGGTGCAGCGCCAGCAGCACCGCCTCCGGCCGTGTGCGCCGGGTCTCGATCGCGAGCGTGCGGATGATCTGGTTCAGCGCCGCCTTGGACGCCCGGTAGCTGTACCAGCCGCCGAGCCGGTTATCGTCGATCGAGCCGACGCGGGCCGACAGCGCCGCGAAGACCGAGCGGCCACGCCGCGGCAGCAGGGGCAGAAAATGCTTGGCCGCGAGCGCAGGCCCGATCGTGTTGATCGCGAAGACCTCCGCCATCACGGCCGGATCGAGCGCCTTGAACGTCTTCTCGGGCGCAATACCCTCGCCATGCAGCAGGCCGCTCGCCACGATCACGAGCGAAACCTCGCCCTCGGCCGCAATGGCCCCCGCCGCTTCGGCGAGGCTCGTCTCGTCCGTCAGCTCGGCCCGGTGCCAGCGCACTGCGTCCGGCCACGTCGAGGGCTTGCGTGACAGACCATGCACCACATCGAAGCGGCCCGTCGCCGCGAGTTGCTCCGTCAACGCCCGCCCGATCCCGCCGGAAGCCCCGATGACGACCGCGCTGCCCATGAATGTGCCTTTCCTGATCGGCTTCGTCGCAGCCACTTACGTCCAGCCCGGTCGAAGAGTTCATCCGGACGACGCGGAGAGCTGACGGTCGAACAGGTCGCCGAAGGGCGGCCCAACCGACAAACCCGGCCGAATCGGTTAAGCCCGCCACATGACCTTCCTCACCCGCCTCGCCGAAACCGTCGCCCGCTACCGTTCCGAGATCGCCGCGCCGCGCGAATATCTCTCGCTGCTGCGCTGGCAGATCGAACAGGGCCACGCGCTCGACAAGCGCGACACCTTTCCCGGCCATCTCACCACGAGCGCCTTCGTGCTGTCGCCCGACCACACGCAGATCCTGCTCATCGACCATGTGGTCATCGGCCGCTGGCTCCAGCCCGGCGGGCATTGGGAGGAGGCCGAGAGCTTTCACCGCTCTGCGGCGCGCGAGGCGGTGGAGGAGACCGGCGTGCAGGGGCTGCGCCTGCATCCCTGGCATGGCAGCGACGATCTGCCCTTCACCATCGACAGCCATGAGGTGCCGGGCAAACCGGCGCGCGGCGAGCCGGACCACATCCACCACGATCTGCAATTTCTCTTCCTCGCCGACCCGGCCTCGCCTCTGGTGGCGCAGCAGGAGGAGGTGCATGCGGCGGCGTGGAAGCCGGTGGAGGAGCTGAGCATCATCGCACCGCGCGCCCTCGCCCGCCTCGCCATGCTGCCCGCGCCGGGGGAGACGGCTGTTGCATGAAAGCCATCATGTAACAATGTTTCAGAGCCAGGTGCCGGGCCGGCTTTCGGAAAGAATGCGTTAAGCATAATGACCTAACGTCGGCGACAGCGTGGCATACGACCGAAGCGCATGCGCCGCCGCCCGTATGGAGCCTGCCCATGTCGCCGAACTCTGCCTCCCTCGCCGCTTTCGCCCTCGCCGGCGCGCTGGCCGCCACGGCGGCCTCCGCCGCCGATCTGCCCTCGCGCAAAGGCGCTCCTTCGGCCCCCGCGCCGACGATCTCCGCCTGCTCGGAAACAGACAGCATCCCGACCGACGCCTTCGGCTTCACCACCGGCTCCGAGGTGGCGAGCGTCGGCTCCTTCGGCCCCAGCCTTACCTATGCGGGTGGCTACGGCACGCGCATCGGCCGGCTCAACAGCCACGGCCTGCAGCTGCAGGGCTCCTATGGCCTCTTCCCCTGCGCGGAGATCGGCCCCTATCTGCTCGGCGGTGTCACCAATGGGCGCGCGCTCGGCGTCAGCACCGATGCGACCAGCTATGGCGCGGGCGTCGAAATGAAGTACCGCCTGCTGGGCCGCGACATGCATGGCATCGGCCTGACGCTCGTCATCGACCCCAGCGTCAACCGGACCAATCCCGACGGCATCGCCACCAACTTCACCACCTACAATACCGGCATCCGCCTCTATGCCGACAAGGCGCTGGTCCCCGGCAAGCTCTATGCCGCGTTCAACGCCTCGCAGGACATGACCTGGACCGGCCCCTCCCCCTAGGGCCGCTCCTCCGCCCTGACCCTGGCCGGCTCGCTCGCCTGGCAGGTTCAGGAGGGGCTCTATCTCAGCGGCGAGGTGCGCCATCAGCGCCGCCATAACGACCTCGGCTTCGGCAACGAAGCCGGCAACGCCACCTTCGTCGGCCCCGGCGTGTTCTGGCAGGCCAGCAAGGAATGGGCGCTCTCGGCGGCCTACAACATCCAGGTCTACGGCAAGGCCAAGGGCCAGCCCGGGGATCTCGATCTCACCAATTTCAGCCGCCATGTGCTGAAGGTGAAGGCCGGCTACAG
>NZ_JBMDWH010000065.1:0-47798 GCF_048595345.1 Allobosea sp.
CCAGATCCCCCAGCATCAGCTGCGCCGGATCCCCCGGTATCAGACGGATCAAGACAAAAACCGACACCGCAACGATCACAAGCGTCGGCAACGCCATCCCAAGCCGCGTCAACCCAAAACGAACCATCAATGCCCTCCCAAGCCCGATGCCGCCCGATTACCGGCGGTCTGCGCAGAGACCATCACGGCGACCCACGCCTTTCTCCCCTACGCTGCCCAGCTACTTCGCGACGCTGACCTCCCAGAGCCGGGGCTTCGAGGCCACCCAAGGCGCAAAGCCCCGGATCCGCTTCGAAACGGCGGCCGTGTCGACCTGGTTGTAGAGGAAGATCAGCGGCGCATCGGCCAGCATCATCTCGTGCAGCTGGTCGAAGAGCTTCTGCCTTTCGGCCTGATCGTTGATCAGCGTCGCCTTTTCGATCAGCGCATCGGCCTCGCGGTTGTCCCAGACCTTGGACGGCATCTTGTCCTTGGCCCCGGAAAACTGGTTGTAGCTCTGGGCCGGGTCGATGCGCGCCGAATAGCTGAAGGACATCATCTGGAAATTGCCCTTGGAATAGCGATCGAGCTGCGTCGCCCATTCCAGGATCTCGATCTCCGCCTTGATACCGGCGGCCTGCAGCATGGCCTGCGCCATGATGGCGACCGGATAGCTCGGCACGGTGGAACGCTTGTTGGCGATGAGCTTTATCGTCTCGCCCTTATAGCCCGCCTCCGCCAGCAGCTTCTTCGTCCGGGCGGGGTCGTGCGCGTAGCGCTTCTTCTGGACCTCGTCATGGAAGGGCGAGGAGGTATAGACCGCCGAGTTGTTGGTCTGGCCCAGGCCATTGGAGGCCGCGCCGACGATTTCGTCGATGTCGAGCGCCGAGGCGATGGCCTGGCGCATGCGCACGTCCTGAAGCAGCGGGTCGCGCGTCTGCATGAGGAGCGCATGCTTGGTGGCACTGGGGGCGGTGAGGACCTGAACGGCGCCGCCCTTCTTCATCTCCGCGACCTCCTCGTCGGGGATGTCGGCGACGTCGAGCGCGCCCGAGGCCAATCCCGCCTTCACCGTGGCACCGTCGGCGATCGCGAGGAACTTGACCTCCGCAATCAAGGGACGCTTAGCACCGACATAGCCGTCGCGCTTGTCCCCCGGCGGAGAAATATAGCCGTCGAAACGTTTCAGCAGCACATATTCGCCGCGCCGCCAATCCGCGAGCTGGAAAGGCCCGGTGCCGATCGGCTTGTCCCAGCTGCCGTCGGGCTTCACCGAATCCTTGTGCAGCACCGCGACCATGGCGCAGTCGGTGCGGGCCATGGTGTCGAGGAAAAGCGCACTCGGCTTCTCCAGCGTCATGACGAAGGTCGCCGGGTCCGGGGCCGCCGCCTGCGTCACCTTGAGGCCGATGCGCCCGTCGAATTCCGGCCGGCAGCGCCAGTCGGTCTTGGCGTCCATGTAGCGGTTCCAGCTCCACAACACATCGGCCGAGCTCATCTCGGCGCCGTTGTGGAACGTCACGCCCTTGCGCAGATGGAAGGTGTAAGTCAGCCCGTCCGGCGAGATGTCGATCCTTTCGGCCAGAAGCGGCCCGACCGCCCCGTTCTCGCGATAACCGACCAAGCCTTCGACCATGTGCAGCACCACGGCATCGGTGTTGTCGTCACGGTTGACGCCCGGATTGGTCGAACGGATGTCGGCGTTGAGCGCGACGTTAATGGTCTGCGCCTGTGCCGAGGCGGTGCCCAGTACCAGAGCCAGGGCGGATACGGCGATACGGATCATGCGCGTTCCTCTCATCGTCGTCAGGCAGCCAGACCACGCCGCTTCGCCAGAACCCCGGCCAGGAAATCCTCGACCTTCGGCACCGCCCGCGGGCCGTCATGGGCCATGTTCGGGACGAGGTCGAAGCGGACGTCGATCCCGGCCGCGACGAAGGAGTCGCGCAGGGAGGCGAGCCGCTCGGGCCGGGTCCGGCCGGCATCGTTGGCCCCCGCCATCCAGTTGCGCCCGCCTTCGCGATGCGTGATCTCCCAGGTGTCGAGATCGGCGGCACCGACGACCATCTGGACGGCGACCTCGCGCATCGCCGGCAGATCCGGCTCCACGCCGAAGAGAGCGTGGAGATTGCGGGTGCCGACCCACCAGTCGCGCGTCGGGTCGAGCAGCGTCACCGAGCCCGGCGCACCGATCGAGACCGCCCAGAGCCGCTTCGGATTGAGCAAGAGGAAACGATGGGCGAAATGCCCGCCGCCGGAATAGCCGAACAGCGCGAAGCGGTCGAAGGCGAGGCCGTAGCGCTGCGCCACCTCTTCGACCATCGCCAACAGGACGTGATCGTAGCGGATCTCGCCCTCGCGCATGTATTTGAAACCGTCGCGGTAGCCGTCGCCCAACACTCCGATCGGGAAGAGAGGCGCCAGCACGATGCAATGGTTCCAGCGCGCGAAGGCCTCGAAGGCGTCGCGATAGCCGGTGAAGCCGCGGCCGGTGCCGTGCATGGCGACGACCAGCTCCGGCCTGACGCCCGAGGTTTCCAGGTCGTGCGGGACATAAAGGCAGTAGCTGAAACGCGGGTCCCGCTTCGAGGCATAGACCGGGGTGGCGCCGAATTCGTAGAGGGCCTTGCCGCGGGCGGCCGCATCCTCCTCGGGCTTCAGCTCCGGTGCGAGCGCCTGGCTCATTGCGCATTTCCTTTGGCGTTATAATTGGCGCCAATTATGTTGCACGTCGAAGCAGGAGGCGCAACCCGGCCGTTCCGGCCCGCGAGATTTCTGCTAGAGAGACGCCCATGCCGGAACGGACGACGCGCAAGACCAGCAGCAACGCCAGCACCCGACGCGCTGCGCTCGCCAACGAAATCGCCCAGGCGATTCGTCAGCGCCAATTTCGGCCGGGGGAGTGGCTGCGGCAGATCGATCTGGAAGAACGCTTCGAGGCGACGCGCTTCGACGTGCGCAGCGCGCTGGACGAGCTCGCGGTTCGCAAGACGATCGAGCACGTGCCCAACCGGGGTTATCGCGTCGCGGAGCTCGATGGAAAGACCTATGCCGAGATCCTGGCGACACGGATCATCCTCGAACAGGCGACGGCCGAGGGCATCGTGGCGCGGATCGACGCCGCCGGGATCGCGCGACTCGAGGAGCTTGCGGCACGCTTTTCCGCCGCCGTGACGACGGGCAGCCAGAGCGAGCAGAGCGAGATCAACCGAGCCTTCCATCAGTTCCTGTATGGTTTCTGCGGCAACGCGGTCCTCGAGGAGCTCATCTGGAGCCTGCGCGACCGGGGGCGCGGCTCGCAGATCACGGTCTGGAGCTCGCATGAGCGGCTCCAGAGGAGCGACCGCGAGCATCTGGACATGATCGCGGCGGTAAAGGCGCGGGATGCGGGCGTTCTGGCGACGCTGATTGCCGAGCATATCCAGAAAGGCGCGCCCGTCGGCCCGGCTCCGGCCGAACCGGGCTGAGCCGCCGCCCGACGGCCCGCGCCTCACGGCTCGGCCGTGACCTCCCAGGCGCGCGGCAAACCGCTCATCGTGGAGACATAACCCTTGACCCTGGCGCCCATCGCGCCGCCGACGATACCGTTATAGAGCATCACCATCGGCACATCGGCGAGGAAGCGCCGGTGCAGCTCGTCGAAGATCGCCTGGCGCTCGGCCTTGTCGTTGACGATCATCGACTTGTCGAGCAGTGCCTGGACCTGCGGATCGTCCCAGAGCTTGCGGGGCTGCTTGTCCTTCGGCCCGGTCATCGAGTCGTAGCTCAGCGCCGGATCCATGCGGCCCGAATAGGGGAAGGCCTGGATCTGGTAGTTGCCCTTGGTGTAGCGGTCGAGCTGCGTCGCCCATTCGAGCACCTCGATCTCGACCTTCAGCCCCACCGCCTGCAGCATCTGCTGCGCGACGACCGCGGCATCGAAGCTTTCGGGGTACCGCTTATTGGCGAGCATGGTGATGGTCTCGCCCTTGTAGCCGGCCTCGGCGCTCAGTTTCCTGGCGGCGGCCGGATCGAAGCTCCACCCCTGCTTCTGCACGGGTCCGTAATAGGCCGACTGCATCGGCACGATCGAGTTGTTGAGGGTGCCAAGACCGTCCGTCGTGGCCGCGACCAGCTCCTTGCCGTCGATGGCGGCGGCGATCGCCTGCCTGAGCTCGACCTTGCCGAGCAGCGGATCGCGAGTCTGGATGATCAGCCCGACGAGGCCCATGCTGCTGACCACCGAGGTCTGCACCGCTCTGTTGCTCTTCATCTCGGCGATGTCGGTGTTGGCGATGTCCGGCACGACATCGACCTCGCCGCTCAGGAGCGCCGCCTTGGCGGTCGCGTTGTCGGGAATGACGAGGAAGCGGACCTCGTCGACCAGCGGCGTCTTCGCGCCCGTCAGCCCGTCCGTCTTGCCGGGCCGCGCGGCATAATCGGCGAAGCGCTCAAGCCGAATGTATTCGCCGCGCCGCCATTCGGCGAATTTGAAGGGCCCGGTGCCGATCGGCTTGTCGAAGGAGCCGTCCGGCTTCAGCGAATCCCTGTGCAGGATCGCGGTCATGCCGCAATCCGTGCGGGCCAGGGAGGAGAGGAAGAGCGCGCTCGGCTTGTCGAGCCGGAACACGACCGTTCTGTCGTCGGGCGCCGACACGTCCTCGACCTTGACCTGGCCGCGTCCGTCGAATTCCGACAGGCAGCGCCAGTCGGTCCTGGGGTCCATGTAGCGCCGCCAGCTCCACAGCACGTCCGCGGAGGTCAGCGGGGCGCCGTTGTGGAACTTCACCCCCGGACGCAGCGCGAAGCTGTAGCTCCTGCCGTCCGGCGAAACGTCGATCTTTTCGGCCAGGAGGGGCTTGGGCAGCGCGTCCTCGCCATAGGCGACGAGGCCTTCCACCATCTGAATCACGACGCCGTCGGTGTTGGCATCGCGGTTGACGCCCGGATTGATCGAGCGGATGTCGGCCCTGAGCTGGATCTTCAGGGTGCTCGCGGGTTTTGCCTGCGCCTGGGCCTGCATAGGGCCTTGCGTCAGGCCGCCGCAAAGGAGAGCGGCGACGAGCAGGTCGGTCTTGGTACGGCGCATCGTGTTCCCCTTGTCTTTATCGGTCGTGACGCGGTGCGGCGGGCAGCTCTTTATTCGGCGGCTTGCGCCAGCAGCATCGGCTCCTCGGTCAGGCTGTAGCGGGTGAAGACTCGGTTCTGCGCCGGCAGCGGGGCGACTTCCATGATGCCGCGCGCCGGCTGCATCACCACCATCGCGACGGTGGCCGAGAGATTGCCCTGCTCGTTCGGGCGGGCCGGACGGCAAACGGAATAGGGCGAGAGGAAATCGTCGAAGAGCGCGTCCTTGAGGTCCGTGACCGTCAGCTTTCGGCCGGCCTCGTCCAGCAGCTTTTTCACCCGCCAGTCGCGGTAGAAGCTCTCCGGCACGCGCGGAATGCTGGTGTTCTTGACTTTGGTCAGCGCGATCGCGCCCACCCAATGGTTGGCATGCACGATCATCCCGTCTTCCGGGTAGAGCGGGAAGGCCTCGTCCGGCGCGCATTCGAAATCGATGCCGAAGCCCTGCACGGCCGAGAGCATCATGTTGTTCGAGCAGGCCTTGGGCGTCGCCGCCACGGCCTTGATCGCGAAGGCGAGATGCTCCTGCTCCAGCACCTTGCGCCGGATCAGCGCCAGCGGCACGCCGGCTTGCGTGAAATCGCGGTCGCATTCGAGATAATTGGCGGTGATCGAGATGCCGGCCGCGTTCATGCCGCAGCGGGCGAGGCCGCCGGCCTCGACGAAGGTCAGAAAGTCCGGCCCATCCTCGCGGCGCACGCGCAGCACGATCGCGGTCTCGGCACATTCTGCGCGCCAGTCCCAGTTCTGTCCGTGGATCAGCTCGCCGGTGGCGCTGCGCTCGGGCAGGATGATCGCACCGGTGCAGCCGTCGTCATGCTCGTCGGTCACCTCGACCGGGCGGTTCTTCACCATCCGCGCCTTGGCGATCACCTCGGTGCGGGCATTGATCATGATGACGTCTTCGAGCGAAACGCCGGCACCATCGGCAATGCCCCGCATCTCCTCGATGTAATGGGCGCCGAAGGCTTCGATCTCCTCGGCGAACTCGCCGATCAGCTCCGTCTTGGCCTCCCGATCATAACCGAGATCGCCGAGCTGGCCGCCATAGAGCTCGATCGAGCGCTTGACGCGGGAGGTCACGGCGGCGCCATGCTGGCGGCCGCGCTCGTAAGGGCTGCCGGAGACGTCGACGAAGGGGATGGGTTCGATCATGGGACAGATCCGCAAACGGGCTCGGGATGACTGCTAGTGTATTTCATCGCTCAGAAAAACAATCAAGCGCGATCATGACCACGAAGCTGCAGCAGGACCTCGCCGGGCGGATCCTGGCGCTGATCCGAGAGGACGGCTTGCCGGTCGGGAGCTGGCTCAACGAGAGCGACACCGCGCGACGGCTCAATGTTTCGCGCACGCCGATCCGTGCGGCTTTCGATCATCTCGCGCAGTTCGGCACCGTGCGACGGCATCCTCATCGGGGAATCGAGCTCCTCCAGATCGACCCGTCCGGCCTCGATTGTCGCGCCGAGGACGACATCGTCGAGGCCGCCATGGTGCGGCTGGCGCATGACCGTGAAGCCGGTGCGCTCGCAGACGAGTTCTCGGAAGGGGATGCGATGCGCCGCTACCACCTCTCCCGGCCTCAGGCGCAGCAGCTCCTGCGCCGGCTGGCCGAGCTGGAGATGGTCGAGCGCAAGCCCGGTTATGGATGGCGTTTCCTGGCGCCGCCGCGTGACCCGAGCGCTCATGACGAGCGCTACCGGTTCCGCCTGCTGATCGAACCGATGGCGCTGCTGGAGCCTGGCTTCGCTCTCTCGGCCAGCTGGATCGAGGCGATGCGGCAAGCCCATATCGACACGCTGTCTCGGCCGTGGCGCGAGAGCTCCGCCATCGGCTTCTTCGAGATGAATGCGAGCTTCCACGAGGGCCTGGCGGCCGCCTCCGGCAACCGCTTCATCCACTCGGCCATCAGGCGTCAGAATCAGCTGCGTCGGTTGTCGAACTATGACTGGGTCTTCGGCTTCGAGCGTGTCGAGGTCAATTGCCGCGAGCATCTGGCGATGCTCGACGCTGTCGCAGATCAGAACCTGCAAAAGGCGAGCGACCTCATGAAGAACCATCTCGAGCGAGCCAGCCGGTTGCGACGGATTTGAGGAAGGCGACCGGCCAATGGCAGCGGGACCCTGCAGGCCCATCGGTTCAGAGCGGAGCATGAGCGCGGGCATAGGTGCCGGCAGCAAAGCGCCCCAGGCGCAAGGGCGCGAGGCACGCATCCGCAACGCCTCCGGTCGCGAGACGCGCGACATGTCGGCCGACCGCCGGCGCCAGACCGAACCCGTGGCCTGAGAAGCCGGTCGCGACGATCAGGCCTTTCACCGGGTCCGGCGCGTCGATCACCGGCAGCGCGTCCGGCAGAACGTCGATCAGTCCAGCCCAGGATTTTTCGACCGCAAGGCTCGCCGCGGCCGGAAACAGCGCCCTGACCGCATCGCTCGTGCGCTGGACCCGCAGCGTATTCGCCGGGATGCTCGGATCGCGCCCTGCCGCAGCGTGCTGCCGGCGCGGGACGGTCAGCCGCTCGCTCAGATCGTGCAGGAAAGGGCGCCCGAGCCGGAGCGAAAAGCCCGAGCGGTTTCGCCAGAACTCGGGCAGGAAGAAGCGCACCGCTCGAAACGAATCCAAAGTCAGGTCGATGTCCGAGGTCGAGTCCGCGGCGATGATGCAGGAGCCGTCCGACCTCTGCCGCAGACCGATGCCGAAGCCGCAGAAACAGGGATCGCTGATCGGCGGCAGCGGGCTCGTGAGCGACACCGTGCTGCGGACCGTCTGCTGCGGCAGGGTGAGCCCGAGCGGTGCCAAAAGAAGGTGGCTTTTCGCACCGGCCGCGCAGACGACGACGCCAGCCTCGATCGGGCCCCGCTCCGTGACGACTCCGGTCGCACGCCCAGCCCCCGCTTCGATCGCAAAGGCTCCGCAATGCTCGAAGATCTGGACGCCGGCACGGAGAGCGGCCCTTGCGAAGGCCATCGTCGCCATCAGGGGCTCGGCCTGTCCGTCGGAAGCCGTGAAGAGCGCACCCATGGTCGTGCGCGCGAGCGCCGGCAGAAGCGCTTTGGTCTGGCGCGCCGAGAGCATCTCGGCGGCTTGGGAGATCGCTCGCGTCTTGTTCAGCCAGGCGCCGAAGGCAGCCTCCTCTGCCTCTGTCGCGGCAAGAAAGACGCAGCCTGTCCGGCGCCAGCCGATGGCTTCCTGCAACTCGACCTCCAAGCGAGGCCAGATCGCCAGCGCCTCCAGGGCCAGGGGCAGTTCGTGTGGGTCCCGGTACTGGGTGCGGACAAACCCCCAGTTGCGGGACGATTGCTGCGCCGACACCGTGTCGCGCTCGATCAGGACCACCGACAGGCCGGCGCGAGCGAGGTAATAGGCCGAAGCGCATCCGATGATGCCACCACCCACGACCACCGCATCGGCGCGTCTCGGCAAGGTCGAGCTGTCCCGCATCCGCCCCGGTTGAAGGGCATCGCCAGCCTGAGCGAGTGAAGGGGGCGTCGGCATTCGTCAGCTCTCGGCCGCAAGGATCGGCGGAAAGCCGTTTCCGAAAGGGCCACTCGCCGCGATCCTCCGCCGGGGTGACTTTCGATCGAAAAACGCCATGGCCACCCCCGTCGTCCCGCTCTTCACGCAGGCAAGGGTGAGGCCTCCGACGAGGGGCTGTCGATGTCATTAATTCGAGGCGTACCCCAGGAAATCGGACCCGGCCCGCGTTTCCCAGCACACCTCTTCGCAAAATTGGAATCGACAAGGGACGCGCGCGATGCCGTGGTCGCGATGGCGCCGGCAGTCCGGCCTAGCGTGAGAGACAGGGATCCGATGCAAGTCGATATTGCCATCGTTGGCGGAGGAATAGCCGGGGCCTCGGCTGCCTATTTCCTCTCGAAGCATGGCTCGGTCGCGCTGATCGAGCGCGAAGAGCATTTCGGCTATCACAGTTCCGGCCGCACCGCCGCGCAGTTCACCGTGGGCATCAGTGCCGACACGATGCGCCGAATGGCCCAGGCGAGCCGGGGTTTTCTCGAGGCTCCTCCGCCGGGATTTGCCGAAGGCGCGCTTCTGTCGCCACGCGGCTGCCTGACGGTGGGCCGTCACGAGAACGAAGCTCGGCTGACCCGCTTGGCGGACAGGCTCGCCAAGGCCGGCGCCCGCGCCCAGCGGCTCGACCGCGACGAGGCTCTGGCGTTGTTCCCGGCGCTACGCCCCGAAGTCTTCGATCTCGGCGTCTATGAAGCCGATGCGATGGACATCGACGTCGATAGGCTGCTTCAGGGCTATCTTCGCGGCGCCCGGGCGGCGGGGGCAAGGCTCGTCACGGCCGCGGGCATCGAGGCGATCGCCAAAGAGGACGGGCGTTGGCGGCTGGCATGGCCGGGCGGCGAGATCGTGGCACAGACCATCGTGAACGCGGCCGGAGCCTGGGCGGACGAGATGGCCGCGATGGCAGGGCTCCGTCCGATCGGCAACGTACCGCATCGGCGCACGGCCTTCACCTTCGCGCTGCAAAAGGAGTTCGACACCCGTAACTGGCCGCATCTGGGGACCGCCGCCGACGATTGGTACGTCAAGCCCGAGCCCGGCTGCCTGATGGGCAGCCTGTCGGATGCGGTGCCCGTTGCCCCGGGTGATGCCTATCCGGAGGATATCGACATCGCTCAGGCGATCGCGAATATCGAGCGCGACACCCGGCTTCATGTCGGACGACCGCTCAGCCAATGGGCGGGGTTGCGGAGCTTTGTCCAGGACCGTGAGCCGGTCGCTGGAGCGCACCGAGACGAGGCCAGTTTCTTCTGGCTCGCGGGCCAAGGCGGTTGCGGGATTCTCACATCACCCGCGATGGGCCAGGCCATCGCCGCGCTCGTCGCCGGCTCGCCCTTGCCGCCTCTGATCGCCGAACACGGCGTGAGCGAGGCCGATCTCTCGCCACGTCGCAGCGGCCTGGCGTAGACCGGTCCGGTGGGACGCCTCTCATCGCCTCGAGCCATCGAGGCGGGAGCCGGATACGCCGATGGACCTGAAGAGGCCCGGCGGTTAAGCCTCGTCCAAGGAGATCGGGATGGGCCGCAGACTGCCGTCGCTCAATGCGCTTCGCTGCTTCGAGATCGTCGCCGAGCAATTGAGCATCAAGAAGGCCGCGCAACTCCTCAACGTCAGCGAAAGCGCGGTGAGCCGCCAGGTGAAGATCCTGGAAGATCAGCTCGGCACGCCGCTGTTCATCCGCGCGCCCAACGGGCTGACGATCACCGATGGCGGGCGTCATCTGGCCATCAGTGTCAGGGAAGCCTTCGACCACATCGCCAATGCGATCCACCCGTTTCGTGATGAGCGCGACGCCGTCACCATCAAGGCGCTCCCGACCTTCGCGTTGCGTTGGCTTTTGCCGCGACTGAACGGCTTTCGCGAACGCCACCCCCTCATCAAGGTCAATGTCCTCACACGTCTCGACGACATGGGGCTCCACGACACCGACGCCGATCTCGGAATCCGTTACGGGACCGGCGACTGGCCGCGCGACTATGCGACCGAGCTCTATGCCGAGTGGATCGTGCCGGTCTGCGCGCCGGACTATCTGCACCATCTCGACGGAGGCGATCTGACGCGCGCCGCGCTCCTCCACCCTCTGCCTGACCGGCGGGATTGGCAGATCTGGTCGGAAAAATCAGGCGTGAGGCTCGACACCCGCGGCGGCCTCGATTTCGATGCGTTGGACATGGCCCTGAGTGCGGCGCAAGCCGGGCTCGGCGTGGCGATCGCGGATGTGGTCCTCGCCCATGCCGCCATTCAGTCCGGCCAGCTGGTCGTCCCGATACGCAAGCCGGTTCCCACCGGCTTTTCATACTATCTCGTCCGCCCGCCGGAGATGCGACGGCGCCGGGAGGTCGTCATTGTCGAAGACTGGATCAGCGAAGAAATCAAACGCGAGACAGAGCTCCCTCAAAGCTATTCGGCCTGACGGAACGACGATGGATCGATTTCTGCCGTGTCCGACAGTCGGCACAATTTCCATCGTCTCGGGGAAGGCCATCGCACACCGCGACCGCTCTGACCTGAGACGCCGCCGTGAGGGCACGATCCCGTCGAGGAACAACGCCCCGGAAAGCCGGCGATGCCAAGCATCGCAAGGCCAGAGCGGACGCTTCGCATCCCCGAACCCCATCCTGACAGCATCGGACCGCGAAATGGCGATGCTCACGCGAGTTGGGTAAATCGGATAAGGTGCGCCCGGTGCGGCGACCCCGCGCCATGGCTGCAGGAGGGATGATGACGACGGGCAAAATCCACATCGGCATCGGCGGTTGGGTGTTCGAGCCCTGGCGCGGCAGCTTCTATCCCGAGGGCCTGCCGCAGAAGCGCGAGCTGGACTATGCAGCGGGCAAGCTGACCTCGATCGAGATCAACGGCACCTATTATGGCGCACAGAAGCCGGAAAGCTTCGCCAGATGGCGGGAGGACACGCCGGATGATTTCGTCTTCGCCCTCAAGGGCTCGCGCTACTGCACCAACCGCAAGGTGCTGGCGGAAGCGGGGCCTTCGGTCGAGAAATTCTTGAAGAGCGGGCTCACCGAACTGCGGCACAAGCTCGGTCCGATTAACTGGCAGTTCATGCCGACGAAGCGATTCGATCCTGACGACTTCTCCGCCTTTCTCGCGCTGCTGCCGAAGGAGCTCGACGGTGTGAGGCTGCGTCATGCGGTGGAAGTGCGCCACGACAGCTTCCGCTCGCCCGATTTCGTCGCTTTGTTGCGCGAGCATGGCGTGGCGGCGATCACGGCGGGCGATAGCGAGCATCCGCAGATCGCCGATGTGACCGCCGATTTCGTCTATGCGCGGATCATGGGAACGCAGGAGGAGGAGCCGAAGGGCTATCCGCCGGCCGCGCTCGCCCGCTGGGCGCAGGCGGCGCAGGCCTGGGCGCGTGGCGCCGTGCCGGAGGGAATGGAGATGATCGCGCCGGAAGCAGAGGCCCGGCCGCGCGACGTGTTTCTCTATGTGATCAGCGGGGCCAAGATCCGCAATCCGGCCGCCGCGATGGAGCTGATCGCCCGCGTTGCCGGCTAATCAATTCTCTTGCGGCTGCTCTGTCGTCGCCGTCTGGCAGACATCGACCCAGACCGCGCCGGTGAGTTCGGCCAGGCGCTGCGGGCTGATGCGCAGGGCGCTGTGGGTCGAGCCGGCGGCGGGCACGACCTCCTCGAAATCCTGCAGCGAGACGTCGCAATAGACATCGAGCGGTGTCGCGAGCCCGAAGGGGCAGACCCCGCCGACCGGATGGCCGGTGATGGCCTCGACCTCGTCGGTGCCGAGCATGCGGGGCTTGCCGCCAAGGGCCGCCCGCGCCTTCCTGTTGTCGAGCCGCGCATCGCCGCGCGCCACGACCAGAACCACCTTCTCGCCGATCCGCAGCGAGAGCGTCTTGGCGATCTGGCCGGGCTCGACGCCATGGGCGGCGGCGGCCAGCGGCACGGTGGCGCTGCTGTGCTCGGTGACGATGACCTCGATCTCCGGCGCATGCGCGGCGAAGAAGGCCCGGACCGATTCGAGGCTCATCGCCCGCCGCTCCGCTCAGTGCCGGAAATGGCGATGGCCGGTGAAGACCATGGCGAGACCGGCCTCGTCCGCAGCCTGAATGACGAGATCGTCGCGCATCGAGCCGCCGGGCTGGATCACTGCGGTCGCGCCGGCTTCCGCCGCCGCCAGCAGCCCGTCGGCGAAGGGGAAGAAGGCGTCGGAGGCGACGACCGAGCCCTTGGCAAGGCTCTCGGGCAGGCCGGCCGCCTTGGCGGCCTCCATCGCCTTCCAGGCGGCGATGCGGGAGGAATCGACGCGGCTCATCTGGCCGGCGCCGATGCCCACCGTGGCGAGGTCCTTGGCATAGATGATCGCGTTCGACTTGACGTGCTTGGCGACGCGGAAGGCGAAGCGCAGATCGGCGAGCTCGCGCTCGCTGGGCTGGCGCTTCGTCACGACCTTGAGCTCCATGTCGTCGACCACGACGTTGTCGCGCGACTGGGCGAGGAAGCCGCCGGCGACGGTGCGCAGGGCAAGGCCCGGTGCGCGGACATCCGGCAGGCCGCCGGTCAGCAGCAGCCGCAGGTTCTTCTTGGCCGCGATCATCGCGATCGCCTCCTCGTCCGCGTCGGGGGCGATGATCACCTCGGTGAAGACCTCGACGATCTTCCTCGCCGCCTCGGCGTCCAGCTTACGGTTGAGCGCGACGATGCCGCCGAAGGCCGAAACCGTGTCGCAGCGCAGCGCCTTGTCATAGGCGTCGAGCAGGGAGGGGCCGGTCGCGACGCCGCAGGGATTGGCGTGCTTGACGATGACACAGGCCGCGGTGGCGGCCGGATCGAATTCCGCGACGCATTCGAAGGCGGCGTCGGTGTCGTTGATGTTATTGTAGGAGAGCTGCTTGCCCTGCACCTGCCGGGCGGTGGAGACGCCGGGGCGATTCTCGGGCGTGCGGTAGAAGGCCGCCCATTGGTGCGGGTTCTCGCCATAGCGCATCGTCTCGGCGAGCTGGCCGCCGAGCGCGCGGAAGGACGGGGCGGTGTCGCCGAGTTCATCGGCGAACCAGTTCGAGATCGCCGCGTCATAGGCCGCCGTACGGGCATAAGCCTTCTGGGCGAGCTTGCGGCGCAAGGTCAGTGTGGTCGCGCCCTTGCGGGCCGTCAGATCGGCGAGGACCGAGGCGTAGTCCGCGGTGTCGACGACAACGGCGACGTCGTGGTGGTTCTTGGCGGCCGCGCGGATCATCGCCGGCCCGCCGATGTCGATGTTCTCGATGCAGTCGTCATAGGCGCTGCCGGCGGCGACCGTCGCCTCGAAGGGGTAGAGGTTCACCACGAGAAGGTCGATCGGCTGGATGCCGTGGCCCAGCATCGAGGCCTGGTGCTCGGGATGGGAGCGGATGGCGAGAAGGCCGCCATGGACCTTGGGATGAAGGGTCTTGACCCGGCCGTCCATCATCTCCGGAAAGCCGGTGAGGTCGGAGACGTCGCTGACCGGCAGGCCGGCCTGCTGGATCGCCCTGGCGGTTCCGCCGGTGGAGACGAGCGCGATGCCCAGATCGTGCAAGGCGCGGGCGAAGTCGATCAGCCCGGTCTTGTCGGAAACGGAAAGAAGGGCGCGCTCGACGCGGCGAAGCTCATTCGGCATCGGTGTCAGATCCGGCTGGGCATGGGTCGACGCGAAGACACTCGTCGGGGCGATCCGATGCGGGATACGAGGTGCGGTGCAGGCCGTCGATCCTGGATCGACGCGGGCGGGCTATCATGCTGCGTCGCGAAAGGCAAAATTCCGGCCGCGCTCCTCAGCCGACGGGGTCGCCGTCGCCTTCCGTCGGAGCTTCGCTTTCAGCGGTCATGGCGCCGTCCCGCCGCTCGGCCAGCAGCGATGCCAGCGTCTGGCCGGCGCGGGGGTTGGCCGCGGCGATGCGATGGATCCGCCAGGTGATGCGTGGCGTGGCGGCGGCATCGTAGGCGACGACGATCTGCTCGGTGCGCCGCCTGCCGTCGGCGGAAGCCAGGAAGAGGCTCTCCTCGAGCACCAGCGGCAGGCCCGCCGCCTCGAAGCTCCAGACTTCGCCGGAGGGCAAGGCGAGCAGCGCGCCCGTCCCCTCCCGCACGAGGCTGGCATGCACGTTCGGATGCAGGTGGAAGCGGGCGGCGGCCGGCAGGGTTTCGCGCGGGGCGGCGAGAGCGACCTCGTCCTCGCCCGAAAGGCTGGCTCCATCGCGCGCGAGCAGGAGGCGCCGGGTATGGGTGGCGCCGAGCGCATAGCGGTAGCCGTCATGGCTGGCGACCCATTCCGGCCCATCGACCCCGTCCTGCCGGGCGAGACGCACGTCCGTGGGGCCCGAGACGATCCGCATCTCGCCGAGGACGCGACCGAAATTCGCGCTGGAGCGGTCGTCGAGCACCAAGGTCGAATGGGCCGCGGTGCTGCGCGAGGCCAGTCTCAGCTCCGGCGGACCGAAGCGGCTTGCGCCGCAATTGACGACGATGCGATGCGCGCCGCTGGAGAATTCGAAGGCGAGGCAGCCGGCATGAGCCTCGACCGAATAGGCGCCGCGCGGCGGGGCGCCGGCATCGACGACGACGACGCTGCGCTCGGCCGCGAGCCGGCTGTAGCCGGAGTAGGCGGCATGTTCGGTCGGCCGGCCGCGCGCATCGTCATAGGCGGCGAGCGTCGCCATCAGATCAGGAGGGGTCAGTCCCATGCCGTTGAACAGCGCCAGCGCGCCGTCGCCATGCCGGAACAGCCGCAGATGCGGCATCATCCGCTCGATCGCGGTCAGCACGCCGCGCGGCGGCTCCAGCCCGCGCGCCGCGAAGGTCTCGCGCAGCGGCAGGAGATCGAGCAGCAGATCGATCAGCAGGCGCGGATTGCGCGAGAGGTGCCCGCCATCGGGCAGGATCTGGTCGTCGAGCTCGTCCGAGAGCAGGATTTCGATGCGGCGCCGGCGGGCGTCCTGCCCGTCGAGGCAGATGGCCGCGAAGGCGAGCGCGATCAGCCCGTTCAGCCGGTCTGCGCCTTCGACCGCCCCGGCCAGCGCAAGCCCCACTCGATCGGCCAGGCGCGAGACATGGCGCACGAAGCGGTCGTAGAAGGCGTGCTCGGCGCCTTCCAGCAGCAACGGCGAATGGGAGAGCAGAGAGATCAGCCGGCGGGAGGCCACGGCCGGGCGCCGCGCGATCTCGCCACGATCGCGCCGCCTGAGGATGAAATCCTCGACCAGGCTGCGGGCATGGGCCCGGGCGATGGCGGTGTCGGCGGCGCGCATATGGCGCAGCCAGGCGAAGCCCAGCAGCGCCTCGGCCCAGGCCTCGCTCGGCGCCTCGAGGTCGAAGGGCGTTTCGCCATGGCTGCGGATGGTGCGCCCGGCGAACGCATAATAACCGGCGTAGAAATCGGCGGCGGTGGTCGGATCGGCCGTGCGCAGATCATGGGGCGCGAACAGCAGGCGGCTGGCCGGCCTGCGGCCGAAGGGCCAGAGCCGCCGCAGGGTGGCGACGAATTGCCCGCGCGTGCGCCGTGCGGCCCGCCAAATGGCGGCCTGAGCCAGTCCCCGACGCTCGGTCCAGGCGCTCAACTCTCCGCACGCTCCGCTGCCGGGCGCAGCCTCATGCCGCGCCGCCCCCCGTCGGACGCGGCGCATCGGCGCGCGAATCCGTATCAGGCCGTCATAGCCTGATCAGCCGGCTTGCGTAAAATCCCGCCCATCCCGAGAGGCGCGGTGTTTCGCCCGGCAACTGGTGCGGCAGGGTCCGAAGATCGCCATGGGCGTCGATCCCGGCGGCAAGGTCGCCGATCTCATGGGCGCTGACGGGGCTGCGACGAAACTGGGGATGACGCTCGAGAAAGGCCTCGACCTGCGACTCGCCCTCCTGAGGCTCCAGCGAACAGGTGCAGTAGACCAGCCGGCCACCGGGGGCGACGAGCGCGGCGGCGGCGTCCAGCAGGCGGGCCTGCAAGGCACCGAGGCGGTCGCGGTCCTCCTCCGTCTTCGTCCAGGCCACGTCCGGATGGCGGCGGATGGTGCCGGTCGCGCTGCAGGGCGCGTCGAGCAGCACGGCGTCGAAGGGCTCATCCGTCCATGTGGCTGCGTCGGCCGTCACGATCCGCGCCTCGAGGCCGAGGCGATCGAGATTGGCCTTCAGCCGCTTCAGCCGCGGGGCCGAGCGGTCGAGCGCCGTTACCTGTGCGCCCGCGGCGGCGAGCTGTGCGGTCTTGCCGCCGGGGGCGGCGCACAGATCGGCGATGCGTTCGCCCGGCGCCGGCGAGATCAGGCGCACCGGCAGCGCGGCGGCGGCGTCCTGCACCCACCATTGCCCTTCGGAGAAGCCGGGCAGCGCCGTGATGGACTGGCGGCCGCGCAGCCGGACGGAGCCCGTGGGCAGCAGGATGCCGTCCAGCTTTTCGGCCCAGCCGGCCGCGTCGCTCTGCACGCTGATGTCGAGCGGCGGCTCCTCGCGGTGGCTCAGCGCGATGGCCCTGGCCGCCTCGTCGCCATAGGCGGAGGACCAGCTGTCGGCCAGCCATTCGGGCACGTCGCGGAAGGGATCGGCCTGGGCTTCGCGCAGAACGGTTTCGCGCTCGCGGGCGAGCCGGCGCAGCAGCGCATTGCCCAGCGCGGTATAGCGCGCGGAGCGGGGATCCTCGTGCAGCTGGCGGATGGCGAGATCGACGGCGGCGTGGTCGGGCACGTCGAGAAACAGGATCTGCGCGGCGGCTGCGGTCAGGATCGGCTCGAACAGCCCCGAATGGCGCGGGCTGCCGCGGTCGAGCCTCTCGTCGAGCGCCTGCCGGATCGTGCCGAGGCGGCGAAAGGCGGTGATCGCGATCGCGCGCGCCAGCGCTGCATCGGCCGCGTCGAGGCCGGAGGCCGGCAAGAGCCGCTCCAGCGTCTCGTCCAGCGCGACGCGGGCGCGCAACACCTCGTCGATCACGACGGCGGCGAGCCTGCGTGCGGGCAGGCCCGGTGCATCGCCGGTTTCCGGGCTGGGTTCTTGGGTCGTCGAGCTCATTCCCTCAGCCCCAGGGGCCGCGCTGGCGGGGAGCGCCGGCCCAGGGATTGCCCGCCGCCGTCGTGAAGCCCGCCGAAGCGCCGCCCGAAACGCCCATGGCGCGAGCCTGCTACATCAGAGCGGCGATGCGGTTGCAGGTTTCGGGATGTGTCGAGAAAAGATTGTCCATGCCGCCTGCAGTCAGGGGATTGATGATGAAGAGAGGCGCCGTAGCAGGCTTCGCCTCGGCTGTCTCGTTGGGAACATGGCTCACCCCGGCGGCGATCTTGGCCAGCGCATCGGCCAGCCAGACCGGATTGCCGCAGATCTGCCCGCCCAGCCGGTCGGCCTCGTATTCGCGCGAGCGCGAAATCGCCATCTGGATCACCATCGCGGCAAGCGGCGCCAGGATCGAGAGCAGGATCTGGACGATGAAATTGGGCCGGTGGTCGCGCGAGCCGAACATCATGCCGAAGGTCACGAGCGAGGAGATCGCGCCGGCCATGGTGGCGCTGATCGTCATCGTCAGCGTGTCGTGGTTCTTGATGTGGGCAAGCTCATGCGCCATCACGCCCGCGAGTTCCTCGTAGCTCAGCGTGCGCAGGATCCCGGTGGTGGCGGCGACGGCGGCGTTCTGCGGATTGCGGCCGGTGGCGAAGGCGTTGGGCTGGTCCTCCTGGATGAGGTAGACGCGCGGCATCGGCATGCCGGCGCGGGCGGCGAGATCGCGCACCATGCGCCAGAGCTCCGGCGCGGTCGTTTCGTCGACCTCCTGCGCATTGTAGGCGGAGAGCGCCAGACGGTCCGAATTCCAATAGGTGAAGAGATTGGTGACGACGGCGAAGCCAAGCGCCGCCAGCATGCCGCCGGCCCCGCCCAGAAGATAGCCGACCGCGCCGAACAGCGCGGTCAGCCCCGCCATCAGCATTCCGGTGCGGACGTAGTTCATCGGTCGCCTTTCTCGGTTTCACGTCGGCGGCCCTCGCGCGGGCCGGTTTCCTGCCCTATGTGGTGGGACGAAACCCGATCCTGCAAGGGAGACGAGGCATGGCAACGAACGAAACCGCACCTTCGGACGCGCTCGTCGAGGCGCCGCGCAAGCCGCTCTCTCCTGCGGCGGAGCGTGCGCTGGCCGAGGCGCAGGCCCGGCGCGCGGCCTTCGATGCGCGCGCGGCCGAGCTGACGAAGGCGCGCGAAATCGACGGCCGCGGCGGGCTCGAACCGGTCCGCTATGACGATTGGGAAGTGAAGGGCATCGCCAGCGATTTCTGACGGCCAGCGCCGACATTGCCAATCGACCGGTTTTGCGTCCAAACAGCAGCCGTAACGGATCGGAACGTGACGGCATGGACAGCAACGACAAGCGGCTCGTCGCCCTGCGGCGGCTCCTGACGGAAGTGCATGAGAAACTCGGCCTGAAGCTCGGTTTCCGGCTGTGGGACGGCACGATGGTCCCTGCGGCCTGGCCGCAGGACGGGCTCGCCATCGGCATTGCGGATACCGGCGTGCTGGCCGCGCTGCTGCGCAAGCCCAAGCTCGACACGGTGCTGAACCTGCACATCTCCGACCGGCTCTCCATCCTGAACGGCTCGATCTTCGATCTTGCGGCGGCGCGGCCGGAGGGCAAGATCGGCCGGCTGGCGCGGGGTATTTCCAAGCGCGCGGTGTTCGACGTGCTGCGGCATTTCCTGTTCGCGCCCGGCCAGGTGGCGGACGCGGTCAGCCATCGCAAGGGCGACGAGATCGCCCGCGACGGCGATCCGGCCACCAACAAGGCCAATGTCGCCTATCACTACGACGTCTCCAACGATTTCTACCGGCTCTTCCTCGATGAGGAGATGGTCTACACCTGCGCCTATTTCACCGAAGATCATGGCGACATCGCCCGCGCCCAGCAGGACAAGCTGGACATGATCTGCAGAAAGCTGCGCCTGAAACCCGGCGACCGCTTTCTCGACATCGGCTGCGGCTGGGGCGCGCTGGTCTGCCATGCGGCGCGCTATTACGGCGTCGAGGCCCATGGCGTGACGCTGGCCGAGGAGCAACTGAAATATGCGCGCGAGAAGGTCGAGCGCTGGGGGCTGCAGGACAAGGTGACGCTGCACTTGCGCGACTACACGCAGATGGAGGGCGAGTTCGACAAGATCTCCTCGATCGGCATGTTCGAGCAGGTCGGCATCCGCAATTACCCGACCTATTTCCAGACCGTGAACCGGCTGCTGCGGCCGCGCGGGCTTTATCTCCACCACACCATCTCGCGCCGGGCGAAGAAGACCGAGAAGGCCTTCAACAAGATGCCGGCGGAATACCGGGCGCTGGTGCGCTACATCTTCCCGGGCGGGGAACTCGACCATCTCGGCATGTCGATCGCCAATCTCGAGCGCCACGGCTTCGAGGTCCATGATGTCGAGGGCTGGCGCGAGCATTACCAGCGCACGACGCGGCTGTGGTGGGAGCGGCTGAACGCCAACAAGGATAAGGCCGAGGCCGAGATCGGCCCCGAGCGGACTCGGATGTGGCTGCTCTATCTCGCCGGCTGCTCGCTCGCCTTCGAGCGCGGCGGGGCGCTGATCAACCAGACGCTGGTGTCGAAGCGGCGCAAGGGGCCGTCCGGCCTGCCGCTGTCGCGGGCCGATCTCTACGAGGATTGGGGCAAGCGGCCGGCGTGAGGCGCCGGCCGACTCGTCAGGCCTTCACGAAGAGGTCGAGCTTCCCGTGATGCTCGGCCAGCAGGTAGTAGAAGGTCAGGCGCGACTTGGTCCGGTCCGCCTTCATCGCCTCGCAGACCGCCTTGATCGAGCCGTCCAGGTCGCCGGACTTCAGGCCGAGCTTCTTCTTGAGGAAGTTTTCGCGCACGCGCTCGATCTCGGCCGGGTCGGAGCAGGCGACGTAGCGCGTATCCGGCTTGCTCATGACCAGCGCATAGGCCTTCTGCATACCGGCGAAGGCGGCCTCGTTGATCGGCTTGGTGGTGAACTTCTTCAGGTCGGCGAGGTGGTCCATGCTGTGCCCCTTCCTGGCCCGCGTGAGCGGGACGATTACGTGTCGCGGCGGCGAAGCTAGAGCATCGGACGAGAAAGCGAAATCTCCTTTTCGGAAAAATCCGACGCTCCGGCAATGCCTTAGGGCAGCGTGACCGCGTCCGACCGGGCGCGCACCGGTCTCACGCGCTTTTTCGGATCGGGGCCAGAGGCGGCGCGGCGCCTGCAACGAGCGGATGCCCGTTGCCGCACCGGCATGGGTTGAGTGCGGCGTGCACGGGTGCTGCGATGCAGCATCCTCGAAAGGGTCCTGCGATGAAGCCGACGATTCTGACGGTGCCCCGACTGCCCGATCCTCTGGTCGCCCGCCTCCGGGAGTCTTTCGAGCTGGTCGGACCGATGGAGCGATCCTCGCCGGAGGCGTTGCCCGCAGGCGCCGAGACGGTCCAGGCGCTGCTGACCGTCGGCAGCCAGAAGACCGATGGCGCGCTGATGGATGCCTTGCCCGCGCTGAAGCTGATCTGCTGCTATGGCACCGGCATCGAAGGCGTCGACCGTGCGGCGGCGGCGGCTCGCGGCATCCGGCTGACCAATGCGGCCGATGCGAATGCGACCAGCGTCGCCGAATTCGCGATGGGGCTGGTTCTGGCGACGGCGCGCATGATCGCGCATGCGGATCGGTTCACGCGCGCCGGCAGATGGAAGGGCAATTCGGTGGAGCGGTTGCCGCCGGTTCCGGGCCTCGCGGGCCGCAGGCTCGGCATCTACGGGCTCGGCGCCATCGGCACCCGGATCGCCACGCGCGCCGCCGCCTTCGAGATGGAGATCGGCTATCACAACCGTTCACCCCGCAGCGACGCGCCGTACGGCTATTTCGACGATCTGAGAGCTCTCGCGGAGTGGGCGGACGTGCTGATGGTCTCGGTGCGTGCCAGCGCCGAAAACCGCCATGCCGTCGATGCCGCGGTGCTGGCGGCGCTGGGGCCGAAGGGGCACCTCGTCAACATCTCGCGCGGCATCGCCGTGGACGAGGAGGCGCTCTGCACCGCGCTGGAGCACGGAACCATCGCGGGAGCCGCGCTCGACGTCTATGAAAACGAGCCGAATGTGCCCGAAAGGCTGCGCGCGCTGGAGAACGTGGTTCTGACCCCGCACATCGCCGCGGGCTCGGATGCCGCGCAGATCGCGCAGCAGGAACTGCTGCTCGGCAATCTCGATGCCTTCTTCGCCGGCCGGCCGCTGCTGTCGCCGGTCGACCTCTGAGGGGATCGCAGCCGCGGCGCGCGGCGCTACGGCATCACCACGACCGGCGTGCCCATCTGCACCCGGGCATAGAGGTCGATCACATCGGCATTGTGCATGCGGAAACAGCCATAGGAGGCGGCGGTGCCGACCGTCTGCGGCATGTTGGTGCCGTGGATCGCATATTCGCCGCCCGGTCCGAGCCCGATCACGCGGGCGCCCATCGGGTTGCGCGGCGAGCCGCCGGGAATGACGTCCGGCAGGCGCGGATTGTCGCGCTTGACCTCGGCCGGCGGGCTCCAGGCCGGATCGACCTGCAATTCCTCGACATATTTCACGCCGCGCCACTGCTTGCCGGCCTTGCCGACCGCGATCGGATAGCGGATCGCCTCGCCCGGCGCGTGGACGAAATAAAGCCGCCGCTCGCCGGTGCGGATCAGGATGGTGCCGGGCCTCAAGCGCGCGTCGCGCAGTTCCACGACCTCCCGCGCCCGGCTGGGGCCGGCGAAAACGGGCATGACCGCACAGGCGATGAGGCTGGCGAGGAGAAGCGATCGCGACATGGGGAGGCTCCGCTCGAAAGATCGGGAAGCTGTCCTCCGGCGCGGCTGAATCCCCGGTTGAGCGACATGGTGAATCGACGCGGGCCGCGATTCAGTATGAATCGGCGGTAAAAGCGCCTTTTAGGCCGATGGCCGGCCGCGATGCTGCTGCGGCAGCAGGAAGGGCAGGCCCGGCGCCGGGGCGCGGCTGAGCGAGAGATCGACCCGGAACACCTGCTGGAGCAGGGCGTCGTCCAGCGTCAGCGCCGGCGGCCCCTGCGCGATGATGCGGCCGCGATCCATCACCACGAGGTGGTCGGCATAGGTCACGGCGAGATTGAGGTCGTGCAGCACGATCAGCACCGCGACGCCGCGCGCGGCCACGCTGCGCGCCATGTCGAGCAAGGCGAGCTGGTGGCAGAGGTCCAGGCTGGCGATCGGCTCGTCGAGGAAGAGCAACTGGCGCTCGGCGACGCTGCGGCCGGCTTCGAGCTGGCAGAGCACGCGCGCGAATTGCACGCGCTGCTGCTCGCCGCCCGAGAGGGTCTGGTAGTGGCGCGCGGCGAGGTCGAAGACTCCGGCCGCCGCCAGGCATTCGGCGAGAATCGCGTCGCGCCGCTCGCGCGGCAGTGCGCGGCCGATCCCGTCCACCCCGAGGCGCGCCACCTCGTAAACGCTGAAGGGAAAGGCGAGCCTTGCATGCTGCGCCATCACCGCCCGCTCGCAGGCCAGGCGCCAGGCCGGGATCGCCGGCAACTGCTCCCCACCGATACGAATCTCGCCCCGGGCCGGCGCGATCTCGCCGGTCAGGAGCTTGAGCAGGGTCGATTTGCCGGCGCCGTTGGGGCCGATCAGGATCGTGGTCGTTCCGGGCGCGAGATCGAGGCTGGCGTCGGACACCAGTGCGCGTCCACCGGCCGAGAAACCAAGGTCGCGGCCGGCGAGAAGCGGAGTCCGGAGCGCGGCCTCAGACATCGACGAGGCTCGTGCGCCGCAGCAGTAGCCAGAGAAAGAAGGGCGCGCCGATCGCGGCGGTGACGATGCCGATCGGCAGTTCGGCGGGTGCGACGACGAGGCGCGCGGCGATGTCGGCCGCGACCAGCAGCATCGCCCCGCCCAGCGCGGCCAGAGGCAGCAGCAGGCGATGGTCCGGCCCGATCCAGAGCCGCACCAGATGGGGAACGACGATGCCGACGAAGCCGATCAGCCCGGCGGAGGCGACGCTGGCCCCCACGGCGAGCGCCACCAGCAGGATCGTCAGCGCCTTGATGCGCTGCACCGGGATGCCGAGGTGATAGGCTTCCGCCTCGCCTAGCATCAGCCCGTTCAGGCCGCGCGCCAGCACCGGCATGCAGCAGAGCAGCGGCAGGATAATCGGCGCCACGGTGGTGAGCTTGGTCCAGCTCGCTCCGCCGAGGCTCCCCAGCGACCAGAAGGTCAGGTCGCGCAATTGCCGGTCGTCGGACAGGAAGGAGAGCAGCCCGGTGAGCGAGCCCGCCAGCGCGCCGAGCGCGACGCCGGCCAGCAGCATGGTGGCGACCGAGGTGCGCCCCTCGCGCGTGGCGATGAGATAGAGCGCCAGCGTCGAGACCAGCCCGCCACAGAAGGCGCCGAAGGGCAGTATGGCGAAGGGCAGCTTCATCAGCGTGCCGGCGAGGAAGCGGTCGCCGAGCACGATGGTGGCGGCGGCGGCGAGCCCTGCGCCGGCGGAGACGCCGACGAGGCCGGGATCGGCCAGCGGATTGCGGAAGAGCCCCTGCATCAGCGCGCCCGACACGGCGAGGGCGGCGCCGACCAGCAGCCCGAGCAGGACGCGCGGCAGGCGGATGTTGAGCACGACGAGCGCATCGCGCCCTTCGAGCACCGCCCCATCGCCGCCGAGCCAGCCCCAGAGGATCGCCGCGACGCGGCCGGGCGCGATCGGCACCGCGCCCTGTCCGGTCGCGACGATGGCGAGCAGCAGACAGGCCAGCGCCGTGCCGCCCAGAGCGAGCCAGCCGCGCCGCCTGTGGCCCGCCACGAGGCGCAGCAGCGCCTGCGTTGAGGCCGGCTGAGCGCCGCGCAGGGCTGCCGGCACGGCCAGGCTCACGGCGCTCCACCCGTCGTCAGCGGGGGCAAGGTGCGGTCCGGATCGATCGCCGCCATCAGGTCGCGCGCCGCCAGCGGCGTGCGCGGGCCGAAGCCGAGGAGATAAAGTCCGTCCATCTGTACCAGCCGGCGCTGCGCCGCCGCCGGGGCTTGGGAGAAAGCCGGCAGGGCGAAGAGCTCCTCGGCGCTGGTGCGATGGTTGCCGCGGCTCATCATCAGCACGATCTCGGGCGCGGCGGCGATGATAGCCTCGTCCGTCATCGGCTTGTAGCCTTCGATGCCGCTCGCGGCATTCTCCGCGCCGGCGAGCGCGATGATGGCGTCCGCCGAGCTGTTGCGTCCGCCGACGAGGGCGCGGCCATTCTGCAGCGAGAGCACGAACAGCACACGCCGCCGCTGCGTCAGCCCGGCGCGCAGCTCCTCCAGTTCTCGAAAGCCCGCGCTGGTGCGGGCGGCGAGCCGGCGGGCCGCCTCGGCCGCGCCGATCGCGTCGCCGATCGCGACGATCTTGGCCGCCACGCCTTCGGCATCCTGGCCGTCGGGGATGCGCGCGACCCGGACACCGGATTCGGCGATCAGCGCGAGCGCATCGGGCGGGCCGGCGCCGTCGATCAGCAGAACGAGGGACGGCTTCAGCGACAGCACGCCCTCGGCCGATACCGCCCTGACATAGCCGATATCGGCCTTGCTCTGCAGCGCCTGGGGTGGGAACTGGCTGGTCGAATCCACGCCGACCACTCGGTCCTGCTCGCCCAGCGCATAGATCACCTCCGTTATGACGCCGCCCGCCACGACGATGCGATCGGCCTGGCCCCCATGCGTGGCGGTCCCTGCGGCAAGGGCGGGGAGGGCCAGGCCGAGGGCGGCGAGGGCACCGCGCCGGCTGACGGAGGCGGTGGGGGCGGCTTTGCTGGCGGTCATCGGGCGACTCCCACGGGCGCTGCGGAGACGCCATGTCCTCCGCAGCGAGGTCGTTCATTTTCCAACGTAATGCTCAAGTAGATCTCAGTTTTTAATGATTAAAAAATAAATCAACACTCAAACGTTGTTGACGCAGATATTCGCGTTTACTAGAAGCGGTCAAGCGCTGCGGGGCCTTTTCCGGCGCGGCTTTGGGAATGGCCTCGTGGCCCAGATCAGGATCGTCCGATGTTCATCGCCATGAATCGCTTCAAGGTCGTCAAGGGCCAGGAGGCTGCCTTCGAAGCGGTCTGGTCGTCGCGCAAGAGCCGCCTCGACGAGATGCCGGGCTTCCTCGCCTTCCACCTGCTCAAGGGGCCGGCGAAGGAGGATCACACGCTGTATTCGTCGCATACGAGCTGGGCCTCGAAGGCGGATTTCACGGCCTGGACCACCTCCGAGCAGTTCCGGGAATCGCACCGCAATGCCGGTCAGCCTCGGCCCGCGCCGCTCTATCTCGGCCATCCGGAGTTCGAGGGATTCGAGACGATCCTGAGCGAGATCAATCCGCAGACGCCCCGCCATGCGGCGGCCTGAGTCGCAGCCATGAGCAGCACCGATATCGCGGCCCCCGAACCGATTGAGCGCGCCCGCGGCCTGCTCGCCGCCAAGCCCGACGGGCTGATCGAGGCGATGGCGCGCGAGGCTGGCGTCTCGACCCGGGCGATGCTGGAACTGCTGCCCGCCGGGCAGCGCCTCTTCGTCGCTCCCGAGCGCTTCGAGGCGCTGTGGCGCGACATCGCCGAATGGGGGACGGTGCTGTTCCTGATGCATACGCCCGACATCGTGCTGGAGGTCGAAGGCGCCCTGCCGGTCGGCAGCTTCGGCCATGGCTATTACAATATCCATGGCGACAGCCCGATCGGTGGTCATATCCGGGCGGAGAACTGCCAGGCGATCTATCTGGTGGACCGCGCCACGGGGCAGGGCCGCCGGGCCTGTTCGGTGCAGTTCTTCAACGGCGCCGGCGAGGTGATGTTCAAGATCTTCGTGCGGCGAGATGCCGGTCGCGCTCTGCTGCCGGATCAGCTAGAACGATTCGAGGCGCTGAAGACGCGCTTCGCTTGAGCCGCGGGCGCTAGAGGCCTCGCCGCGATTCCGCGCCCGGCTCGTTTCCCGACCGCCGCAGAAGGCCCTTTACCGTTTGTTTACCATGAAGGCGCAGCCTGTTTCCGGGCGTGACCGACTGCCGTGACGTCGTTCTCCCGCTCCAGCCCGGATCTGCCCGATCCGGAGGATCCCGGCCTCGCCGCCGGGATCGGTATGCCCGACGGTCCAGCCGAGGATATCGCCATGGCCGCGCATGTCGTGATGGAGCGGGCGAGCTTTCCGCGCCGCCATGCTCCGCTCAATTTTGCAGCAGGTCGCCGCTTCGTCGCGCGGCGGGCGCCGCTGCTGCGCTCCAGCCTCGGTTCGGCCCTGCTCCTGGGTTTGCGCTTTCTGCAGGCGCGCTTCATCTCGGTTTGGGGCCTGATCGTCGCCGCTGCGCTGTGCCCGCCCGGCGTGTTCGCCGCTTTCGCCGTCTTCTCGGCGGCAGTGAATTTCGTCGGCATGGCGTCACTGCTGCGCTTCGAGGTCGTGTTCTTCCAGAGCCGCAATCGCGACAGGCTCGGCCAAGGCTTCCGGCTCGCCACCCTTGCCGGGCTGGTGTATCTGGCCGTTTCGGCCCTCGTGCTGGCGGGGCTGGCCGCCGCGGGCTGGGTCGCTCCGGCCGTGGCGTTCTTCTTTCTGGTCTCGCTGGCCGCGCGCGCGGCGCTTCGCCTGCTCTGGTCGGAGGCGACGGCGGAAGGAGATTTCCGCGCAGTCGGCAACAGCAATGTTGTGCAGGCGATCGTTCAACCGGTGCTGATGCTGCTGCTGATCTTCATCTTCGGACCCAAGGCGCTCGCGCTCTTCATGGCCGATGCGGTAGGGCATGTGCTGGCGGCGGGGTATCTGCTGCGGCGGCGGTTCGGTGCCGTGGCGGCGCTGCTGCGGCCCGCATGCTGGTCGCTCGAAGGCCTGCGCCGGAATGCGGCGCGCTGGCGCAGCGTGCCGCTGCTGCTGCTGCCCTCGGCGCTTCTCTCCTACGGTTTCGCGATCGCGCCAATCCTGGCGCTGCCCTATGCCTCGAATGCGCTGCTGGCGGCCCATGTCGCGCTCGCGATGCGGCTTCTGGAGATGCCCTCGCAATTGTTCGGCACCGTTTCCGTGCCGCTGACGATGAACCGGCTGCGTGCCTATGACGGGCCACGCCGTCGCTTCTGGACCAAGCTGATGAGCCTGGTGCTGACGGTGGCCGCCGCGACACTCTTCGCCGGTGTCGGTGCAGGCGCCTGGCTGCTCGATCCGCTGTTCGATGGAACGCGCTGGGCCGATGTCGGCGCGACGATCGCGCTGCTGAGCCTGTTCTACGCGGCCTCGACGCTGGTCGGCCCGTTGCAGGAGATCGCGACCCTGTCGCATCGGCCGTTTGGGCAGCTGGCGATCAATGCGGCGGCGCTGGCCGTGCTGATCGTGGTGATGCTGGTCTATGGCGCACTGACGCCCGCCCTGCTCGTCGCGCTCGGCATCGTCTCCGCCTGCCGCACGCTGGCGTATCTCGTCTTCATCTGGCTTTCGCCGCGTATCGCCACGCCATGGGACGCCGCCAGGGCGGTACCGGCCTGAGCTATTCGCGGCGCATCAGCCGGTCGGCCAGCAGCGAGGAGAACAGCCCCGGCTTGAATTCCCGTTCGAGCCTGGCCGGGTCGTAGACCGTGGCGGCCCAGTCGAGAAAGCCGATGCCCTTCGCCTCGCCCTCGCGGCGATAGGCCTCGAAGAACGCATCCAGGATGCCGGTCTTGGCGAAGCGGAAATGGCCGTAGCGCAAGGAGAGCTGGGCCATCGCCTCGGCGAGCGGCCGCTTCTCGTGGATCAGCAGATAAAGCGCCGAGAAGAAGCCGGCGCGATCGGCCCCGGATTTGCAGTGGACCAGCGCAGGCTCCTGCAGCTCGGCGAAGAAAGCCTGCGCGCTCAGGATCGTCTCGCGGTCCGGCGCGCCGCGCGAGCGCAGAACGAAATCGACGAGGCGAATGCCGTGGCGTTCGCAGGCTTCCTTCTGGAGCGGCCAGCCGCCATGCTCGCGCCCGCCGCGCAGGTTGACGATGGTCTTGATGCCCTTGCGAGCGAAGGCCGCGATCTGGCCGGGTGCGGGCTGGGCCGAACGCCAGAGACGCGGCGTCACACGGTGTGCGTTGAGGTAGGCCAGCCGGAAAATGCCGTGATCGACCAGCAGCATGTTGGCCCAGGCCCGCAAGCGCTGCCCGCCCGATTCGATCGGCCGGTCCCAGCGCGCGATCCGGGCCATGCGCCGGGCATAGCGCTCTTCGTCGGGGCGCAGGCGGTTCAGCACGGCCTGCTCGCGGGAACTGTCATGCCCCGCCCGATAGCAGCGACGGCGCAGGCGCGCAAATCGGCGCCCCGAATGGGCAGGAGAAACTGTTGGATTTTTCACCGTAAACTTGCATAAGGCCCCCGCTCATTTCGTCAGCGACAGGTCTGAACCCATGCGTATCGATGCCATCTCCATCGGCAAGAACCCGCCGGACGAGGTCAATGTCGTCATCGAAGTGGCGATCGGCGGCGAGCCGATCAAGTATGAAATGGACAAGGAGGCGGGCACCCTCTTCGTCGACCGCTTTCTCTATACTCCAATGCGCTATCCGGGGAATTACGGCTTCATCCCGCACACCCTGTCGGAAGACGGCGACCCGTGCGACGTGCTCGTCGCCAACACCCGCCCGCTGGTTCCCGGCTCCTATATCGCGGTGCGCCCGATCGGCGTGATGCTGATGGAGGACGAGGGCGGCGGCGACGAGAAGATCATCGCCGTGCCGGTGCCGAAGCTGACCAAGCGCTACGAGAACGTCCACAACTACACCGATCTGCCGAAGATCACGCTCGACCAGATCCAGCACTTCTTCGAGCGCTACAAGGATCTGGAGCCCGGCAAGTGGGTGAAGCTCAAGGGCTGGGGCGATGCCGCGATGGCCAAGAAGCTGATCGTCGAGGCGATCGAGCGCGCCAAGGCCGCGAAGGCCTGATCCGCGCCCAGCGAGCGAACGCCGAATCCGGAAGGGCCGCGCCTCGCGCGGCCCTTCGTCGTTTCATCAAGCCGCGATGGCCTCGGCCAGGGCGACAGTGCGTCGGGCGATCTCGGCATGCAGCAGCTCGACCATGCGTCCGTCGAGCTGGATGGCGCCCTTGTCGGCATTTTCGGGGCGGTCGAAGGCGGCGATGATCGCGCGGGCGCGCTCGAGCTCGGCCTCGTCCGGCGCGAAGATCGTGTTGGCCGCGCTCACCTGCGCCGGGTGGATCAGCGTCTTGCCGTCGAAGCCGAGATCGCGCGCCTGCTCGCATTCGAGCCGGAAGCCGGCCTCGTCCTTCAGCTCGTTGTAGACGCCGTCCAGAATGTCGAGCCCGTGGGCGCGCGCGGCGAGCAGCGCGCTCGTCAGCCAAGGCAGCATCGTCGCCCGGCCCGGCACGAAGCGAGCCCGCGTCTCCTTGGCAAGGTCGTTGGTGCCCATGACGAAGCAGGCCAGCCGGGTCCCGGGCTGGCGGGCGGCGCGAGCGATCCGCTCGACATCGAGGATGGCGAGCGGCGTCTCGATCATTGCCCAGACCGAAAGGGCGGCGTCTGCGCCCATCGTTGTCAGACGCTCGCCGATCTCGACCAGCGTCTCGGGCGCCGAGACCTTGGGGATGAGAATGGCATCCGCGCCGGCGGCTGCCGCGGCGGCCAGATCTTCCTCGAACCAGGGCGTCTGCGTGCCGTTGAGCCTGATCACCAGTTCGCGCTTACCGTAGCCGCCGGCTTTCACCGCTGCGCAGACCTGCTCGCGCGCGGTTGCCTTGGTCTCCGGCGCCACCGCATCCTCCAGATCCAGAATGAGCACGTCGGCCGGGATCTCGCGCGCCTTTTCCAGAGCGCGTGCGTTGGAGCCCGGCATATAGAGCGCAGAGCGGCGGGGGCGGATGGTCGGCATCGGATGGTCCTGACGAAACGCGGAGCGCTGCATTGCAGCGTAGAGCAACGCGGCGAGAGGAAAAGCGCTGCGAAAGGCGGAGAGGCGCGATGAAGCGGGTCGCAGGCGTGGACGGATGCAAGGGGGGCTGGATCGCGGCCATCGCACCGGCGGAGGACGATTCTGCCCCGGTGATCCGCGTTGTGCCGCGTCTTTCCGATTTGCTGGCGGAGCCGGATGCGCCCGTGCTCGTCGCCGTCGATATGCCGATCGGGCTTCCGGACCGGATCGAGGGATCGGGACGCGGGCCCGAGCAGCTGGTGCGCCCGCTCCTGGGCGGTCGGCAGTCCTCTGTCTTTTCGATCCCCTCGCGGTCGGCCGTGGAGGCGCAGGATTATGCCGAGGCCTGCCGGCTGGCGCTCGCCACCTCGCAGCCGCCCCGCCGGGTGTCGAAGCAGGGCTTCCATCTTTTTCCGAAGATCCGCGAGATCGACGGGCTGCTCAGGGCCGAGCCGGAACTGGTTATGCGTGTCGTCGAGGTGCATCCGGAGCTTGCCTTCCGAACGCTCGCAGGACGGCCGCTGCTTCACCCGAAGAAGATCAAGGGCGCGATCAACCCGGCAGGCATGGCTGAACGGCGGAGGCTGCTCGCGCAAGCGGGCCTGCCGGTTTCGGTTCTGGAAGGACCGGCGCCCCGTGGTGCCGCCCCCGACGATCTGCTCGATGCGCTGGCGGCTCTGGTCGTCGCGCGGCGCATCGCCGCCGGGCGCGGGACGCCCTTTCCCGATCCGCCCGGCCGCGATAGCCATGGCCTGCCCATCGCGATCTGGACCTTCGCGCCCGATCCGCCCCAGCAGGATGCCGCTATGACCGACCGCCCCGTCACCCGCCCAATGATCGACGAGGCGGCCGCACGCATCGCCGGCCATGCCCGCGTCACGCCGGTGATGCGGCTGGGGGCGGGCGCGCTGGGCTCCGAGGCCGACATCTCGCTGAAGCTCGAGTGCCTGCAGCATGCCGGCTCGTTCAAGACGCGCGGGGCGTTCAACAATCTTCTGTCGCTGAGCGTGCCGGAAGCCGGTGTCTCGGCGGCCTCGGGGGGCAATCACGGCGCGGCGGTGGCCTATGCCGCGCAGCAGCGCGGAGTGAAGGCGACGATCTTCGTGCCGGAGATTTCCCCCGCGGCGAAGATCGAGGCGATCCGCCGGTTCGGGGCCGAGGTGGTCATCGGCGGGGCGCAATATGACGATGCGCAGCTCGCCTGCGACCGCTTCGTCGCCGAGACCGGCGCACTCAAGATCCATCCCTTCGCCGCTCCGGAAACGATCGCCGGCCAGGGCACCCTCGGCCGCGAATGGGATGGGCAGGAGCCTGATCTCGACACGGTGCTCGTCGCCGTCGGCGGCGGCGGGCTGATCTCGGGCATCGCCAGCTGGTTCGCCGGCAGCAGGGTCAAGGTGGTCGGGGTCGAGCCTGAAGGTTCGCGCGCTTTGCAGGCCGCGCTCGAGGCGCGCGGGCCCGTGACCGTCTCGGTGGAGTCGGTCGCGGCCGATTCGCTCGGCGCCCGCAATGTGGGCCAGCTGGTCCATGATTGCTGCCAGGGTGCCGTCGACCATGTCGCGTTGGTGCCCGATGCCGCGATCACCGAGGCGCAAAAGCGGCTGTGGCGCGATTTCCGCCTCGCCATCGAGCCCGGCGGGGCCGCGGCCTTCGGCGCCCTCATCGCCGGCGCCTACAAGCCGGGGAAAGGCGAACGGCTGGGCGTGCTGGTCTGCGGGGCGAATGTCGACCTGGCAAAGCTGGCCGTGATCGCGGGCTGAGGCGGCACAGCCTGCGGCTTTCGTCTTTGGTCGGGGCTGGACGGGGCTCCATGTTGCGCCGCAAGATCTGCCCGATCAGGAGGCCGTCCGATGACCGGCAGCACGACGAAGACCAGTTCCGGCCGCTTCTTCGAGGATTTCGCCCTCGGCGAAACCATCGTGCATGCGACGCCGCGCACGGTGACGAGCGGCGACGTCGCGCTCTACACCGCGCTTTACGGGCCGCGTTTCGCCGTGCAGTCCTCGCAGGCCTTCGCTCGTGCGATCGGCTATCCCGAAGCGCCGGTGGACGATCTGCTGGTCTTCCACCTCGTTTTCGGCAAGACGGTTCCCGATGTCTCGCTGAACGCGGTCGCCAATCTCGGCTATGCCGATGGGCGCTTTCTCAAGCCGGTCTTCGTCGGCGACACGCTGTCGACGACCTCCGAGGTGATCGGGCTGAAGCAGGCCTCCTCAGGGGAGGCCGGCATCGTCTATGTGCGCTCGACCGGGCGCAACCAGCATCACGAGATCGTCCTGAGCTATGTGCGCTGGGTGCTGGTGCGCAAGCGTCTGCCGGGCACGCCGCCCCATGCCGAGCTGGTGCCGGAACTGCCGGCGGCGGTGGCGCCCGAGCGACTCGGCGAGGGCTGCCCGCCGCTCGATCCGGCCGCCTATGACGAGGCGCTCGCCGGATCGCGCTTTCGCTGGGCCGATTACCACCCCGGCGAAAAGATCGACCATGTCGACGGGATGACCGTCGAGGAAGCCGAGCATCAGCTCGCAACGCGGCTCTACCAGAACACCGCGCGGGTGCATTTCGACGGGCTGGCGGCGCGCGAAACCCGCTTCGGCAAGCGGCTGATCTATGGCGGCCATGTCATCAGCCTGGCGCGGGCCCTGTCGTTCAACGGATTGGGCAACGCCTTTCACCTCGCGGCCCTCAATGGCGGGCGCCATGTGGCGCCGCTCTTCGCGGGCGACACGGTCCATGCCTGGAGCGAGGTTCTGGACACAGCGCCGCTGCCCGGGCGCGGCGATGTCGGCGCCTTGCGGCTGCGGCTGGTGGCAGCCAAGAACCGCACCGCGAGCGAGCACCCCTACAAGGACGGCGAGCGCTACGCCGAGGGGGTGATCCTCGATCTAGACTATTGGGCGCTGCTGCCGCGATGAGCATGTCTGCATTTCAGCCGCGTCAAACACGAATGACAGATTTCGAAATCCGTCACCGAGGCGGAAGATGTCGCATTGCGGGGGCGCTCCTGTTTCGATAGAGAGCGGTTCATTCTAGAATGATCCCAAATGCGTCCCGCGTCCTGCGGGACCGCCCGACCGGAGAATGATCTTGGCCGAGGTCAAGCCCGCGGCTCGCCCGCTTTCCCCCCATCTGCAGATCTATCGCTGGTCCTGGACGATGGCGATGTCCGTCGCCCATCGTGTCACCGGCACCGGGCTCTATCTCGGCACCGTGCTGATCGCCGCCTGGCTGGTCGCTGCCGCCTCGGGTCCGCGCGCCTTCGAGACCGCGCAATGGGCGGCGGGCTCCATTCCGGGCCGGCTGGTGCTGTTTCTCTACAGCTTCGCGCTGATCCACCACATGCTCGGCGGCCTGCGCCATTTCGTCTGGGACATGGGCAAGGGCTACGAGCCCCAGACCCGCATGACCATGGCGAAATTCACGCTGATCGGCTCGGCCAGCCTGACGGTCCTGGTCTGGATCTTCGCTCTCGTCCTGCGCTGAGGAGCCTCGCCATGTCCCATTCCTCGATGCGCACCCCGCTCGGCCGCGTCCGCGGCCTCGGCTCGGCGAAATCCGGCACCGGCCATTTCTGGCTGCAGCGCGTGACCGCCGTCTCGAACCTGGTCCTCACCGTGATCTTCATCGGGATCGTGATCGCGCTCAGCGGCCGGCCCTATCCGGCGGCGATGGCTCTGCTCGGCAATCCGCTCGTCGCGATCCTGATGCTGCTCTTCATCCTGTCCGCCTGCGTCCATATGCGCCTCGGCATGCAGGTGATCATCGAGGATTATGTCCAGGAGGAAGGCCCCAAGATCCTCTTCGTGATGCTCAACACCTTCTTCGCCATCGCAGTGGGCGCCGCCAGCGTCTATGCGGTGTTGAAGCTCTCCTTCGGAGGCTGATCCCATGGCGATCACCAAGTTCCGCCCGGTCCCGGCCTATACCGGCACCGTCTATCCGATCACGGACCACACCTTCGACGTCGTCGTCGTCGGCGCCGGCGGCGCCGGCCTTCGCGCCACGGTGGGCTGCTCGCAGGCCGGCCTGCGCACGGCCTGCATCACCAAGGTGTTCCCGACGCGCTCGCACACCGTCGCGGCGCAGGGCGGCGTCGCCGCCTCGCTCGGCAATATGGGCAAGGACACCTGGCAGTGGCACATGTACGACACCGTCAAGGGGTCGGACTGGCTGGGCGACCAGGACGCGATCGAATATCTCGTGCGCAATGCGCCGGCCGCCGTCTACGAGCTGGAGCATTGGGGCGTGCCCTTCTCGCGCACCGAGGACGGCAAGATCTACCAGCGGCCCTTCGGCGGCATGACCACCGAGTTCGGCGAAGGCCCGCCGGCCCAGCGCACCTGCGCCGCCGCCGACCGCACCGGCCACGCCATGCTGCACACCCTCTATGGGCAGGCGCTGCGCTACAATACCGAGTTCTTCATCGAATACTTCGCCATCGACCTGATCATGGACGAGGAAGGCCATTGCCGCGGCGTGATCGCGCTCAAGCTCGATGACGGCACGCTGCATCGCTTCCGCGCCCAGCAGACGATCCTGGCGACGGGCGGCTATGGCCGCGCCTATTTCTCCGCGACCTCGGCCCATACCTGCACCGGCGACGGCGGCGGCATGGTGCTCCGTGCCGGCCTGCCGATGCAGGACATGGAGTTCGTGCAGTTCCACCCGACCGGCATCTATGGCTCGGGCTGCCTGATCACCGAGGGCGCGCGCGGCGAGGGCGGCTACCTCACCAATTCGGAAGGTGAGCGCTTCATGGAGCGCTATGCCCCCTCGGCCAAGGATCTCGCCTCGCGCGACGTCGTCTCTCGCTCGATGACGATGGAGATTCGCGCCGGCCGCGGCGTCGGCAAGAACAAGGACCACATCTACCTGCATCTCGACCATCTGGATCCGAAGATCCTGCACGAGCGCCTGCCCGGCATCTCGGAAAGCGCCAAGATCTTCGCCGGCGTCGACGTCACGCGCGAGCCGATCCCGGTGCTGCCGACGGTCCATTACAACATGGGCGGCATCCCGACGAACTTCCACGGCGAGGTGCTGACGAAGGTCGGCGGCGATCCGGACACGGTCGTGCCGGGGTTGATGGCGATCGGCGAGGCGGCCTGCGTCTCCGTCCACGGCGCCAATCGCCTGGGCTCCAACTCGCTGATCGACCTCGTCGTCTTCGGCCGGGCGGCCGGGCTGCGCTGCGCCGACACGGTGACGGCGGGCGAAAAGCAGCCGGAACTGCCGAAGGGCTCCTCCGATCTCGCGCTGTCGCGGCTGGACAAGTACCGCAACGCCTCGGGCGGCACGCCGACCGCGGTGCTGCGCGACCGCATGCAGCGGACGATGCAGAACAATTGCGCCGTCTATCGCGAAGGCGAGACGCTGGAAGAGGGCCACAAGCTGATCCACGAGGTCTGGAACGGCATCACCGATGTCGGCACCAAGGACCGCTCGCTGATCTGGAACTCGGACC
Organism: Allobosea sp.; assembly: GCF_048595345.1. Lineage (GTDB taxonomy): Bacteria > Pseudomonadota > Alphaproteobacteria > Rhizobiales > Beijerinckiaceae > Allobosea. The sequence continues at coordinate 35,902 of NZ_JBMDWH010000065.1, forward strand.
TGATCGAGACGCTGGAATTCGACAACCTGATCACCCAGGCGGTCGTGACCATGGATTCGGCGCTGAACCGTCCTGAAAGCCGCGGCGCGCATGCCCGCGAGGATTATCCGAACCGCGACGACAAGGACTGGATGAAGCACACCCTCGCCTGGATCGACGACGCCAAGCGCGAGGTCACGCTCGACGACCGTCCGGTCCATACCTACACGATGTCCAACGACATCGAATACATCAAGCCGAAGGCGCGGGTGTACTGAGCGATGGCCGAATTCAATCTCCCGAAGAACTCCCGCCTGACCGAAGGCAAGACCTGGCCGAAGCCGGCCAGCGCCAAGAACGTCACCGAGTTCAAGGTCTATCGCTGGAGCCCGGACGACACCGAGAACCCGCGCACCGACACCTATTATGTCGACCGCGACGATTGCGGGCCGATGGTTCTGGATGCGCTGATCTGGATCAAGAACAAGGTCGACCCGACGCTGACCTTCCGCCGCTCCTGTCGCGAGGGCATCTGCGGTTCCTGCGCCATGAACATGGACGGCAAGAACGGGCTCGCCTGCACCACGGGTATCGACGAATGCAGCGGCACCGGCAAGGCGAGCGGCAAGGTCACCATCTATCCGCTGCCGCATATGCCGGTGGTCAAGGATTTGGTGCCGGACCTGACGCGCTTCTACGCCCAGCATGCCTCGATCGAGCCCTGGCTGCAGACGACGACGCCCGCCCCCGAAAAGGAGTGGCGCCAAGCCAAGGACGATCGCGAGAAGCTCGATGGGCTCTATGAGTGCATCCTCTGCGCCTGCTGCTCGACCTCCTGCCCGAGCTATTGGTGGAACGGCGACCGCTATCTCGGCCCCGCCGCGCTGCTGCAGGCCTATCGCTGGCTGATCGATAGCCGCGACGAGGCGACCGGCGAGCGGCTCGACAATCTGGAAGATCCCTTCCGGCTGTATCGCTGCCACACCATCATGAACTGCGCGAATGCCTGCCCCAAGGGCCTGAACCCGGCCAAGGCGATCGCGGAAGTGAAGAAGATGATGGTGGCCCGCCAGGTCTGAGCCGGCGCGCACGCTGCTGGCGCGGCCGTCCGGCGCGACGGCCTGCGCTTCCGGTGCTCACGGACGGCAGTCCGCTGCGCTCCGGTTCTCATCCGCCACACCAGTCGACTCACGCCAGCGCATTCGCGTCCGGCTCAGCAGCGCGTCATTCTGGCGTTCTGAGCCGGGGATGTTCCGCAGAAGGTCCTGCTGCCGAAGTGATCGGGTTGGTCCAGACCTCGAAGCGCTGTGCCGCGTTCAGCGGATATACCGCCCCGGCCGGAACGGCGCCGGGTCGATCGGCGGCTTCTCCCCGCAGACCATCGCCGCGATGATCTCGCCGGTGATCGGGCCGGTCGAGAAGCCGATATGCTGGTTGCCGAAGGCGAGCCAGAGTCCCGGATGGCGCGGCGCCTCGCCGATCATGGGCAGGGAATCCGGCAGGGTCGGCCGCGCGCCGCGCCAGGTTTCGCCGATGACCTCGCCGAGCGGCAGCGCCTCCCGGGCTGCCGCCGTCGCGGCATCGATCTGGCGATGCACGTCGGGCGCGTCGCGCAGCGAGAGATCGACCCCGCTGGTGATGCGGATGCCCTGCTCCATCGGGGCCATGTAATAGGCGCCGTCGACATCATAGATGGTTCGCGAAAGCCGCGCGCCGGCTTGGGGCGCGAGATGGCGGTGATAGCCGCGCTCGACATTCAGCCAGGGGTCGATGCCGAGCGGCTTCAGCAGATCGCCGCTCCAGGGGCCGAGAGCGACCACCGCGATCTCGGCCTCGGAGCCTCCCGTGGAGGTTTCGGCTCGCCAGCCTGCGGCGGCGCGGGAAAGGCGGGTGACGGCGGCCTGTTCGATACGGCCGCCCCGTTCCGCGAAGAGCGCGGCATAGGCCGCGGTGACGGCTCCGGGTGAATCGACCGAACCGACGCAGGGAATCAGAAGCCCGGCGGGAAAGATCGGGTTCAGCCCCGGTTCGATGCCAGAAATGCCCTGCCTGTCGAGGATCTGGGAATCAATGCCGTGGCTTTTCAGGAAGTCGTGCTCGGCGCGGGCGGCGTCGTGCCCGGCCTGCGTGCGCCAGAGCTTGAGCGTCCCGGTGTCGCGCAGGCGGTGCAGGACACCGGCCTGCTCCATCAGGGCGCGGTGGTGCGTCACCGTGTCGGCGGTCAGCGACTGCAGCGCGGCGATGCGGGCCCTGGCCTGCGAGGGCCGCGCCTCCCAGAGAAAGCGCAGCAGCCAGCCGGGCTGGGTGAGGGCGCGGCGCCAGCTCAGATTCAGCGCCGGGTGGCGGTTGCCAAGATAGCCGGCGATCTTGCCATAGAGCGCGGGGTTGTTCAGCGGAACGATCGAGGAGGCGGCAAGCACGCCGGCATTGCCATAGGAGGTCTCGCGCCCCGGCTCGCGCCGGTCGATCAAGGTGACGGTGATGCCGCGCTTCTGAAGCGCGAGCGCACAGGAGACACCGATCATGCCGGCGCCGAGAACGAGAGCGGTGCGGGTCACGCCGGCGCCCCGTCCGCCGGAGCTTTCAGCCAGTGGTCGAGAAAGGCGTCGAGCCAGCGGCGGATGGCCGGGTCATGCTGGAACCAGCCCGGGATATGCGTGTGGCCGAGCTGGGCGCCAGGCATCAGCGTGCGCTCATAGCCGCGCACCGACCAGCGATACATCATCGCCGGCGTCACCTCGGGGTGGAACTGGATGCCGTACGCCCTCGAGCCGGCGCGGATCGCCTGCGTCGGAAAATCGCCGCCGATGGCGAGGCATTGCGCGTCGCAAGGGCAGTCGAAGCCGTCGCGGTGCCATTGATAGACCGTCTCCGGCCAGACGAACCCCGCCTCGTCGGCATGGGCCTGCCCGGCCTGAGTGATCGCGAGAGGGTAATAGCCGACCTCGGCGCGGCCTTCGCCATGGGTATAGACTCGGGCGCCCATCTGCTTGGCGAGCATCTGCGCTCCGAGGCAGATCCCGAGGAAGGGCGCGTCTTCCTTCAAGCAGGTGCCGATCCAGTCGATCTCGGTCTTGACGAAGTCGTCCGGGTCGTTGGCGCCCATCGGCCCGCCGAAAATCACCGCGCCGGCATGGTCGCGCATCGTTCGCGGCAGCGGATCGCCGAAGCGCGGCTTGCGGATGTCGAGTGCATGGCCCCTCGCTTCCAGCAGGCGCCCGACGCGCCCCGGCGTCGATTGCTCTTGATGCAGCACAATAAGGATCGGCTTCGGCCGAGGCGCGCGCCTGCTCGCCGGGGAGCCGGACACGGGAAGCGAGGGGGCCAAGGGAAAAGCGTGATCGTTCATCCGCGAGTTTCGCCAGCGCCGGAGCAAGCGGATCCGGCATCGCAAAGAATGAATTCGGGCCGCGTCCCAGACAAGCAAATCCTGAGCCGACACCCTGCCGGGCGCGCAAGGCCCGCATGCCCATTTCGCAGGCAACCACTTTTCGCAGGCGATCATGGCCGAGGCGGGGCAACATTTGACCTCATCGTCGATATAAGGCATGAGAATGAACGTTCATTCTCATTCAGCGTCGTATGATGACCATCGTTGTCCAGCCCAACGCGGCCGAGCCGTCTCTTTCCGAGCGCCATATCCGCATCCTCGACGCGGCCGAGCGGGTCTTCGCGCGCGCCGGCTTCCATGCGGCGACGATGCAGGATGTTGCGCGCGAGGCTGGCATGAGCCCGGGTAATCTCTATCGCTACTTCGCCTCCAAGGATGTGCTGGTGGCGGGAATGGCGGAGCGCGATCGCAGCCAGATCGCCCAGGACTTCGCCGATCTCTGCCCCGCCCGGGGCCCGGTGCTGGATCAGCTCGAGGCGCTCGGAGGCAGGCTCCTCGTCGAGGAGCCGCGCGACAAGGCGGTGATCGCCCTCCAGATCTGGGCCGAAGCCGCGCGCAACCCCGAGATGGCGCGGATGTGCGCGTCGATCGACGGCACCGTGATGCGCGGTCTCGCCGCTGCCGTTGCCGAAGCCAAGCGCAATGGCGAGCTGCCGGAACGGCTGGACGAGCAGTGCTTCCTGCTCGCCATCAGCATGATGGCCGATGGCTTTCTCTGCCGGCGTGCCGTGGACCCTTTCTTCGACAGCGCCCTCGCGGGCCAGGCCCTGTTCGCCGCCATGCGCGCGCTGGCCCAGACCCTGCTGCTGCCGGAAGCGGAGGCCCGAGCATGATGGTCCAGCGCGACGTCAGGGCCGTATCAGCCGCCATCAACGGGGACGGACAGATGATGACGAAGCTTCGCGGGCTGCGCCGCGCCATGGCGAGGTTGAGCGTCCTCATCCCGCTCGCCGGGCTTTCGATCACCGGCACCAGCGCGCAGGAGGCGCCCGCCTCCCGGCAGGCGGCCGGGCCGTCCGTCACCGTTACGCAGGCGAAGACGACCGAGATCGTCCAGAGCGTCGTCGTCGCCGGCTCGATGGTGGCACGCGACGAGGTGCTGGTGCTGCCGGAAGTGGATGGGCTCTCGATCGTCGAGCTGCTCGCCGAGGAGGGGGACCGCGTCGCCAAGGGGCAGATTCTGGCCAGGCTCAACCGCAGCATGCTGGACGTGCAGAAGGGCCAGAACGACGCGCAGATCGCCCGCACCGAAGCGCTGATCGCGCAAGCCAGCGCGCAGATCGCCGAAGCCGATGCCAATCTGGTGCAGGCCAACAACGCCTTCGACCGGACACGGACCCTGCGCGAGAACGGCAATGCCAGCGTTGAGACCTTCGACCAGCGTGCGGCGGCAGCCCGCGCGGGCCAGGCGCGGGCCAATTCGGCGCGGCAGGCGCTCGCCATCGCCAAGGCGGATCTCGCCGCCGCGCAGGCACAGGGCCGCGACATCGAGCTGCGCCTCGCGCGTACCGAGATCAAGGCGCCGGCCGGCGGTCTCGTTAGCCGCCGCACGGCCCGGCTCGGCGCCATCGCGCCGATGGCGTCGGAGCCCCTGTTCCGCATCATCGCCGACGGGGCCGTCGAGCTGCAGGCCGATGTGGCCGAGGTCGAGCTGCCGAGCCTGAAGATTGGCCAGAAGGTCGCGGTGACGCCGGCCGGCGCGCGCGAAGCGCTGGCCGGGTCCATCCGCCTGATCGCGCCGGAGGTGGACAAGGCCTCGCGGCTCGGCCGGGTGCGCGTGGCGCTGGAGGGCAACCCGCCCGTCGCCATCGGCAGCTTCGCCAAGGGCGTGATCGAGACCGGGCGCAAGAGCGCCGTCACCCTGCCGCTTTCGGCGATCACCTATATCCGGGGCGGCGCGACGGCTCAGCTGGTCAAGGACGGCAAGGTCGAGACGCGCAAGGTCGTGCTCGGGCTCATGGGCGGTGGCCGCGTCGAGATCGCCTCGGGCCTCGCCGAGGGCGAGACGGTGGTGGCGCGGGCGGGCACCTTCGTGCGCGACGGCGACCTCGTCACGCCCGTGCCGGTTAACTGACGGGCAGGGCGGCATGAACATCAATTTCTCGGCCTGGTCGATCCGCAAGCCGATCCCGGCGATCCTGCTTTTCGTCGTGCTGTGCGTGCTGGGGCTGATCTCGTTCTCGCAGCTGCCGGTGACGCGCTTTCCGAATATCGACGTGCCGCTGGTCTCGATCACGGTGACGCAGTCCGGCGCGGCCCCGGCCGAGCTGGAGACGCAGGTCAGCAAGCGGGTCGAGGATGCCGTCGCCAACATCCCCGGCGTCAAGCATCTGCGCTCGACGCTGACCGACGGCCAGTCGCAGACGATCATCGAGTTCCGGCTGGAGACGAACACCGACCGGGCGGTCAACGACGTGAAGGACGCGATCGCCAAGATACGGGCCGACCTGCCGCGCACGATCGACGAGCCGGTGATCCAGCGCATCGATGTCGAGGGCCAGTCGATCCTGACCTATGGCGCGGCCTCGCCCGGCATGACGCTGGAGCAGCTCTCCTGGCATGTCGACGATGTCGTCGCGCGCGAATTGCAGGGTCTGAAAGGCGTCGGCCGGGTCGAGCGCTATGGCGGCGTCGACCGCGAGATCCGCATCTCGCTCGATCCCGACCGGCTGCTGGCGCTCGGCATCACGGCGGGCGAGGTCAACCGGCAGGTCCGGGCAACCAATGTCGACCTCGCCGGCGGGCGCGGCGAGGTCGGCGGCCAGGAGCAGGCGATCCGCACCCTTGCCGGCGCCAGGACCGTGGCCGATCTCGCCGAGACCAAGATCCTGCTGTCGGGCGGGCGCGAGGTCCGGCTGAAGGAGCTCGGCCGCGTCGAGGATTCCAACTCCGAGCCGCGCGCCTTCGGCCGGCTGAACAAGAGCCCGGTCGTCTCCTTCGCCGTGTTCCGCTCCAAAGGCTCGAGCGAGCTCTCCGTGAAGGATGTGGTGTCGGCGCGCATCGCCGAACTGAACAAGCGCTATCCGGATGTCAGGATCGCGCCGATCGACGACGCCGTCGCCTACACCGCCGGCAACTACAAGGCGGCGATGGAGACGCTGCTGGAGGGCGCCGCGCTCGCGGTCATCGTCGTCTTCCTGTTCCTGCGCAACTGGCGGGCGACGCTGATCACGGCGATCGCGCTGCCTCTGTCGGCCATTCCCACCTTCTGGGCGATGCAGCTGATGGGCTTTTCGCTCAACCTCGTCAGCCTGCTCGGCATCACGCTGGTGACGGGCATCCTCGTCGACGACGCCATCGTCGAGATCGAGAACATCGTCCGGCATATGAAGATGGGCAAATCGCCCTATCGCGCCGCGATGGAGGCGGCGGACGAGATCGGCCTCGCCGTCATCGCGATCACGCTGACCATCGTGGCGATCTTTGCGCCGGTCTCGTTCATGGGCGGGGTGGCGGGGCAGTATTTCCGCCAGTTCGGACTGACGGTCGCGGTCGCGGTGCTGTTCTCGCTGCTCGTGGCGCGGCTGATCACGCCGATGATGGCGGCTTATCTCATGAAGCCCGTCGATCATGCCGAGCCGAAGGATGGGCGCATCATGGGCGCCTATATCGGCCTGCTGCGCGCGACGCTGAAGAAGCGGCGCATTCCCATCCTGCCGCGACGCGGCGGGGCCGGCTGGCGGACGATCCCCTTCAACACGGCCTATGCGACGCTGATCGTCGGCTTCCTGTTCCTGTTCGGGTCGATCCAGGCGACGCAGATGCTGCCGACCGGCTTCATTCCGGACGAGGACACCTCGCGTGTCGTCGCCTCGGTCGAATTGCCGCCGGGCGCCACGCTCGACGACACCCGCCTCACCACCGACAGGCTGGTGGATGCGCTGAAGACCATTCCCGAAGTGCGCGACGTCTTCGTGCTGGGCGGCGCTTCCCCAACCGGCCAGCGCGAGGTGCGCCGCGCTGCCGTCTTCATCCTTCTCAAGCATAAATCGGAGCGCGCGATCGCGCAGAAGGAACTCAAGGTCACCATCGCCGAGAAGCTCGCCAGCGTGCCGGACGTCCGCGCCTGGTATGTCAACGAGCGCGGCGAGCGCGAAATGGCCTTCTCGATCCTGTCCAAGGACGGCGATGCGCTCGACGAGGCGGTGGCCAGGATCGAGGCGCGGATGCGCCAGGTGCCGGGCTATCTCAACGTCGCCACCGCCGGCTCGCTCAACCGGCCGGAGCTGCGCATCACGCCCAAGCTCGAGGAGGCCGCCAGCCTCGGCGTGACGCCCGAGGCGATCTCCGAAGCGGTGCGCGTCGCGACGCTCGGCGATGTCGGCGCCAATCTCGCCAAGTTCACGGCCGGGGATCGGCAGGTGCCGATCCGCGTGCAGCTCGACGAGGCGGCCCGCACCGACATCCGCAACATCGCGGCGTTGCGGGTGACCAACACGAGCGGCGTCTCGATTCCGCTGACGGCTGTGGCGCGGATCGGCTTCGGCGACGGGCCTTCCTCGATTGACCGCTATGACCGCGTGCGGCGGGCGCAGATCGGTGCCGATCTCAGACGTGGCTTCGAGCTGGGCACAGCGCAGGATACCTTCCTCGATATCGTCAAGCAGGTCGGCTTGCCGGACGGTGTCTGGATCGCGACCACTGGCGATGCCGAGGTGCAGGGCGAGGTGGTGCAGGGCTTCATCCAGGCGATGACGACCGGGCTCATGCTCGTCCTCGCCGTGCTGATCCTGCTGTTCGGCTCGGTCTTCCAGCCGATCACCATCCTGCTGTCCCTGCCACTCTCCTTCGGCGGCGTGGTGATCGCGCTGCTGGCAACCGGCAAGCCGGTCTCGATGCCGGTCTATATCGGGCTGCTGATGCTGATGGGCATCGTCACCAAGAACGCGATCATGCTGGTCGATTTCGCGGTCGAGGAGGTGGCGCGCGGCAAGGACCGGATGACGGCGGTGGTCGAGGCCGGGCGCAAGCGGGCGCGGCCGATCCTGATGACCACCATCGCCATGGCCGCCGGCATGGCGCCCTCGGCCTATGGCGTCGGCGATGGTGGCGAGTTCCGCTCGCCCATGGCGATCGCGGTGATCGGCGGCCTGCTGGTCTCGACCGTGCTGTCGCTGGTCTTCGTGCCGTCCTTCTATTCGGTGATGGACGATCTCTCGCGGCTCACGGGCCGGATCTTCGGCCGCTTCTTCAGCAAGGCCGAGGATGACAGCCAGTGGCGGCCGATCCATGATCCCGAACAGGGCACGCCCGGCGAGGCGACGGCCGAGGCGATGGGTGCGCGGGTGCCGCCGCGGCTGGCGGCCGAGTAAGGCAAGCCACCTCTCGGTGCCGGCGCGGCTGATCCGCCCTTAGCCGGACGGCGTAAGGACCAGAACAGTCCCGCCGGAGCGGCTTTCCCATGCCCAAGATGCGCAGCAAGGCCGATCTGCCGAGCAAGACCTGCGCGGTCTGCCGGCGCCCCTTCGCCTGGCGCAAGAAATGGGAGCGGGTCTGGGAGACGATCGAGACCTGCTCCGACCGCTGCCGGAATCAGGCGCGGCGCGAGCGGCGGGCGGCCCGATGAGCCGGCTCATTTTCATTCTCGGCGACCAGTTGAGCCGCGACGTCTCCTCCCTCGACAGACTGCAAGCCGGCGACGTCGTGCTGATGGTCGAGGTGGCGGAGGAGACGACCTATGTCCGCCATCACAAGCAGAAGATCGCCTTCATCCTCTCGGCGATGCGCCATTTCGCGGAGGAGCTGAGGGCCGAGGGCATCGCCGTCGATTATGTGCCGCTGGATGCGCCGCAGAATACCGGATCCTTCACCGGCGAGCTCGCGCGTGCGGTGAAGCGCCACCAGGCGACGGCCGTGGTCGTAACGGAGCCCGGCGAATGGCGCGTGCGCCGGATGATGGATGATTGGCCGGAGGCGACGGGCGTGCCGGTCGAGATCCGCGAAGACGACCGTTTCCTGTGCTCCCGCGCCGAGTTCCGGGCCTGGGCCGGCGAGCGCAAGAGCTATCGGATGGAGTTCTTCTACCGCGAGATGCGGCGCCGCACCGGCCTCCTGATGGAGGAGGATGCACCGGTCGGCGGGCAATGGAATTTCGATGCCGAGAACCGCAAACCCCTGCCGAAAGATCTTGCGATCCCGCGTCGGCCCGCCTTCCCGAAGGATGCGATCACGAGCGGGGTGATAGCGATGGTGGCGGAGCGCTTCGGCGCGCATTTCGGCGACCTGGACGATTTCGGCTGGCCGGTGACGCGGGAGGATGCGCTGAAGGCGCTGGACTGGTTCATCGCAAAGGGCTTGCCGCGCTTCGGTGACTTCCAGGATGCGATGGCGCAGCGCGATCCCTTTCTCTTCCACGCGCTGCTCTCACCCTGCCTCAATGCCGGTCTGCTGCTGGCGCGCGAGGTCTGCGTCGCGGCCGAGACGGCGTATCGCCGCGGCGACGTTCCGCTGAACGCCGCCGAGGGTTTCATCCGGCAGATTCTCGGTTGGCGGGAATATGTTCGCGGGATCTATTGGCTGGAGATGCCGGCCTATGCGCAGACCAATGCGCTGAAGGCCGAGCGGCCTCTGCCATGGTTCTACTGGTCGGGCGAGACGGCGATGAACTGCATGGCGCGCACGATCCACGATACGCGCCGCCACGCCTATGCCCATCACATCCAGCGGCTGATGGTGACGGGGAATTTCGCGCTGCTCGCCGGCATCCGCCCGGCCGAGATCGAGGAATGGTATCTTATCGTCTATGCCGACGCTTATGACTGGGTCGAATTGCCCAATGTCCACGGCATGGTCGCTTTCGCCGATGGCGGCCTGCTGGCCTCCAAGCCTTACGCGGCATCCGGCGCCTACATCGACCGCATGTCGGATTACTGCGGTGGGTGCGCCTATAGCCCGGGCATCAAGACCGGCGAGGGCGCCTGTCCCTTCAACCTGCTCTATTGGGATTTCCTCGCCCGCAACCGCGACACGCTCGCGCGCCTGCCGCGGATGGCGATGCCCTATCGCACCCTCGACAAGATGCCGGCGGCGCGGGTGGCGACGATCCGGGCCGAGGCGCAGGCGTTTCTGGACGGGATGGAAAAGCCGGAGGCGGTGGAGACGAAGCGAGGGCAGGGCGAGCTTTTCGAGAGGTGAATGCTTCGCTCAGTTCAAGCGAAGCCGCCGCATATCAGAGCTGTTCGAGCGGAAAGGGCGTCGGCTCATAGATGTCTTCGAGGCCATTGCGCACGACGAATTCGTCTTCCCATTGATGCAGGAGAGCGACGGCGCCAGGGCGGTCTCCTGAGGCCATGAGGTTGCCGAGCTCGAAAGCCTTCTGGTGGGATTCCAGCTCCCATTCGCGAATGGCCCCCTGCCTGGTCTCCTCATAGACCGCCAGCGCCTCTTCCCAGTTTCCCAAGGCCGCCGACATCGAGATGCGAAAGGGTCTGTACGCGAGAGCGCTGTCGTATTCGAAAGAACGTGGAAATCCCTCTATCCGGAACATGTCGTCGATTGTCTGAGCGCGGCGCAGCATCGGCAATATGCTGTTTTCAATCGTCTCTACTGCCGTCTCCGTGAACCCCGGTTCCGACCACTGGTTCGGCCTACCGCGCGGCATCCAGAACCATTCCCACGCAAGACCGTCCAGCCTGCCGTGCGGGTTGAAGCAGTGCCCGACATGCCAATGAAAAACCGGGCAATCGGCGCGAGATGTGCGGTCGATCGAGATCGCCCGACAGACGTGTCTCACGGGCTTGAGCAGCAGATAGGGGACCTTGAAGAACCGATGCTCCTTGACGACGAGATCGCCATTGCGCGCGACCAATACGTCGAACAATGACTTCATCTGCTTTTTTGTCGTCATCGTCCGGGCCTCACCTCCGTCAAGATGATGCGGTTGACGTTCGTGAACCCGAGCCTGGCGGCGTTGGCCATGATTTCCACCCGCCTATCACCTAAGCCGCTACGGCCCGTCTTGAGGTCATATACGCACAACGTGCCGTCAGGTCGGAGTTCATAGGCGTCGAAACGAACCGAGCTCGGATAGCCATAGCGTACTTCTCCCGCATTGCCTTCGAAGCGCTCCTTCAAGAACGAGCGTTCAGCCTTGAAATAGGGATCGCGCTGATCGTTGATGTACTTTGCGAAATGGGAGTGAACGTCGGTTCCGTAGGCTGCCAACGAGGGGAACAGGTCCGGCGAGCCCGCCGCATTGGCCGCTCGGTCCGCCAATGATCGGACCTCGGGCCAGCGTCGGCAAGCCAGCTCGACTTCTTCGTTACGGAGACGTCCGGAGTATGTCAGGGCGGCTTTGCCGCTGGTGCTGTCGCCAGCACGGTAATCCCAGGCGTTGAAGCCCATGATGGCCTGCTGGCCATCAATGCCGTTGCTCTGCGACTGCCAACCGAAAAGGATCGCGCCGCCTGTAACGATCGTGGCGCCGGCGGCGGGCAAAAGCGGAGCGAAGGCCGGCTGGACCGTCGCGTCAGGGTCCGGTCCATCCGGCGTCCAGACGGTCCGCGCGGCAAGCTCGCCATCGGGACCG
>NZ_JBMDWH010000066.1:0-4146 GCF_048595345.1 Allobosea sp.
CAACCGGTCGCTGGTGCCTGAACGCACCGAGCGGGCGCTGATCGCCTCGCTGCATCTCGGCCAGCAACGCGCCGGCATGGGTGTCCTGCTCGGGCTCGACCGCGCCTATGGCAAGGCCACTGTCACCGGCCTGAAGCGCTACGGCCACCATCTCAGCCATGCGGCCTATGCCTGCTGGTCCTCGCCCTTCGAGAACGCCGCTTGCCTCGTCGTCGACGGCATGGGCGAAACCGGGGCCTCGGCCATCTTCGCGCTGGAAGACGGCAAGCTGCGCGAGGTGAAGCATCATCGCGGCCGGGAATCGATCGGCTTCTATTTCGGGCTCGTCACCGATCTCGCCGGCTTCGACCAGGCCAAGGGCGAGGAATGGAAGATTATGGGGCTCGCCCCCTATGGCCGGACCGACCCCGAGCTGATGGCGCTGCTGCGCAGGCTTTATGCGATCGAGGGCCACAAGCTTTCCTTCGCCAAGGCCGATGTGGTGCAGGCCGTCGCGGCCGAGATCCTGGCGAAGCGCCCGGCCGACGCCCTCGACCAGGGCTGGGCCGATCTCGCCCGCTGCGGGCAGGATGTCTTCGCCGAGATGATGGAGGCGCTTCTGGCTGAGGCGGCGGCGCTCGTTCCGAGCGAAAACCTCGTGCTCGCCGGCGGCTGTGCGCTCAACTCCTCCTTCAATGGCAAGATCGCCGGCCGCCATGGTTTCGAGAGCGTCTTCGTGCCCTCTGCCCCGGCCGATGACGGCAACGCCATCGGCGCCGCATGGCTTAGCCATGCCGAAGCCAATCCGCAGTGGCGCGCGCCGAAAGGGCCGTTGTCGCCCTATCTCGGCTCCACCGTCTCGACCGAGCCGTTCGAGCGCATGCAGGCCTGGGAGAAGCGGCTGCGAAAGCTCTCCCCCGACGAGATCGCGGCGGTCACCGCAAAGCTCCTGACCGAAGGCAAGCTGATCGGCTGGGTGCAGGGTCGCGCCGAATTCGGCCCGCGGGCGCTTGGCAACCGCTCGATCATCGCCGATCCGCGACCGGCCGATGCGAAGGACATCCTCAACGCCAAGGTGAAGTATCGCGAGGCCTTCCGCCCCTTCGCGCCCTCGATCCTCGCCGAACACGCCGCCGACTGGTTCGAGCACCACCAGGACGCGCCCTATATGGAGCGCACGCTGGTCTGGAAGGAGGCGGTGCGGCACCGCGTGCCGGCCGTCGTCCATGAAGATGCGACAGGCCGGCTCCAGAGCGTCACGGCCGAGCGCAATCCGCGCTACCACGCCCTGATCTCGGCCTTCCACGACCTCACCGGCGTCCCGGTGATCCTCAACACCTCGTTCAACATCATGGGCAAGCCGATCCTCCACACGGCGGAGGACGCGATCCTGATGTTCTACACCAGCGGCCTCGACGCGCTGGTGGTGGAGGACTGGCTGCTGGTGAAGTGAAAAAAGGCCGGCTCACGCCGGCCTTCGCGATAACGGAAAAGCGAAGAGCCTCAGCTCGCCTGCTTCACCGCAATGCCCTTCTCCTCGAAGAGCGCCTGCAACTCGCCGGCCTGGAACATCTCGCGAGTGATGTCGCAGCCGCCGACGAACTCGCCCTTGACGTAGAGCTGCGGAATGGTCGGCCAGTTGGAATAGGCCTTGATGCCCTCGCGGATCTCCTGGTCCTCCAGCACGTTCACGCCTTTGAACGGCACGCCGACATAGGAGAGGATCTGCACGACCTGGCCGGAGAAGCCGCACATCGGGAATTGCGGCGTGCCCTTCATGAACAGCACCACGTCGCTGGACTTCACTTCCGCATCGATGCGGGCATTGACGTCGGTCATATCGGTATCTCCGGAGTTCAGTTCTGGCTCGCCGGAGCGTCCTGCTCGTCGAGCCGATGCACGATGCGAAGGATCTCGTTGGTCTGGTTCAGCATCCGGTTCTCGAGCAGGACGAGATCACTCTTCACCTCGCCGATGTCGCGTTCCAGCCGTCCGAGTCGAACATCGTGCCGCCCGAGCGTTTCGATCACGTGATCGAGCTTCCGGTCCATATTGCGCAGGAGAACGAGCGTATGGTTGGCGACGTTCGCATCGGGCTCGGCCATGGCGGCTGCTCCAGGGTTCGCCTCAAATATCAGGCGTGACCGTCGTCAGCGCAAGGGCGTGCAGCACGCCGCCCATGTTCCCCTGCAGCGCGGCATAGACCATCTGGTGCTGCTGCACGCGGGTCTTGCCCTTGAAGGCGGCAGAGACGACGGTCGCGGCATAATGATCGCCGTCGCCGGCCAGATCCTTGATCTCGACCGTCGCATCCGGCAGCGCCGCCTTGATCATGCGCTCGATCTCGTGGGCGTCCATCGCCATGGCTGTTCTCCTCAGGCCGCCTTGCCGGCCATGTAGGACGGCAGCCAGTCTTCATGGATCTTGCGGAGATCGGACACGGCCAGCGGCTGCTCGCCGGGCAGGACGAGCGAGGCGCCACCGGTGCGGCCGATGACCAGGGCGGGCACACCCGCCGCCTTGGCCGATGCGACGAGACTTTCCGCCTCCGCCGCCGGGACAGTCAGCACATAGCGCGCCTGATCCTCGCCGAAGAGCACGGCATGGGCCGGGCCGGCCGGCAGCGTCTCGATGGTCGCGCCGATGCCCTTGGCCATCGCCATCTCGGCGAGCGCCACGGCGAGCCCGCCATCCGACAGGTCATGGCAGGTCTTAACCGTGCCGGCCTCGATCAGCCCGCGCAGGAAATCGCCGTTGCGGCGCTCGGTGGCGAGATCGACCGGCGGCGGGGCGCCCTCTTCCCGCCCGCAGATCGTGGCGAGATAGGCGCTCTGGCCGAGCCAGCCGGCGGTCTCTCCGATCAGGACGATCGCCTCGCCCTCGGCCTTGAAGGCGATCGTGGCGTGCTTCGTCACATCGGCCATGACGCCGACGCCGCCGATGGTCGGGGTCGGCAGGATCGAGACGCCGTTGGTCTCGTTGTAGAGTGAGACATTGCCCGAGACGACCGGGAAATCGAGCGTCTTGCAGGCCTCGCCGATGCCCCGGATAGCGCCGACGAGCTGGCCCATCACCTCGGGCTTCTCAGGGTTGCCGAAATTCAGGTTGTCGGTGATGGCGAGCGGCTTCGCGCCGGTGGCGGTGAGGTTGCGCCAGGCTTCGGCCACAGCCTGCTTGCCACCCTCGAACGGGTCCGCCTCGCAATAGCGCGGCGTGACATCGGCGCACATGGCGAGGCCCTTCGGCCCGTCCTCGATGCGGATCACGCCGGCATCGCCGCCGGGCGTCACCGCCGAATTGCCCAGGATCAGCGTGTCGTACTGCTCCCAGATCCAGCGCTTGGAGGAAAGATCCGGCGAGCCGATCAGCGTCTTCAGCGCCTCGGCGTTCCCGCAAGGCGGGGTGACGCTCTCCGGCGCGATGCGCTGCTGCGGCGGCGTCTCCACCCAGGGCCGGTCATATTCCGGCGCCTCGTCGCCGAGTTCCTTGATCGGCAGATCGGCCATGACCTCGCCCTGATGCTTCACGACGAAGCGAAGCGTATCGGTGGTGTGGCCGATGACGGCGAAATCGAGACCCCATTTGCGGAAGATCGCCTCGGCCGCGTCCTCATGGCCGGGCTTGATCACCATGAGCATGCGCTCCTGGCTCTCCGACAGCATCATCTCATAAGCGCTCATGCCCTCCTCGCGGCAGGGCACCTTGTCGAGATCGAGTTCGACGCCGAGATCGCCCTTGGCGCCCATCTCGACGGCCGAGCAGGTCAGGCCCGCCGCGCCCATGTCCTGGATCGCATCGACATGCCCGGCGGCCATGATCTCGAGGCAGGCCTCGAGCAGGAGCTTCTCGGCGAAGGGATCGCCGACCTGCACGGTCGGGCGCTTCTCCTCCGACTTGTCGTCGAATTCGGCCGAGGCCATGGTCGCGCCGTGGATGCCGTCGCGTCCGGTCTTGGAGCCGAGATAGACGATCGCCTTTCCGACGCCCGAGGCCTTGGCGTAGAAGATCTCGTCGGCCTTGGCGATGCCGACCGCCATCGCGTTGACGAGGATGTTGCCGTCATAGCGGCTGTGGAAACCGGTCGCGCCGCCGACATTCGGCACGCCGAAGGAATTGCCGTAGCCGCCGATGCCCGCGACCACGCCGGACACCAGATGGCGCGTGCGC
>NZ_JBMDWH010000067.1:0-13989 GCF_048595345.1 Allobosea sp.
ACGTCAGGGGAAACTCTCTTAATGAGCAACTTCGACCGCAATGCTCCAGTCTGGGGTGCCGGCCGCGCACAGCAGACCAGCGCCGTCGAGATGGATCAGGGCCTGCGCTCGTTCATGCTCGGCGTCTACAACAACATGGTGCTCGGCCTCGGCATCTCGGCGCTGTTCGCGCTGGGCGTGAACAAGCTCGCCGTCACCGACCAGGCCAATGCGGTGGCCCGCATCGGCGGCACCTATCTCACCTCCTTCGGCCAGCTGATGTACGGCTCGCCGCTGATGTGGGTGTTCGCGCTGGCGCCGCTGGCCTTCATCCTGTTCTTCTCGTTCCGCATCGAGAAGATGTCGGCCTCCTCGGCCCGCAGTATGTTCTTCGCCTTCGCGGCGGTCATGGGCGTGTCGATGTCGACGCTGCTGATCCGCTACACCGGCGCCTCGGTGGTGCAGGTGTTCTTCATCACGGCCGCGGCCTTCGGTGGCCTCAGCCTCTACGGGTACACCACGACGCGCTCGCTCTCGGGCTTCGGCTCGTTCCTGATCATGGGCCTGATCGGCCTCGTGATCGCCTCGCTGGTGAACCTGTTCCTGGCCTCGAGCGCGCTCGGCTTTGCCATCTCGGCGATCGGCGTGCTGGTTTTCGCCGGCCTGACCGCCTGGGACACCCAGCGCCTGAAGGAAATGTACCTCTATTCGGATCTCGGTCCGGAAGAGGCGGCGAAGCTCTCGGTGAACGGCGCGCTGTCGCTCTACCTGAACTTCGTCAACATGTTCCAGATGCTGCTGTCGCTGTTCGGCACGCGCAACGAGTGATCCGGCAGGCGCCGACCGGCGCCGCGCATCCTCATCGAGCCCCGGCCTCGCGGCCGGGGCTTTTCTTTTGCCGGGATCGCGCGACAATGCCGGCGCCATGACATCGCCTTCGATCAGACCCGCCCTGCCTGCCGACATCCCGGCCATCGCCGCCATCTATGCCGACGCCGTCCTCAACGGCACCGCCTCCTGGGAACTCGATCCGCCGGGCGAGGCGGAGATGAGGCGGCGCTACGAAGCGATCCGCACCGAGGGGTATCCCTACCTCGTCGCCGAGAAGCACGCTGCCGTGCTGGGCTATGCCTATGCCGGCCCCTACCGCCCGCGCCCCGCCTATCGCAGCACCGTCGAGAATTCGATCTATGTCGCCCCTCAGGCCCAGGGCGCCGGCATCGGCCGGGCCTTGCTCGCGGCCTTGATCGCGGACTGCTCGGCCCAGGGCTTTCGCCAGATGATGGCGGTGATCGGCGACGGCACGGGCGCCTCGGTCGGCTCGCGCCGTCTGCACGAAGCCGCTGGGTTTCGTCTCGTCGGCGTGGCCGAAAAGGTCGGCTTCAAGCATGGCCGCTGGCTCGACCAGCTGCTGATGCAGAAGGAGTTGGGGGAAGGCCACCGCAGCCCGCCTGCGCGCTGAGCGGCAGCTAGCCGACGACGCTCAGCTTCTTCTCCAGCACCTTGAGCACGCGCGAAAGCTCCGGCCCGCGTTTCAGAATCAGCCCCGTCGCCGCCACCACCGAATAGGCGCCCTGGCGCCTTGCCGCAGCCGGATCCTTGACGATCCGGTAGAGCGGCATCTCGGAGGAGCGGCGGAAGACCGAGAACTCGGCCTTGTCCTTGAGGAAATCGATCGCGTAGTCCCGCCATTCTCCGGCGGCGACCATCCTGCCATAGAGGTTCAGCAGTTCCGACAGTTCCCGCCGGTCGAAGGTGACCATGCTCGGGCGGGCGGGTGATGGAAAGCTCAGGATCGCGCCGACGGCAGAATGCGGCGTTTCACTGTCGTTCATGACGCCTCCGGATTGGGCCGGTCGTGATGATGCGCCCGCGGTCCTGCGCTGGCAAGGCATCGGCCCAGAGCACGATCCCGCCGCTCTCGTCTTCGTCATCGACGCCGCAATTTCGCCCTCAACCCGCCAAGGCGTCGCCCAGTTGGAGGGTTGAATTGTCGATGTTGCCTCGACGGCCCGGCCCTTTCGAGCCCCGGTTTGTCAGCCCCCCAGCCCCCCGGTGTTCCGGAGGGGCCGGGCCATCGGGTCGAGGCCAACTCACGGCTGGCATTGCGCCGGCCGTTTCTTTTTGCGGCGCAGGCGCGAGCCGGATCGATCAGCGCCCCTGCCGGTGATACTCGGCATTCGGGCGCATATCGACCGCCGACGCCATCCGGTTCGACATGTTGTAGAAGGCCGCGACGGCCGCCACATCCCAGATGTCGCGCTCGCTGAAGCCGGCCTGCCGCAGCGCCTCGCGGTCGGCCTCCTCGATCCGGTGCGGCTCCTCGGTCAGCTTCACCGCGAATTCCAGCATGGCGCGGTGGCGCATCGACAATTCGGCCGCGCGATAATTCATCACCAGCATCTCGCCCAGCACCGCATCGCCCGAGAGCTGGCGCACGGCCGCGCCATGGGCGCTGAGGCAGTAATAGCAGCGGTTGACGCTCGATACCGCCACCGCGATCATCTCCCGCTCCAGCTTGGACAGGCCGGACGGAGCCAGCATCAGCTCGTTGTAGAACCCCGCGAAGGCGCTGAGCTTGGCATCGTCATGCGCGTAGGCGGCCAGCACGTTCGGCACGAAGCCGAGCTTCTCCCGGCACTTCTCGAAATAGGCAAGGTTCGCTTCCGACAGAACCCCTTGGGGCAGATCCAGCGCCATCACCACCGGCGGCGAATCCTGTCGCGAGGGGGCGTCGGCCTCCTTAGGTTTGTCATGCTTGGTTGCCATGGTCGCTCCCGTCGGTCCGGCGCGATGGCTGCGAGGCAGCCGCCGCGGTGAGGGCAGTGTTGAAAGGCCGGTCAGCCTATGTCATCGCTGCGGCAAAACAACGGGGTGGGTCATGGGCAAGCGGGTGACGAATGCGACGGCTCCGGCGGTCGCCGCGATCGAGGTTGCCGCCTCGGCTCTGGGAAGTGCCATGCCGAGGGAATTTCCCGGCCTGCTGTTCGGGCGCTCGGTCGCCGAGGACCTCGAAGTCCTGCCGGCCGATCTGCTCGCCCGCGCCGCCACCTCGGCCTTCGAGCATCTCTCCCGTCCGCGCAGACCGGACACGCTCGATCTGAGCTTCCGCGACGACGCCTATGAACATGATGGGCAGCTGCGCCAGATCACGATCCTGGAAGTCGTGAACGACAACAAGCCCTTCCTGCTCGACTCCACCCTCGCCGAGTTGCAGGACCAGGGCTACGATCCGCGCCTCGTCGCCCATCCGATCCTCGCCGTCGCCCGCGACGCGCAGGGTGGCTTTCTCTCGCTCGCCGGCGAGGCGGCCGGGCGGGCGCCGGAGGGCACGCGCCGCGAGAGCCTGATTCATATCCATCTCGACCGGATCGACACCGCCGAAGCGCGCGAGAAGCTGAAGCTCGGCCTTGAAAAGGTCTATGCCGATGTCGCGCTCGCCGTCGAGGACTGGGCCGCGATGCGCGGGCGAATCGCCGAGGTCGTCCAGGCCTATCGCTCCAATCCGCCGCCGCTGCCGGAGGACGAGATCGCCGAGGCGCTGCAATTCCTCGAATGGATCGCGGGCGACAATTTCACCCTGCTCGGCGTGCGCGCCTATCGCTTCCCGGGCGGTGACGTCGCCGCCGACCCGATCGAGGGCTCGGGCCTCGGCATCCTGCGCGACCCGGGCGTGAAGGTGCTGCGGCGCGGACGGGAGTTGGTGACGACGACCCCGGAGATCCGCGCCTTCCTGGCCAAGCCCCAGGCCCTCATCATCACCAAGGCCAACGTCAAGAGCCGCGTCCACCGGCGCGTCCATCTCGATTATGTCGGGGTGAAGCTGTTCACAGCCGATGGCCGGCTCGACGGCGAATTGCGCATCGTCGGCCTTCTGACCTCCAATGCCTATACCGGCTCGGCCCGCGCCATTCCCTATCTGCGGCTCAAGGTCGCCCGCGTCTCCAAGAATATCGGCTTCGATCCGGCGAGCTATTCCGGCCGCGCGCTGCTCAACGTGCTCGATGCCTATCCGCGCGACGAGCTCTTCCAGATCGATGTGCCGACGCTGGAGCAGTTCGCGCTCGACATCCTGCAGCTGACCGAGCGGCCGCGCATCCGGGCGCTGGCCCGTGTCGACGAGTTCGACCGCTTCGTCTCGATCCTCGTCTTCATCCCCAAGGATCGCTACGACACCACCGTGCGCCTGCGCGTCGGCGAATTTCTCGCGCGGGTCTATAATGGCCGCATCTCGGCGGCCTATCCCGCCTATCCGGAAGGTCCGCTCTCGCGGACGCACTACATCATCGGCCGCGACGAGGGCAAAACGCCCCGGATCGATCGCGGTACCCTCGAATCCGGCATTGCCGCGATCGTCCGTACCTGGAGCGACGGGCTGAAGGACGCGCTCGACCGCGAAAAGGCAGGTCCCGCCGCCCGCGCCCTGGCGGAGCGCTACGCCGCCGCCTTCGGCGCCGCGTATCGCGATCGTTTCTCGGCCGCCGACGCGCTTGGCGACATCGAGATGCTGCAGCAGCTCTCGGCGGAGCGCTCCCGCGCCGTCAATCTCTACCGCCGCGAGGGCGACCCGGCGACGCGCGCGAATCTCAAGGTGTTTTCCCGGGGCGCGCCGATCTCGCTCTCCGCCCGCGTGCCGCTGCTGGAAAACATGGGCTTCCGCGTCGTCAACGAGCGCACCTACAACGTTCTGCCCCAGACCGGCGCGGGCGAAAGCGTGCGCGTCTGGCTGCACGACATGACGCTGGAGCGCGCCGATGACGGCGAGATCGACATCGCCCGGCTCGACCCCACCATCGAGGCGGCGCTGATGGCGCAGTTCCGCGGTCTGTCGGAATCGGATCGCTTCGACCAGCTCGTTCTCGTCGCCGGCCTCGCCTGGCGCGAGGCAGCGCTGCTGCGCGCCTTCGGCCGCTATCTGCGCCAGGTCGGCGCGCCCTATGCCCAGGGCTACATCGCCGACGCTCTCACCAGACACCCGGCCATCGCAGCCGGGCTGCTGAGCTATTTCGTCGCCAAATTCGACCCGCGCCTGACGGATGAGCAGCGCCAGCCCGCCATGGACGCGGCCCGCGCCGGCATCGAGGAGGCGCTGGACGCCGTCACCAGCCTGGACGAGGACCGCATCCTGCGCCGCCTCGTCAATCTGGTCGATGCCGCGCTGCGGACCAACTTCTTCCAGACCGGGCCGGACGGGCAGCCGCGCCAGACCATCACCTTCAAATTCGACTGCGCGAAGGTCGACGGGCTGCCGCTGCCGCGCCCGCTCTACGAGATCTTCGTCTACTCCCCGCGCGTGGAGGGCATCCATCTGCGCTTCGGCAAGGTCGCTCGCGGCGGGTTGCGCTGGTCCGACCGGCCGCAGGATTTCCGCACCGAGGTGCTCGGCCTCGTCAAGGCGCAGCAGGTCAAGAACGCCGTCATCGTGCCGGTCGGCGCCAAGGGCGGCTTCGTGCCGAAGCAGCTCCCGCCGGCCTCCGACCGCGCGGCCTGGCTCGCGGAAGGCACCGAGAGCTACCGCATCTTCGTGCGCAACCTGCTCGAACTGACCGACAATCTCGACGGCGAGACGCTGGTTCCCCCGCCGCAGACCGTCCGTCACGATGGCGACGACCCCTATCTCGTCGTCGCCGCCGACAAGGGCACCGCGACCTTCTCCGACACCGCCAACGCCATCTCGCTGGAGAAGCATCACTGGCTCGGCGATGCCTTCGCCTCGGGCGGCTCGCAGGGCTATGACCACAAGGGCATGGGCATCACCGCCCGGGGGGCCTGGGAAGCGGTGAAGCGCCATTTCCGCGAGATGGACACCGACATCCAGACGACGCCCTTCACCGTCGCGGGCGTCGGCGACATGTCGGGCGACGTCTTCGGCAACGGCATGCTGCTCTCGCCGGCGATCAAGCTGGTCGCGGCCTTCGACCACCGCGACATCTTCCTCGATCCGAACCCGGACCCGGCGGCTTCGCTGGCCGAGCGCCAGCGCCTCTTCGCACTGCCGCGCTCCTCCTGGGCCGATTACGACAAGAGCCTGATCTCGCAGGGCGGCGGCATCTTCTCCCGCCAGGCCAAGAGCATTCCGCTGTCTGCCGAGATTCGGGCGCTGCTCGATCTCGACAAGTCCGAGGTTTCGCCGCCCGAACTGATGACCGCGATCCTCAAGGCCCGCGTCGATCTGCTCTGGTTCGGCGGCATCGGCACCTATATCCGCGCCGCCGACGAGAGCGACGCGCAGGTCGGCGACCGCGCCAATGACGCCATCCGCATCACCGGCGGCGATCTGCGCGCCCGTGTGATCGGGGAGGGCGCCAATCTCGGCGTCACCCAGCGCGGCCGCATCGAGGCGGCCCAGAAGGGCGTGCGCCTCAACACCGATGCGATCGACAACTCGGCCGGCGTCAACACCTCGGACGTGGAGGTGAACATCAAGATCGCGCTGGCCGGACCAGTGAAGGATGGCCGCCTCTCGGAGGATGACCGCAACGCCCTGCTCGCCTCGATGACGGACGAGGTCGGCCTGCTCGTCCTGCGCAACAACTATCTGCAGACTTTGGCGCTCTCGCTCACCGAGGCCCAGGGCGTGGCCGCGACCCCGGGCCTGCGTTATCTGATGCAGACGCTGGAGCGCGACGGCAGGCTGGACCGCAGCGTCGAGTTCCTGCCCAGCGACGCCGCGCTCGCCGAGCGCGAGAAGCGCGGCGAGGGGCTGACGCGGCCGGAGCTTTCGGTGCTGCTGGCCTATGCCAAGCTCTCCCTGCACGACGCTCTGCTCGAATCCAGCGTGCCGGACGATCCCTATCTCGCGACCGAACTGGTGCGCTATTTCCCGAAGGCGCTGCGGGAGGCCTATCCCGACGCCATCGCCGGCCACCGCCTTCGCCGGGAGATCGTCGCGACCCAGCTCGCAAACGCCCTGATCAACCGCAGCGGTCCGGCGCTGGTGCCGGTGCTCTCGGCCCTGACGCATTCGCAGGTACCGCAGATCGCAGCCGCCTACGCCATCGCCCGCGATTCCTTCGAGCTCATCGCGCTGAACGGCGAGATCGACGCCCTCGACGCAAAGATACCGGGCAAGACGCAGCTCGGGCTCTACAGTGCCGCCCAGCAGCTCGTCTTCGACCGAATGAGCTGGCTGCTGCGCCGCGGCGTCGCCCAGCCCGGCACGATCGAGGCGACGATCGCCCGCTACGCCAAGGGAGTGGCCGAGCTCGCCGCGACGCTGGAAACGATCCTGCCGGAAGCGGCGGCCCAGGCGCGGTTGGCCCGCATCGCTGTGCTGGCGGCCGATGGCGTGCCCGAGGCCCTGGCGACGCGGATCGCCAGCCTGCCGACCCTGGCAGCGGCGACCGACATCGTCGATATCGCCGAGCGCGCCCAGCGCGGAACCGGCGAGGTCGCGGCCATTCATTTCGGCCTCGATGCCTATCTCGGCCTTTCGGCGCTGAAGAGTGCCGCTGCGGCGGTGCCGGCCAGCGACGATTACGAGCGCCTCGCTCGCGAGCGCGCGGTCGAGACGCTGGACGATGCCCATGCCCATCTGACGCAGGAAATCGCACGGCAGGGCGATGGCGGCACGCTGGAGAGCTGGCTCGCCGCCCGCCAGAGCGATGTCGAACGCACCCGCAGCACCGTCAATGCGATCACCGGTTCGGGACTGACCCTGCCCAAGCTGATGGTCGCCGCCGGCATGCTCGCCGACCTGCCGCGAAAGAACTGAGAAAGCCCATGCCTGATCAAGACGAGACCGCCACCCGGATCGATCCGAAGCTGCTGGAGATCCTGGTCTGCCCGCTGACCAAGGCGACGCTGGAATACGACGCCGCCCGTCAGGAGCTGATCAGCCGACCCGCAAAGCTCGCTTATCCGATTCGCGACGGCATCCCGATCATGCTGCCGGAAGAGGCCCGCGCTCTGGAGGAGTAGCAGCCGTCGTTCTCGGGCGATGCGAAGCTTCGACCCGAGAAGCTCGGGACGAGAAGACACTGGCGTCCGTCATGCTCGGGGTCAGGCCCCGGGCATGATCCCGGCTCAAAGCGCTTCGCCGCGCATCAGCCGCGGCGCGCGCGGGCCGGTGCCGGCCGCTTCGCGGATGAAGAAGCGCTTGAGCCCCGGCATGCGATCGACCAGCCCGAGCCCGAGATCGCGCGCCAGCCGCAGCGGCGTGGCGTCGTTCGAGAACAGCCGGTTCATCCCGTCCATGAAGGCGCCCATCGCCACCGTGTCGAAGCGGCGCGCCCGCTCGTAATCCTCCAGCACGTCGAGCGAGCCCGGATCCAGCCCCAGCCGGGCGGCATCGACGATGACCTCCGCCAGCGCCGCGACATCCTTCAGCCCCAGATTCAGCCCCTGCCCCGCGATCGGATGGACGAGATGGGCGGCATCGCCCAGCAGCGCGAAACGCTCCTGCACGAAGCGGCGCGCGACGCCGAAGCCGAGCGGATAGGCCCGGACGGGGCTTTCCAGCGCGATGCTGCCGAGCTCCAGCCCGAAGCGGGTCTCGATCTCGGTCAGGAGATCCTCCGGATCGAGCGAGAGCAGCGGCACGACATTCTCGGCCCGCTCCGTCCAGACGATCGACGAGCGATGTCCAAGCGAGCCGCCATCGCTGAGCGGCAGCATCGCGAACGGGCCCGAGGGCAGGAAATGCTCGACCGCGCGCCCGCCATGGGGTCGCTCATGGCCGATCGTCGCGACGATGCCCGATTGCCGGTAGTTCCATCCCACCCAGCCGATTCCGGCCTGCTCGCGCAGCTTGGAGCGCGCTCCATCAGCCGCGACCAGCAGGCTGGCGCGGATGCTTGCGCCATCGCCGAAGCCGATCTCGGTCGTCGCGGTCCCGGCGGCGAAGCGGATGACGCCGTGGGGCTTCAGCGTGACGCCCCGGTCGGCACAGGCCTGCCTGAGCCGGGCCGTCAGCGCGCCAGCCTCGACCATATGCGCGAAGGGGCGGCCGGGCTCGATCTCACCCTCGAAGCTCAGGAAGACGGGCCGCACCACGTCGCCGGTGCGGCTGTCGGAAATCGTCATCTCGGTCATCGGTGCCGCTGCGGCCTCGACTCCCTCCCAGACGCCGAGCGTCTCCAGCATCGCGCGGGCGGCGGCGGCAATGGCATAGGCCCGGTCGTCCGGCCGGGCGGCCGCGCCGAGCGCCGGGTCCGCGACGATGATCTCGGCATCGGGCCCCAGCCCTTGCTTCAGTGCCAGAGCAAGCGCGAGCCCGGCGATTCCCCCGCCCGCGATGACGATGCTGCCTCCGGCGCCGTTCATGATCCCAGTCTCCTCGCTGCGTCCACGGCGCTTGACGGCGCCGAAGGCCTCGGTGCTCATGCTTGGCGATGGCCGAGCCTTTGCGGGCGCGCCGCCGACCCGTCAACCCGACCGCGACCTTGCAGGCCATGACGCATATCGACGCCTCGCTCACGGCAATTCTCGACCTCGAGCGACTGGAGCGCAATCTGTTCCGGGGTCGCAGCCCCAAATCGCCATGGCCGCGGGTCTTCGGCGGTCAGGTCATCGCCCAGTCGCTCCATGCCGCCTGCATGACCGTCGAGGACCGCCTGCCCCATTCGCTCCACGCCTATTTCCTGCTGCCGGGAGATCCCGACATCCCGATCGTCTACGATGTCGACCGGCTGCGCGATGGCCGCTCCTTCACGACGCGGCGGGTGCTGGCGATCCAGAAGGGCGAGGCGATCTTCGCCATGTCCGCCTCCTTCCATGTCGAGGAGGACGGCTACGATCATCAGCTGCCGATGCCGGACGTGCCGATGCCGGAGGCGCTGCCGGACCGCGAGGAAATGCTGAAGACGGTGCTGCCGCATATGCCCGATGCGGTTCAGGCCTATTACCAGCGCAAGCGGCCGATCGAGATCCGCCCCGTCGAGCTGGAACGCTACCGGACCGGCGACAAGATGGAGCCGAAATTCAACGTCTGGATTCGCGCGCTGGACCCGCTGCCGGACGATCCGGCCCTGCATCGCAGCGTCCTGGCCTATGCCTCCGACCTGATGCTCCTCGATTCCAGCCTGATCGCGCATGGCACCACGGTCTTCGACAAGCGCGTCCAGGCCGCCAGCCTCGACCATGCCATGTGGTTCCACCGGCCGTTTCGCGCCGATGACTGGCTGCTCTATTCGCAGGACAGTCCGTCGGCCGGCGGCGCGCGCGGTTTTTCGCGCGGGCTGGTGTTCGACCGGCAGGGGAGGCTGGTCGCCTCCGTCGCGCAGGAAGGGCTGATTCGCCCCCGGCCGGATCTCGGCTGACGCTTCAGCAGGCATAAGCCTAAAAAAGTATCGTTTGCCCAATTCGGCAGCAGTCAGCACAGCCGGAAGGCTTTGTCGCGCCGCGATTCGCCCCAGTGCCGCCTCAATCGCCCGTCGCAGCAGTTTGGCACGCCCCTTGAATTGTGCGCTGCGACGCAATGCGCTCGGCCGCGCATGCGAGTGCAACAGGTTCGCCGGGGCTGACGACCGGGCGGCGTAGAGGGGATGCCCAGCCAATGAAAATCGTGATGGCGATCATCAAGCCGTTCAAGCTCGAGGAGGTGCGCGACGCCCTCACCGGCATCGGCGTTCACGGCCTGACGGTAACCGAAGTCAAGGGCTATGGCCGTCAGAAGGGCCACACCGAGATCTATCGCGGCGCCGAATACGCCGTCAGCTTCCTGCCGAAGATCAAGATCGAGGTCGCGGTCGCCAACGAGCTGGCCGACAAGGTCATCGAGGCCATCACCGCCGCCGCCCGCACCGGCCAGATCGGTGACGGCAAGATCTTCGTCTCCCCGATCGAGAAGGCCGTGCGCATCCGCACCGGCGAAACCGACGGCGACGCCCTCTGACCATCCGACCTCCAGGAGCATAGACACGATGAATCTCAAGACCATCCTGCGGGCCGGAGCGACCGGCCTCACCCTCGCGGCGCTCGGCGCCGGGGCAGCCTATGCGCAGGCCCCCGCCCCCGCCGCCCCCGTGCCGAACAAGGGCGACGTCGCCTTCATGATGAGCTCGACGATCCTCGTCCTGCTCATGACCATTCCGGGCCTCGCCTTGTTCTATGGCGGCCTCGTGCGCACCAAGAACATGCTCTCGGTGCTGACCCAGGTCTTCGCGATCGTCAGCATCGTCTGCATCCTCTGGGTCACCTATGGCTACTCGCTCGCCTTCACCAATGGCGGCGGCCTCAACGACTTCGTCGGCGGCTTCTCCAAGGCCTTCCTGAAGGGCGTGGACGTGAACGCGACGGCCGCCACATTCTCGAACGGCGTGGTGATTCCCGAGCTGCTC
The DNA here is from genome assembly GCF_048595345.1 of Allobosea sp. Lineage (GTDB taxonomy): Bacteria > Pseudomonadota > Alphaproteobacteria > Rhizobiales > Beijerinckiaceae > Allobosea. The sequence goes on from NZ_JBMDWH010000067.1 coordinate 11,259, forward strand.
TACATCTGTTTCCAGATGACCTTCGCCTGCATCACGCCGGCCCTGATCGTCGGCGCCTTCGCGGAGCGCGTGAAGTTCTCGGCGCTGCTGCTGTTCTCGGTGCTGTGGGTCACCTTCATCTATTTCCCGATGGCCCATATGGTCTGGTACTGGGGCGGTCCTGACGCGGTCGGCAATGCCGCCAAGGCCCTCGCGGAAGCCGGCGCCGACGGCAAGGCAGCGGCCCAGGCCGCGCTCGACGCGGTCAATGCCGATGCCGGCATGCTGTTCAAATGGGGCGCGCTAGACTTCGCGGGCGGCACCGTCGTTCACATCAACGCGGGCATCGCCGGCCTCGTGGGCTGCCTGATCATCGGCAAGCGCATCGGTTTCGGCAAGGAGCTGATGGCCCCCCATTCGCTGACCATGACCCTGATCGGCGCCTCGCTGCTGTGGGTCGGCTGGTTCGGCTTCAACGCCGGCTCGAACCTCGAAGCCAACGGCACCGCGGTCCTCGCGATGGTCAACACCTTCGTCGCCACTGCCGCCGCCGCCGTGGCCTGGCTGTTCGCCGAATGGGCGATCAAGGGCAAGCCTTCGATGCTCGGCATGGTCTCGGGCGCCGTCGCCGGCCTCGTCGCGGTGACCCCGGCCGCCGGCTTCGCCGGACCGATGGGCTCGATCGTGCTCGGCCTCGTGGCCGGCGTGATCTGCTTCTTCTTCTGCACCACGGTGAAGAACGCGGCCGGCTATGACGACTCGCTCGACGTCTTCGGCGTTCACTGCGTCGGCGGCATCATCGGCGCCCTCGCCACTGGCATCCTCGTGAACGTCGATCTCGGCGGCGCCGGCATCCCGGACTACGCCTCCAAGCCCGGCGAGCTGGCCGTGGGCGCCTATGTCTTCTCGGACGCCCTCCTCGCCCAGATCAAGGCGGTGCTCTTCACGCTGGTGTTCAGCGGCGTCGGTTCGGCGATCCTCTACAAGATCGTCGACGTGGTGGTCGGCCTGCGCGTCACCTCGGACGAGGAGCGTGAGGGCCTCGACATCGCCGAGCATGGCGAGCGCGCCTATCACAGCTGATCACCCGGTCTCGATCCGGCGATTCACGTGAAACCTCGGCCCCGGCGGGCGACCGCCGGGGTCTTTCTTCATTCTGGCGGGGCCTGGCGAGCCACTCATTCAAGGTTAAGCGTGTCTTAACCTCGGCTTCCTAACCTGTCGGGCAGGCCGGGCTCTTTGCGGCCGTGACCTTCCGGAACCGATCGACGATCCGCATGCGCACCGTCCGCCGCTCCCAATCGCTCATGGACCGCCTGCCCGATCCGGTGCGGGAGTTTCTGTCGCGCCGCGCATCCGAGCTGCTCGGGCTCGGCCTGCTCGCCTTGATCGTGATGGTGGCGCTGGCGCTGGCGAGCTGGTCCGTCGATGATCCCAGCCTGAACAACGCCACCAATGGCGCCGTCCGCAACTGGCTTGGCCGGCCCGGCGCGATGATCGCCGATCTGCTGATGCAGCTGATCGGGCTGGGCGTCATCGCCGTGCTGTTTCCGCCGATGATCTGGGCGCTGCGCCTGATGCGCTTCCATCTGTTCGATCGCGGCGCGCTGAAGCTCGGCCTGTGGGTCGTCGGCGTCGCCGCCGCCGCCGCCGTGGCGAGCGCCCTACCGCCGACGCCGCGCTGGCCGCTGCCCACGGGCATGGGCGGCGTCATCGGCGATGGCCTGCTCTTCGGCACGCGCAACATCGCCGGCATCGCGGGCGGCGCGGTGGCGAGCATCGTCGGCTTTGTCTATGCCGGCATCGCGATCCTGGCCGTCACCGCCGCCGCCGGCTTCGGCTTCGTTCATGACGAGGACCCGGTTCTCGACGACGAGGATGACGGCATCTCCGATGGCGAGGAACGCCGTGACGACGAGCCCGGCATCGCGGTGATCCTGATCGGCTGGCTGGCCCATGGTGCGATGGCGCTGCGCGGGGCGATTCTGCGCCGCCTGCCGCATCCGCCGGAGCCGGCGGTCGATGGCGCCTCCCTGCCCGCGACCACCTCCGGCCGCGTCCGGCGCGAACCGCAGTTTTCTGGCAGCCGGCCGCAGCCGGGCCCTGCAGCTCCATTCCGGCCGGAGCCCCTGCCCGGCAGCCGCCCGACCGAGCGCGACATCGACGAAGACCCGCCCTTCGACATCGACGATGCGCAGGACCTGCGTGACCTCAACGCCTCGCGCGTCACCGCCCCCAAGCCCGCTCCGAAGCCCGGCAAGCGGATCCAGCGCGAGGCGCAACCCTCCTTCCTCGACGGCGAAGGCTTCGAGCTGCCGCCGCTGACCTATCTCGCCGAGCCGAAGAAGACCCCTGCCAGCGCCGTCTCCACCGATGCGCTGGAGCAGAACGCGACGCTGCTGGAAGGCGTGCTGGAGGATTTCGGCGTACGCGGCGAGATTTCGCAGGTGCGCCCCGGCCCTGTTGTGACGCTGTACGAGCTTGAGCCTGCTCCGGGCACCAAGAGCTCGCGGGTGATTTCGCTGGCGGACGACATCGCCCGGTCGATGAGCGCGGTCTCGGCCCGCGTGGCGGTGGTGCAGGGCAAGAACGCGATCGGCATCGAGCTTCCCAATGCCCGGCGCGAGACCGTCTTCCTGCGCGAGCTGCTCGCCAGCCAGGATTTCGAGGCGACCAAGCACAAGCTCGCGCTGTGCCTCGGCAAGACCATCGGCGGCGAGCCGGTGATCGCCGATCTCGCCCGCATGCCGCA
>NZ_JBMDWH010000068.1:0-60005 GCF_048595345.1 Allobosea sp.
GCCCTTGATGGTGAAGGGCCGGCGCGTCGGCTCGCCCTGCGGGAAGACCGTGTCGCGGTGGCCGAGCAGCAGCACCGGGCGCTGGTCGTTCGCGGTCGGGTTCGGCAGCCTCGCCTTGACCGCATCGCCGAAGCGGCTGTCCGGCAGGATTTCGACGCTGAGCCCGTTCGCCTCGTGAAATTTGGCGATGACGGCCCCGGCACGGTCGACGCCCGCCTTGTCGTAGGAGCCTGAATCGGTATCGACCAGTTCGCGCAGCAGCGCGACCATGCCCTCCTTCCGGCTCGCGAGCCAGTCGATGACCTTTTGTTCGGCGGCGGTGAGTGGCACGGGCAGGCTCCTTCGGACGGTATCCGGGCAAGCCTAGACCGGTTCCATGAGGGACTGAACCGCCATCGATGCGCCCCGTCATTGCGAGCGAAGCGAAGCAATCCAGGGGACCGGGTGAGCGCTCGCCCGGTCCCCTGGATTGCTTCGTCGCTGCGCTCCTCGCAATGCCGGCAAGGCGAACTGGAAACGAAAAAAGGCCGCGGCTTTCGCCGCGGCCCTGATGTCATCGCGAGTGGAGCAGCCTTACTCCGCGGCTTCCTGCGGCGTCGCCGGGGTCACCGAGATCGCCGGGCGGGCCTTGCCGTCCGCCTTGGCGAGCGCGCGGCGCACGCCGTTGCCGTAATCCGGGTGGACCTTGTCGAAATGCGCCAGCTGGCGCTCCTCGATCTCGTGGGGAATGCCGCCCATCGCCGCGGCGATGTTGGAGAAGAGGCGCTCCTTCTGGCCGGCGTCGAACAGATTGAACAGCGCGCGCGGCTGGCTGTAGTCGTCATTGCCGATGCGGTGGTTGTAGCGGTCCGCATCGCCCGAGATCCGCAGCGGCGGCTCCTTGGCGGCAGGCGCCTCGACGGGCCCGCCGAAGGAGTTCGGCTCGTAATAGGCGTTCGGGTTGCCGGTCTTGATGCCGCCATAGACGTTCATCTGGCCGTCGCGGTGATAGTGATGCACCGGGCATTTCGGCTGGTTGACCGGGATCGTCTCGTAATGCGTGCCGAGGCGATGACGATGGGCGTCGGCATAGGAGAAGATGCGCGCCTGCAGCATCTTGTCGGGCGAGAAGCCGATGCCGGGAACGATGTTCGACGGCGAGAAGGCCGCGTTCTCGACCTCGGTGAAGTAGTTCTCCGGGTTGCGGTTCAGCTCCATCACGCCGATGTCGATCGGCGGATAATCGGCATGCGGCCAGACCTTGGTGCGATCGAAGGGGTTGTAGGGCGTCTTCTCGGCGTCCAGCTCCGGCATGATCTGGACCTGAACCTTCCATTTCGGGAATTCGCCGCGCTCCAGCGCGTTGTAGAGATCCTCCTGCGTCGACTCGCGGGTCTTGCCGATGACCTTCTCGGCCTCCTCGTTTGTCCAGTGCTTGTGGCCCTGCAGGGTCTTGAAGTGGAACTTCACCCAATAGCGCTCGCCATTGTCGTTCCAGAACGAGAAGGTGTGCGAGCCATAGCCGTTGATGTGACGCACATCGGTCGGCAGGCCGCGATCGGACATCAGGATGGTGACCTGGTGGAGACTCTCAGGCGACAGCGACCAGAAGTCCCACATCGCCGTCGGCGAGCGCAGATTGGTCTTGGGGTGCCGCTTCTGGGTGTGGATGAAGTCGGGGAACTTCACCGGGTCGCGCACGAAGAAGACCGGGGTGTTGTTGCCGACGAGGTCCCAATTGCCTTCCGGCGTGTAGAACTTGATCGCGAAGCCGCGCACGTCGCGCTCGGCATCGGCCGCGCCCATTTCGCCGGCCACGGTCGAGAAGCGCAGCAGCAGCGGCGTCTGCGTGCCCGGCTGGAGCACCTTGGCCTTGGTGTATTTCGAGATGTCGCCGGTGATGGTCAGCGTGCCATAGGCGCCCCAGCCCTTGGCGTGGACGGCACGCTCCGGGATGCGCTCGCGGTTCTGATGGGCGAGCTTCTCGATGAGCTGGTAGTCCTGCAGCAGCACCGGGCCGCGCGCGCCGGCGGTGATGGAATTCTGGTTGTCCGGGATCGGCGCGCCGGCCGAGGTCGTCATCGTGGCGCCGGTGTGCGGGGTCTTGAGATCGTCTTTGGACATCGAAGCCTCTCCCTGTCTCGAAAGCATTCCGGAGGGCGCAAGGCGACGCCCTTCGTTTGGAATTGGTCGAACTAACAGCCCTTTGTGACGACAATGTCCAATACCGTTTACGGCCGTCCACGATAAGTTTATCAAATCGCCGATGATCAGCCTGAAACAGCTGCGCTATTTCTCCGCCCTGGCCCGCCAGTGCCATTTCGGCAGGGCCGCGGAAGAATGCCATGTCAGCCAGCCGGCGCTCTCGCTGCAGATCCAGGAGCTGGAGGCCGAGCTCGGCTGCCAGCTGGTGGAACGGCGGCGCGGCGCGGTGGCGCTGACGGAGATGGGCGCCGAAATCGCCGAGCGGGCGCAGCGCATCCTGCTGGAGGCGAACGATCTCGTAGACCATGCGCGCCGCCAGCGCGGCCTTCTCGAGGGCCCGCTGGGGCTGGGCGTCATTCCCTCGATCGCACCCTATCTGCTGCCGGCGGCGCTGCCGCTGATGCAGCAGCGCCATCCCGGGCTCCAGCTGCGCCTGCGCGAAACCCAGACGGCGACGCTGCTTGAGGAGTTGGCGGAAGGGCGGCTCGATGTGGCGCTCCTGTCCCTGCCGATCGAGCGGGCCGGCATCGCGACGCTGCCGCTGTTCGACGATCCGTTCCTGCTCGCCGCGCCGCGCAGGCCGCAGCCGCATCTGGAACCCTTCGATCCCGGCCGCGGCCTTGCCGGCGAAGGCCTGCTGCTGCTGGAGGAGGGCCACTGCCTGCGCGACCAGGCGCTCAGCGTCTGCGGAACGGTGCCCGGCGGCTCGCGCAGGCAATATGGCGCCTCCAGCCTGTCGACGATCATGCAGATGGTGGCCAACGGCTTCGGCAGCACCCTGCTGCCGGCGATGGCGCTGGCGGTGGAGTTGCGGCCCGACATGCCGGTGAGGCTTTTCCGCTTCGCCCCGCCCGCCCCCAGCCGGTCGATCGGCCTCGCCTGGCGGCGCAGTTCGGGACGCAAGGCCGATTTCGAGGCGCTGGGTGCGATCCTGAAGGACATCGGCGAGCCCGGCGACGCCCGCATGGCTGCGACGGAGCCACAGATCGTCTCGCTGCCGGGATGAGCCGTTTCAGGCCAGGCCAGCGAGCCAGACCAGCACATAGGCCAGGGTGCCGACCGCCATCGGCACCAGCGGGTTCACCTTGGAGCGATAGGTGACGAGCGCCGTCGCCGCCGTGATGGCGTAGCCGAACAGGCCCGCATCGGCGGCGAAGGTGGCGACGGCGCCGCTCGCCAGCATCAGCCCGAGCGCGATCGGCACCAGCGCCAGCGTCACGACCTTGACGACGCCATGATCGCTCCAGCGCCGCAGCCCCCGGCCGCAGGCCAGTGCCAACAGCGAGGAGGGGATCAGCATCGCGAAGGTCGCGACCAGCAGCCCGGGAATGCCCGCCACCTGCCAACCGACGATGCTGGCCAGCATGACGTTGGGGCCGGGCGCCGTCTGGGCGATGGCGAAGAGCCGCGCGAAGGTCGGCGCATCCATCCAGGCGAGGAGATCGACGACCTGCCGATGGATCTCCGGCACGACGGCATTGGCGCCGCCGATCGCCAGCAGCGAGATCGTGCCGAAGGTGACGACGAGCTGGGTGAAGACGCCGCGCTCCATCAGCGGCGCCTCGCAGAGAGCGTGGCGACCACCAGCGCGAGCGGCACGAGCACCAGCAGGGCGGGCAGCATCGGCAGGCGCAGCACGCCGATGGCGAGGAAGGACGCGCCCGCCACGCCCCAGGCCCAGAGCGCCAGCCCCGCCTTGCTCATCAGCCGCAGTGCCGTGCCGAGGATAAGGCCCGCCGCGCTGGCGGCGGCGCCGGTCAGCGCGATCTGCGCCAGCGGATGGCTCGAGAAGGCGTCGTACACGTTGGCCAGCGCGACGAGGCAGATCAGCGGCATCGCCATCAGCGCAAAGACACAGGTCAGCGCGCCGGCAGCGCCACGGAAGCGGTCGCCCAGCACCACGGCCGCGTTGACGGTATTGGCGCCCGGCAGCGCCTGGCAGATCCCCATCAGCTCGGCATAGGCACGGTCGTCGAGCCAGCCGCGCTCGGCGACGATGATGTGGCGAGCGACAGGCCCGACGCCGCCGAAGCCCATCAACCCGATCTTGAGGAAGCCGGTGAAGAGGTCGGGCAGGGACGGTGCCGGCCTGGCCTCGCCGCCATCATGCGCCGCCATGCCGGTCAGCGCCGTGATTCCATCGCCATCCTGACGGCGAAGCCCGCGAGAACGGTTCCCATCAGCCAGCGCTGAACCAGCGCCCAGAACGGCCTCGTGCGCAGGAAGACCGCGATGCTGCCGGCGGCGAGCGCGATCAGCGCGTTGACGCTGACGCTGATCGCGATCTGCACGGCGCCGAGCACGAGTGACTGGGAGAGGACATCGCCAGCCGCCGGATCGATGAATTGCGGCAGCAGCGCGAGATAGAGCATGGCGATCTTGGGATTCAGCAGATTGGTGAGGAAGCCCATCAGGAAGAGCTTACGCGGCCCGTCGACCGGCAGGTCCTTGACCTGGAAGGGCGAGCGGCCGCCGGGCTTCACGGCTTGCCATGCGAGCCAGAGAAGGTAGGCCGCGCCACCCAGCCGAAGCGCGTCATAGGCATAGGGCACGGCGAAGAGCAGCGCCGTGATGCCGAACGCGGCACAGAGCATGTAGAAGACGAAACCGAGCGCCACACCGGCCAACGAAATCATGCCCGCGCCCGCCCCCTGGGCGATGGAGCGCGAGATCAGGTAGATCATGTTCGGCCCGGGCGTCAGACCCATACCGAGCGCGATCAGCGCGAAGGGGAGGAGATGCGCGAGATCAGGCATGATCGGAAGTCCCGTGAACGCTGAGATGGTTCGAGCATGGCTTTCGGCCCGGCGCAACGACGCAGGCCGCATGCCTAGCCCCTTGCGCGGTCATGCGGCGCCCGCGGAACTCCAGCACCTTGCTCTCCGTTACCCTGCCGTCTCGGGGGGAGATGATGTCGCTGTTCAGCCGCGTTCTCTACATCGCGATCTCGATCGCGCTGCTCTGCGCGTCGATCGCCTTGATCGGCGTCGCGATCTATCGAGCCGCAAACGGCTTCTGGACGGGTGACGGCGCGCTGGAGACCATGCTCGACGGCATCGGGCTGATCATCATCGCGGTCGCCGTCGCCGATGTCGGCAAGTTCCTCTACGAGGAAGAGGTCGTCTCCGACCGGGAATTGCGCCGCCCGTCCGAGGCGCGCGGCTCGCTGACGAAGTTCATGACCATCATGATCGTCGCGCTGTCGCTGGAATCGCTGGTGCTGATCGCCAAGACCTCGCGCGAGACGATGGGCAACATCGTCTATCCGGCGCTGCTGATGTCCATCGCCGTGCTGGCGCTGGTGGGGCTGGGCCTGTTCCAACGCCTGAGCCAGTCGACGACGGCCAGCATCTCGCCGGAGCTCGGGGATGAAGATCCGGCTGAAGACGACGAGGCGGCGCAGAGCGCCGCGCGCGAGAGCCGCTGAGCGGCGCGACGCTCAGAACTCCTCCCAGCCCGTGCTGCCATTGGCGACCTTGCGGGGCGCGGGAGGCGGGGGCTGCGGCACCAGCCGGGCGGGGCGCGGTGCCGCATTGCGAACCGGTTCGGCCAATCGGGGCGCGGGCGGCGCCAGGCTGCGGACCGGAGCAGCCACAACCGGGCCGCGCCGCAGCCTGAAGGCGGCGACGAGCTGATTCAGTCGCTCGATCTGGGAGCTGAGCGCTGCGGCGGAAGCCGCGCTCTGCTCGGAGAGTGCCGCGTTCTGCTGCGTCATCTCGTCCATATGCGAAACCGCCTGAGCCATTTCGTCGATGCCGCTCGCCTGCTCGCCGGAGGCGGCGGCGATCTCGGCGACGGTCGTCGAAACCCTGCGCGAGGCGGAAACGATCTGCTCCAGTGCCTGTCCGGCCTGCTCGACCAGCTCGACGCCCTCTCGGACTTCCGCGCTGGAGGAGGAGATCAGGGCGGTGATGTCCTTGGCCGCCTCTGACGAGCGCTGGGCGAGGGTGCGCACCTCGGAAGCGACGACGGCGAAGCCCTTGCCGGCCTCGCCGGCCCGGGCTGCCTCGACGGCCGCGTTGAGCGCCAGCAGATTGGTCTGGAAGGCGATGCCGTCGATCACGGCATTGATCTCGGAGATCTTGCGGGCGCCTTGGTCGATGCGCTGCATGGCGTCCACGGCGCGGCGCACGATGTCCCCGCCCTCGTCCGCGGTCTTCAGCGCCTCCTGCGCGAGAGCCGCCGCCTGGCGCGAACCGGTTGCGCTGGATTTCACCGAAGCCGCGAGTTCCTCCGTCGTTGCCGCAGTTTCCTCCAGGCTCGACGCCTGCTGCTCGGTGCGGTCCGACAAATCGATCGCACCCGAGCGGATCTCCTGCGCCGAACCCGCGACCTCGCTGGAGGTGGTCTGAATGGTCTGCAGGGTCTGCGAGAGTCGGTCGATCGTGCCGTTGATCGCCTGCTTCAGATCGGCGAAGCGGCCGCGATAATCGGAGACGACCAGACGGGTCAGGTCCCCCTCGGCGAGGGCGGAGAGCACCTCCCCGGTTTCGCCCAGGCCGCGATCGACCGTGTCCACCAGCGTGCTGACGCTGACGGCGAGCTTGTTGAGTTCCTCGTCCGGGAACTGCGCCGAGACACGCTTGGAGAAATCGCCGGCAACGGCCGCCTCGATCACCTCGCCGAAGGCGAGCTTCAAAAGCTCGTGCGAACGGGCGCGCTCGTGCCGGGCCAGAGTCCGGCGGCTGAAATAATTCGAGAACTTGGCGTAGAGCACAGGGAAGTTGTCGACCAGCGGGTCGCGGAAACTGTCGTCGACATCGCTGAAGAAGACGATCGCCGAGAGCGTCTGGTTGATGTTGATGCCGAACAGCTCGCCGAAAGTCGAGAAGCCGGCGGCCGGGACAGGCCAGAGATCGGTCGCGCGGGCCAGTTGATCGCCATTGGAGAGGCGCCTGAGAATGCAGTCGCTCAGGAAGACGCCCGAAGGGCGCGGCTTGTCGGCGAGATAGGCGTCGATGTTCTGGCGGGTCTGCTGCAGGAAATCGGTTTCCTCGAGGACATAGAGCCGGTCACCCGGCGCGACATCGCAATAGAAGGCGACCTCATCCGCCGGAAGATCGAAGCCGGCGACCGAGCGCACGAAGATCTCGCCCTCGATCTCGATACCGAAGGCGCGCTTGCCGAGCGAGGCCTGGACCTGATCGGCGCCGCAGCCGAAGGCGCTTGCCATCGCCTCGATGAAGGAGGTCACGCGCCCGGTCTGGTGGTCGAAAACAGACTGCACCGTGCGCTGGCTGAGATCGGCGCGGACGACCGTAAAGGAGCGCTCGGTGCGGCGGAAGTTATGGCTGCGGAACAGGCCGTAGCGCTGCCGCGGCGCCATCTTCACGAAGGCGATGACCGCATGGTTCTCCAGCACGCGCTGGCCGTCGAAGATCTGGGTACGGCGGAAGTCGAGCTTGCCGCCGGCAGAGCCGCCCATGAACATGCAAGGGAACTTGCCGGTGCGGTAGACCGCCTCCAGAAAGTAGTTCTCCGATTTGGAGAGGCCATCGAGAAAGGTCAGCGCGAAGGTATCACGCGCATCGATCCGCATGGACGGCGCCACGCGGGAGAGTTCACCCGCCAGCTTCTCGATCCGCGTGTCGAGATCGACGGGCGTTCCGCCCCCACCGCGCAGATCCTCGCTGTGCAGCTTCACGCTGACGATCTGCGCCTCGCCGATCAGCGCCGGCGAGAACACCTGGATCACCACCGTGCGCCAATCGGAAGGCGTGCCGAGATACAGGCCACCATCGGGCTGCGAGCAGAGCTCGCCGGCGGTGCTGACCGCGATCAGGCGGGTCTCGCCGGCGAGGCTCGCCAGTTGCCGCGACACGGCATCGAAATCGGCATTGGGGGAGATGAAGGCGAGCGCCAGCGGAGATGGCTTGCCGCCAAAGCGGAACAGCCCGGCCTCGACCCCCTCCAGGCGATCGCTCGTCATCCTGTTGCGGATTGCATCCCGGGCATTCCCGGCGCCCACACGGCTCAAGGCCTTCGTGAAAACGTTCATGCAGCATCCCAGCCCCGTGCCGATCCGCGACCAGAATGCAAGAGACCGGCTAATAAATCATTATAGCCCGCCGGTTTTGTTTACTGTCTTTGATGGAAACCTCTCACTTCGCTTCGAAAAATAGACGACTTTAGTATCATGAAAGATATCGCCTTTGATCTGGGTCAATTGACCTGGAGCAATACCCTGCACGGCACCCGCGCGGCCCAGCCTCAGATGATATTCGCCTCCGCAAGGGGGCGCCCGGCGACGATGCGCTCGTGGCCGAGATCGGCGAGGTCGAGCGAGCGATAGCGGCCATGCGCGATGAGCTCGGCCAGCCCGCGGCCCACCGCCGGCGATTGCTGCAGCCCATGGCCCGAGAAGCCGTTGGCGAGATAGAGGTTCGGGACGCCGACCGCCGGGCCGACGATGGCGTTGTGGTCGAGCCCGCACATGTCGTAGGGGCCGGCCCAGGCGCGGCCGGGCCTGATCTGCTCGAAAGCGGGGATGCGATGCGCCAGCGGCATCCACACCGCCTCCTCGAAGAAGGGCCAGTCGACATCCTCGACGGTCGGATCCGTCTCGACCCATTCGACATCCTGCTCCGGGGTCAGCGGCGAGCAGGAGCCGATGAAGAGCTGGCCTTCGGCGCTGCGCTGCCCCTCCGGCCGGCACCAGGCGCCGCTGACGTCGATCAGCAGGGGGCAGTTATCGACCTCGCCCTTGCAGGTGAAGGTGAAGATGTAGCGCTTCATCGATTTGACCGGGATGGCGATGCCGGCGGTCGCGGCCAGCCTCGCGCCATGCGTGCCGCTGGCGTTGACCGCCGCGCCGCAGGCGATGCGGCTGCCATCGGCCAGCTCGACCGCGGCGATACGGCCGCCTTCCTCGATATAACGGGCAACCTCGCCCTGCCGGTATTCGACGCCGAGGCTACGCGCCTTCTTGCGAAAGGCTTGCAACAGGGCCCAGCCGTCGAACCAACCCTCCCCGCTGACACCATAAGTACCGCAGGCGAGGTCCTCGGTGTTGAGCCAGGAGAATTTGCTGCGCAGCATGGCCGCATCATAAAGCGCGATATCGGCGCCTTCCCGCTGCTGAACGCTTTGATTGGCCTCGAGGATTTTCGCACCCGCCGCATCGGCGACATAGAGATAGCCGCCTTCGTGCAGGTCGATCGCCGGCTCCTCGCCATCCACGCCCAGATGCTCGCCGATGCTGCGCAGGAAGGCGATGCCGTGCAGCGAAATGCGGATGTTCACCGCGCTGGAAAACTGCTGACGGATCGATGCCGCCGAGAGCGCCGAGGCGGAGTAGCGGTAGGTCGGATCCTTCTCGACGACCACGACCCTGCCCGTGAAGTCCGGGTCGGCCGCGAGATGATAGGCCACGGACGAGCCGATGACCCCTCCCCCGCAAATGACGACGTCGGCAGTTTCGCGGGCGGACGGCATGGCGGCCTCGGCGGGATCGAGCGGCGGTTGGTGACTTGCGCGCATGAATGACGCGCCGGAGCCGGGTTGTCGAGAGGACTCAGCCGCCGGCCCCGCATTCGGCCAGCAGCCAGTCGCGAAAGGCGATGACCGTCGGCAGGCCCGCCTTCTCGGCCGGGTAGACGAGGTAATACCCCTCCTCGCCGGTCACCGGCCGATCGACCGGGATGACCAGCGCCCCCGAACGCAACTCCTCCTCGACGAGAAAGCGCGGCACGATGGCGAGGCCGAGCCCGGCCACCGCCGCCTGCGCCACCATGGCGAACTGCTCGAAACGCGGCCCCATCATCGCTCGCTGCGGGGGCAGGCCCTGCCGCTCCAGCCAGTTCGCCCAGGCGCGGGGCCGGGTCGATTGCTGCAGCAGCGGCAGTTTCAGCATATCGACCGGTTCGTCGATGCCGAAGCGTTCGACCAGGGCCGGCGAGGCCACCGGCACGATCTCCTCCCCCATCAGCCGGTGCAGCCTGGCGCCCGGCCAGACCGGTTCGCCGAAATGGATGGCGGCGTCGAGAGGCTCGCGCCCGAAGTCGAACGGCACCAGCTTGCTGGCGAAGTTGATGGTGATGCCGGGATGCGCCTCGGTGAAGCGCGGCAGGCGCGGGATCAGCCAGCGCGTGCCGAAGGTCGGCAGGCTGGCGAGGTTGAGCACGCCTGCGGCGCCGCGAAAGGCCATGGCGGAGACCGTCGCCAGTGCCAGGCGGGAGAGGCCGTCGCGGATGTCGGCGGCATAGGCGGCGCCGGCCGCGGTGAGGCTGACGCGCTTCTTGGCGCGCTCGAACAAAGCGACGCCGAGGCCTTTCTCCAGCTGCGCCACCTGCCGGCTGACCGCGCCCTGGGTGAGGTTCAGCTCCTCCGCCGCGCGGGTGAAGCTGCCATGCCGCGCCGCCGCCTCGAACGCTGCGAGGGCCGACAGGGACGGGACCGAGTGGCGGCCCGGAATCAGCGCATCGTTCATGAGAAAAGCTCACCAAGTGGTGAGAACATATCGGTTGCCCTGCGCAGGGGGAAGAGGGCATTGTCGCTGCGAAAGCCGGACCGTTCACTGAGCGGCCCGCCACGAGCCCTCATCCTGAGGAGCCGCGACAGCGGCGTCTCGAATGATGGCCCCGGAGGTTACGGAACCCACGGGTCCATCCATCCAGAAGCCAGCTCGCGCTTGCTCCTCAGGATGAGGGCTGCGGATTGCTGCCGATCAGGATGACAATGATGACCACCTCCCTCCCCAAGGACACGCTCGCTCTGTTGGAGCGGCTCGGCGTCACGGAGTCCGCTTATGCGCAGGCCGGCCTGTCGGCCCGCTCTCCGGTGACTGGCGAGACGGTCGCCACGCTGCGCGAGACGACGCCTGCCGAGGCCGAGGCTGCCATCGGCCGGGCGCAGGCCGCTTACCTTGCCTGGCGCAAGGTGCCGGCGCCGCGCCGTGGCGAGTTCGTGCGCCTCCTCGGCGAGGAGCTGCGCGCCGCCAAGGAAGATCTCGGCCTGCTCGTGACGCTCGAAGCCGGCAAGATCGTTTCCGAGGGCCTCGGCGAGGTGCAGGAGATGATCGACATCTGCGATTTCGCGGTCGGTCTTTCGCGCCAGCTCTACGGGCTCACCATCGCGACCGAGCGCCCGAACCACCGGATGATGGAGACATGGCACCCGCTCGGCGTCTGCGGCGTGATCTCGGCCTTCAACTTCCCGGTCGCGGTCTGGTCGTGGAACGCGGCGCTGGCCTTCGTCTGCGGCGACAGCGTCGTCTGGAAGCCCTCCGAGAAGACGCCGCTCACCGCGCTCGCGGTGCAGGCCATCACGCTGAAGGCGATGAAGCGCTTCGGGCCCGAAGCGCCGGTCGGCCTCTCCGAAGTGCTGATCGGCGGGCGCGAGGTCGGCGATATCCTGGTGCAGGATCATCGCGTGCCGGTGGTCTCGGCCACAGGCTCGACCCGCATGGGCAAGGAGGTCGGCCAGAAGCTCGCCGCCCGCTTCGCCCGCGCCATCCTCGAACTCGGCGGCAACAATGCCGCGATCGTCGCGCCCTCGGCCGATCTCGACATCGCGCTGCGCGGGATCGCCTTCGCCGCGATGGGCACCGCCGGCCAGCGCTGCACCACGCTGCGGCGCCTGATCGTGCATGAGAGCGTCTACGACCAGCTCGTGCCAAAGCTGATCAAGGCCTATGCGAGCGTCAAGATCGGCGATCCGCGCGAGGCTGGCGTGCTGATCGGCCCGCTGGTCGACGAGGGCGCCTATCAGGGCATGCAGAAGGCGCTGGGCGAGGCCCGCGCCGAGGGCGGCACCGTTCATGGCGGCGAAAAGGTCGATGTCGGTGCCGGCGGTTTCTATGTGCGCCCGGCGTTGGTCGAGATGCCCCGGCAGTGCGGCCCGGTAGAGCGCGAGACCTTCGCGCCGATCCTCTATGTGATGAAGTACAACTCTTTCGACGAGGCGATCGCGATGCAAAACGCGGTCGGCGCGGGCCTCTCCTCCTCGATCTTCACGCTCAACATGCGCGAGGCCGAGCTGTTCGTCTCCGACGAGGGTTCCGATTGCGGCATCGCCAACGTCAATATCGGCCCCTCAGGCGCCGAGATCGGCGGGGCCTTCGGCGGCGAGAAGGAGACCGGCGGCGGCCGCGAGGCCGGCTCCGACGCCTGGAAGGCCTATATGCGCCGCGCCACCAACACGCTCAATTTCGGCACCACGCTGCCGCTGGCGCAGGGCGTCAGCTTCGATGTGGATGCGTGAAGGATTGCAGTGACAGACCCCGTCATTGCGAGCGGCAGCGAAGCAGTCCAGGAGCGGCAGCGCTCGACGTCCCCCTGGATGGCTTCGTCGCTTCGCTCCTCGCAATGACGGTCGGCAAGAACAAGACGGGAGAGAACCAAGATGGCCGCCGAACACAAGCTCGCCGAGCTCAAATGGGACGACGCCTTCCTGCTCGACGAGCAGCTGAGCGAGGATGAGCGGCTGATCCGCGACACGGCGCGCGACTATGCGCAGGAAAAGCTGAGCCCCCGCATCCACGACGCCTATCTGGACGAGAAGACCGACCGCTCGATCTTCAACGAAATGGGCGAGCTCGGCCTGCTCGGCGTCACCGTGCCGGAAGAATATGGCTGCGCCGGCGCCAATTACGTCTCCTACGGGCTGGTCGCCCGCGAGGTGGAGCGCATCGACTCGGGCTATCGCTCGATGATGAGCGTCCAGTCCTCGCTGGTGATGTATCCCATCTACGCCTATGGCAGCGAGGAGCAGCGCAAGAAGTATCTGCCGAAGCTCGCTTCGGGCGAGTTCGTCGGCTGCTTCGGCCTGACCGAGCCGGATGCCGGCTCCGACCCCGG
Organism: Allobosea sp.; assembly: GCF_048595345.1. Classification (GTDB taxonomy): domain Bacteria; phylum Pseudomonadota; class Alphaproteobacteria; order Rhizobiales; family Beijerinckiaceae; genus Allobosea. The sequence continues at coordinate 12,981 of NZ_JBMDWH010000068.1, forward strand.
CGGCATGAAGACCCGCGCCGAAAAGGTCGCGGATGGCTACAAGCTGTCCGGCTCCAAGATGTGGATCTCGAACTCGCCGATCGCCGATGTCTTCGTCGTCTGGGCGAAGTCGGCCGCGCATGACAACCAGATCCGCGGCTTCATCCTCGAAAAGGGCATGAAGGGCCTCTCCGCGCCGAAGATCGGCGGCAAGCTCAGCCTGCGCGCCTCGATCACCGGCGAGATCGTGATGGACGGCGTTATCGTGCCGGAGGAGAACCTCCTGCCGAACGTCTCGGGTCTGAAGGGCCCGTTCGGCTGCCTCAACCGCGCGCGCTACGGCATTTCCTGGGGCGTGATGGGCGCCGCCGAGGACTGCTTCCACCGGGCCCGGCAATACGGGCTCGACCGCAAGCAGTTCAACAAGCCGCTCGCCCAGACGCAGCTCTACCAGAAGAAGCTCGCCGACATGCTGACCGAGATCACGCTCGGCCTGCAGGGCTCCCTGCGCGTCGGCCGGCTGATGGACGAGGGCAGGATGGCCCCGGAGATGATCAGCCTCGTCAAGCGCAACAATTGCGGCAAGGCGCTCGACATCGCCCGCCAGGCCCGCGACATGCATGGCGGCAACGGCATCCAGATCGAGTATCAGGTGATGCGCCATGCGGCGAACCTCGAAACGGTGAACACCTATGAGGGCACGCATGACGTCCACGCGCTGATCCTCGGCCGGGCGATCACCGGCCTGCAGGCGTTTTTCTAATGTGCTAGCCTCTGTCAATTGGAGGACGATATGCCAGGTTCGAAAAATTCGCCGAGGTCCGGAAACTGGGTCAGCCGGTCGTCGGAGTCGGGCCGTTTTATGGACATCAAGCCTTCTGCCGGGCGCAGCGCTTCCGTCCTGCGAGAAATCATGGGGCCGGATGGTAAAGTGCGCAGGCGGATCGATCCTGACATCGTCGAGCAGGCGATTCGAGACTCCGGCCGTAAAAAATGACGAGGGAATATTCGAAAGCCTTCGAGCGCCTCGTCAAAATTGACGATCCGGCCGACGACGATCTTGTCGGACTGCTGGCCTATGCAACCTACAAGCGGGATAAGAGGGACTATGCTCTTTCAGGTGAGAATACGGACGACGACTTAAAGGCTCACTATAAACTTCTGACGCCCGGCCTTATCGAGCAATATCGCGCGAATGCTTTCCGGCGGCTTGAGGTTTACGGTGAGCAGGTCGTCCTTTCCGCCGAGCCAGAGATTCAGGAACGAACTCGCACCGAGACGATCATTGGATCTAAAAATGAAGTTATCGAAGAAATAAAAAATAGTACGAAATGGTGGATTTCGATTGCCCTTAATGTTGTGGCCTGGCTCATCTCATTGGCCATTACGTTCTTAGTCGCTGTCGGTTTCGGCAAAGTTTCTCTCAATATTATTCCTGGCGGCTAACCGTGACTCCCCCCCTCGCCGGCCTGCGCGTCCTCGAGCTCGCGCGCATCCTCGCCGGGCCCTGGATCGGGCAGTTGCTCGCCGATCTCGGTGCCGATGTCGTCAAGGTCGAAGCGCCGGAGGGCGACGACACCCGCAAATGGGGCCCGCCCTTCGTGGAAGGCGCGGATGGCGAGAACCTCTCGGCCGCCTATTTCCACTCCGCCAATCGCGGCAAGCGCTCGATCACGGCCGATTTCCGCACGCCGGAAGGGCAAGCGCTGGTGCGCCGCCTCGCCGCCCATGCCGATATCGTGGTGGAGAACTTCAAGGTCGGGGGGCTCGTCAAATACGGGCTCGATGCCGCCTCGCTGCGCCGCGACTTCCCGCGGCTGATCTATTGCTCCGTCACCGGCTTCGGCCAGACCGGGCCTTATGCGCCGCGCGCCGGCTATGATTTTCTCGTGCAGGGCATGGGCGGCGTGATGTCTCTGACCGGCGAACCCGACGGCGGGCCGATCAAGGCGGCCTATGCCACGGCCGACATCTTCACCGGCATGTATGCGACGGTCGGCATTCTGGCGGCGCTGCGCCGCCGCGACGCCACCGGCGAAGGCGCGACGCTGGACATGGCGTTGCTCGATGCCCAGATCGCCGTGCTCGGCAACCAGGCGATGAACTATCTCGTTTCCGGCGCGCTGCCCCCGCGACTCGGCAATGCCCATCCCAACATCGTGCCCTATGACGTGTTTCCGGTCGCGGATGGCCATATCATCATCGCCACTGGCAATGACGGGCAGTGGCGCAAGCTCTGCGAGGCGCTGGGCGAGCCGGCGCTGGCCGAGCACCCCGACTATGTCGACAACCGCTCGCGGGTGAAGAACCGCGTCGCGCTGACGGTGCATCTCCACCGGCTCTGCCAGCGTCACGCCAAGGCGGACCTGCTCGCGGTGCTGGAAACGCTGCATGTGCCGGCCGGGCCGATCAACGACGTCGCCGAGGTCTTCGCCGACAAGCAGGTCGTCGCGCGCGGCGTGCGGGTCGATCTGCCGAACACGGCAGCCAAAGGCGGCACCATTCCGAGCGTCGCCTCGCCGATCGTGATGGACGGCGTGCGGCAGGTCGCACCCCGGCCGAGCCCGGGGCTGGGCGAGCATGCCGACGAGATTCTGAACGATCCGGCCTGGGGCGGGGGCGACTGAATGGGCGCGTCACCAGAGACGGCGGGCGCCGAGCGTCTCGAAAGCGGTGTCGGGCGAAACGATCGTGAGCTCTTCCACGATCGCCTGGCCGGCGAGCATGCGGTCGAAGGGATCGCGGTGCTCGGCGCGAACAGAGCCGCCGCGCAGCGCATGTTCATGACGCAGCGGCAGAATCTCGAAGCGCTCGATCGCGCAATGCTCAGCGAATCCAGCCACGAGACCTTCGACTTGCGGCAGCTTTCCGATACGCAGCTTCGTTGCCAGCTCCATCGCCGTTACGGAGCTGACAAAGACGCGATCCTCTTCGATAGCCCGAAGAGCGACGGCCGGCAGTCGGCGGGCATCGTAAATCCACCAAATCAGCGTTGCGGTGTCGAGAAGAAGTCCCAATCGTCTCGCCCTTCCCAAAGCCGCAACTCATCCTCAGGCAGCGGGTCGAATATTTCGTTCCCAACCTGGATCAGCCCCTGCAAGCGCCCCGGCCGGCGCGCCGGCTTGGCCTCGGCCTCCGCTTCGATCCGCACGAGCCGGGCGATCGGCTTGTCGCGCCGCGAGATCACAACCTCGCCGCCCTTCTCGACCTCTTCGAGCAGGCGCGAGAGATGGGTCTTGGCTTCGTGCACGGTGACGCGGGTCACGGCCGCCTCCTTTTGCAAGCGCATCTTGCAAGATGACCAACTTAGTCAAGTCACAGGAACCCCGCAATGACGACACCTCGCACCGGCGGGCAGATCCTCGTCGACCAGCTCATTCTCCAAGGCGCGACCGACGCCTTCTGCGTGCCGGGCGAGAGCTATCTGGCCGTGCTCGACGCACTGCACGACGCCAGCCTGAAGGTCACCATCTGCCGGGCCGAGGGCGGCGCCTGCATGATGGCGGAGGCCGCCGGCAAGCTCACCGGCAAGCCCGGCATCTGCTTCGTCACGCGCGGTCCCGGCGCCACCAACGCCTCGCCCGGCATCCATATCGCGGATCAGGATTCGACGCCGCTCATTCTCTTCGTCGGGCAGATCGAGCGCGGCATGCGCGAGCGCGAGGCCTTTCAGGAACTGGATTACCGTGCCGTCTTCGGCAGCATGACGAAATGGGCGACCGAGATCGACGACGCCGCGCGCATCCCGGAGATCATCAGCCGCGCCTTCCATGTCGCGACCTCCGGCCGTCCAGGCCCGGTGGTGATCGCGCTGCCGGAAGACGTGCTGACCGACCTTGCCGCGGTGGAGGACGCCGAACCCTACCAGCAGACCGAGACGCATCCCTCGCTGCTCCAGACCATCGACCTGCAGAAGCGGCTCTGGGCGGCGAAGAAGCCGATCGCGATCCTCGGCGGCTCGCGGTGGAACCCGCAGGCGATCGAGCGATTCCAGCGCTTCGCCGAGCGCTTCGAGCTGCCCGTCGCCGTGTCCTTCCGCCGGCAGATGCTGTTTCCGGCCGACCATCCGAATTTCGCGGGCGATCTCGGCATCGGGCCGAATCCCAAGCTGCTGGCGCGCATTCAGGAGAGCGATCTGGTCCTGCTCGTCGGCGGGCGGCTGTCGGAGATGCCGAGCCAGTCCTACACGCTGTTCGGCATCCCCAATCCCGGGCGGCCGCTGGTGCATGTCCATCCCGACCCGGAAGAACTCGGCCGGGTCTACCGGCCTTCGCTCGCCATCAACGCCTCGCCGACCGCCTTCTGCGCCGCGCTCGAGACCGTGCATCCGCCGCAGGAGATCGCCTGGACAGGTGCCGCCGCGCAGGCGCATGAGGCCTATCTCGCCTGGAGCGAGCAGCCCGCGCCGGTCGCCGGGACGTTCCATCCCGGCGAGATGGTGCGCTGGCTGCGCAACCGCCTGCCGGACGATGCGATCCTCTGCAACGGCGCCGGCAATTACGCGACCTGGGTCCATCGCTTCCACCGCTTCAATCAATTCGCGACGCAGCTCGCCCCGACCTGCGGCTCGATGGGCTATGGCGTGCCGGCCGCGATCGGCGCCAAGCGACTCTTTCCCGAGCGAACGGTCGTCGCCTTTGCCGGCGATGGCTGCTTCCTGATGAACGGGCAGGATTTCGCGACAGCCGTGCAATATGACCTGCCGGTGATCGTGATCGTCGTCGATAACGGCATGTACGGCACGATCCGCATGCATCAGGAGAAGCATTATCCTGGCCGCGTTTCGGCTACGACGCTGAAGAATCCGGATTTCGCCGCTTATGCGAAGGCCTTCGGCGGCCATGGCGAGCGGGTGGAGACGACGGAAGACTTCGCCCCCGCCTTCGAGCGGGCCGTCGCCTCGGGCAAGCCGGCGATCATCCATTGCCTGCTCGATCCCGAAGCGATCACCCCGGCCAAATCCCTGTCGACAATCCGGCAGGAGGCTCTGGCCGCGCAGGACAAGATTTGTTAGCGCTGCCGGCAGAAAAAATCTGCCCATCCGCAGCTCCTGTCGCGAACCTTTCACGACGATGGATCGTTGTGAGAGCGACCGCGCACAGGAGATCGAGACAATGCTTCGCAAGGCTTCGGCAGGCTTGGGTGCCGCCGTTGGGCTCATGCTGCTCGGCGCATCGCCGGTGCAGGCGGCGAACATCTTCGACGATTTCGCGCGTGCGTTCTTCGGCGCTCCTCAGCGCCCGGTGCCGGTGGCTCCGCTGGACAGTTCCGACCCGCTGAACGTCACGGTGAAACCGAAGCGCCAGAGCTTCCCGGAGGTGTCGAGCAAGCCCTCGCCGCCCGTGGTGCAGCTCGATCCGTCCCGCGACCCGAACTGGTATCTGAAGGACCCGACCTTGCGCCGGGGGGACATCGTCGTCACGGCCCGGGGGGTGATGGTGTATCAGGGCCGCGACGCAGACTTCATGACCAAGGCCGATTTCTCGGCGCTGGGCGGCAAGGCCGGCGACAAGGGCTGGCGGGGGCAGTTGCAGGCCGCTGCCGCTGGCGGGCGTACCTTCTTCCAGGACAATGCCCCAGCCAATGCTGCGCCCGCCGGCACGGAAACCGCCTCGGCGAGGCCGAGCCGCACACTGCCGATCGAGACAGCGACCCGCTGAGGCGGGCCGCGGCACCACGGGCTTCGGGCGTCAGCCGAGCTTTGCGGCGACGAGCTTGCGCAGGCTGCGCAGATCCTTGACGAAGCCGCGAATGCCCTCGGCGAGCTTCTCGGTCGCCATAGCATCCTCGTTCATCGCGAAGCGGAAGGCCCTTTCGTCGAGGTCGAGCCTGGCAGGCGCCTCGCCCGGCGAGTCCGGCTTGAGCTTACGCGGCAGATCGCCCGTCGCCCCCGCGAGTTCGTCGAGGAGTCCCGGCCCGATGGTCAGGCGGTCGCAGCCGGCCAGCGCCTCGATCTCGCCGGTGTTGCGGAAGGACGCGCCCATGACGACGGTGTCGATCCCATAGGTCTTGTAATAGGCGTAGATGCTGCGGACCGAGACAACGCCGGGATCGGTCTCGGCGGTGTAGGGTCCGCCGCCGGCCTTGACGTGCCAGTCGAGGATGCGCCCGACGAAGGGCGAGATCAGAAAGGCCTTGGCATCGGCGGCGGCCACGGCCTGAGCGAGGCTGAAGAGCAGGGTGAGGTTGCAGTCGATGCCTTCGGCCTGCAGCACCTTGGCGGCCTGAAGCCCCTCCCAGGTCGAGGCGATCTTGACGAGGATGCGCTCGCGCTCGACGCCGCGCTCCTGATAGGCCGCGATGATGCCGCGCGCCTTCTCGATCGTCGCCTCGCCATCGAAGGAGAGATCGGCATCGACCTCGGTGGAGACGCGGCCGGGAACGATCTTGGTCAGTTCCGTACCAAAGCTGACGGCGAGCCGGTCGCAGACCGCCTGAACCGCCTTCTCGCCGCCGCCCTGCTTGCGGCCCCATTCGATCGCCTCGTCGACGAGATGGGCATAGGCCGGCGTCTCGACGGCCTTGAAGATCAGCGTCGGATTGGTGGTGCAATCGACGGGCTTGAGACGGCGCACCGCTTCGATGTCGCCGGTATCGGCGACCACGGTGGTCATCTCGCGGAGCTGATCGAGTTTGGAAGCCATTTTATCCCTGTCCCGTCCCTTGCCCGAGCAGCGCGCCTCCGAAAGGAGGCGATTCCCGCACTCGGCGTCATTGTGAGCGCATCGGCTGGGTCCGCAAAGTGCGTGCACTTCAGACCAGCGATGCCGTCGCGCGGCTGGCGGGCTCGTCACGCCGGCCCGCGCCTCTCCCAATGTGGCGTTTCCGGACGGGATTTGCGAGCCCGGCCGCTCCGAACCGCCGCATGTGCCCCGGGCATGGCCGCAGCCGGTGACATGATTGCGACAGCTCTTCATCGAACTGTCGTATAGAGAGACTACCGGCACCCATCCCGGCGGATCATCGGTGGAGAGGCTTATCATGCGTGGCACTGTTTTCGGCGTCGCGGCGACGCTCGCTCTGGCGCTGGCGCTGGCGGGAGCCGCGCAGGCACAGCCCGTCGAAGGCAAGCTCGTGCTCTATACGAGCCAGCCCAACACCGACGCGCAGCAGACGGTCGATGCCTTCAAGGCCAAGTATCCGAAGGTGGACATCTCCTTCGTGCGCGATGGCACGCCTCGTATCCTCGCCAAGCTCCGGGCGGAGTTCGAGGCGGGCGCGGCCCAGGCCGACCTGCTGCTGATCGCCGATTCGGTCACCATGGAAGGGCTGAAGAAGGAAGGCCGGCTCGAAGCTTACGACAAGGCGGACGTCTCGGCTTATCCCGCCGGCATCCATGACCCGGGCAAGGCCTGGTTCGCGACCAAGCTGATCACCACCGGCATCGTCTACAACACCAAGGCGCCGCTGAAGCCCACGAGCTGGCTCGACCTGACCAAGGCCGAGGCCAAGAACCTCGTGGCGATGCCGAGCCCGCTGAATTCCGGCGCGGCGCTGATCCACACGATGACGCTGACCGGCAATCTCAAGGATGGCTGGGGCTATTACGAGAAGCTGAAGGAAAACGCCGCGCTTGCGGCCGGCGCCAATGGCGACATCCTGCGCCAGGTGGCCACCGGCGAGAAGCTCTACGGCATGATCGTCGATTTCATGCCGATCCGCGAGAAGGCCAAGGGCGCGCCGGTGGAGTTCGTCTTCCCGAGCGAGGGCGTCTCGGCGGTGAGCGAGCCGGTCGCGATCCTGAAGGGCACGAAGAACGCCGCTGCGGCGCAGGCCTTCATCGACTTCCTGCTGTCCAGGGACGGGCAGGAGGTCGCGTCCAAACAGGGCTATATCCCCGCGCTGGCGAGCACCACCCTGCCCGCCGGCTACCCGCCGCGGGGCGAGATCAAGCTGATGCCCTTCGACGCCGCCAAGGCGCTGGAGGATTCCAACGCCGCCCGCAAGCGCTTCAGCGGCATCTTCGAGTGAGAGCCGTCGGCCCAGCGGGAGCGTGCTTGCCGTGACGCTGGCCTATGGCCGCGCCGGGAAGCGGCGCGCCGGGCAACGGGATGACACGGCGGGCCTGCCCCCGTGGCTCTCGCTTCGGCGCGTGCCGGCGGCGCCTTTTCTGCCGGCCCTGACGATCCTCGCGGCGCTGCTGTTCGGGGCGCTTCCGGTGCTGAGGCTGGTTCTGGCGGCGCTGATGCCGGGCGGGCGCTTCGCGCCCGATCTCGCGCTGGAGGCGCTCTCCAGCCGGGCTGCCGTCAACGCCACGCTGCACACGCTGGACACCGCCCTGTGCTCGGCGCTCGGCGCGCTGGTGATCGGCACGGTGATCGCACTGGCGATCGGCGTCACCGACATGCGCGGCAAGCGGCCCCTGGCCTTCGGCTTCGTGTTCTCGATGATGATCGCGCCGCAGGTGGCGGCGCTGGCATTCCTGAGCCTGCTCGCTCCGCAATCCTCGCTGCTGGGGGCGCTCGGCCTCGCGCCTGCGCCGGGCACGGCCAATCCGCTGCTCGGCCGGGGCGGCATCGTCCTCGTCATGGCGCTGCATCATGCGCCGCTCGTGGCGATGACGCTGTGGAGCGGGCTGCGCAGCATTCCGCAGTCGCTGATCGAGGCGGCTCAGCTTGAAGGCGCGGGGCCGGCTACGATCACCGCCCGGATCGTGCTGCCCGTGCTGCGGCCGCAACTGATCGCCGCCGCGCTGCTCGCCTTCGTCGCGGGCATCGGCAATTTCGGCATTCCGGCACTGCTGGGGATGCCGGTGAACTACCTCACCCTGCCGACGCTGATCTATCGGCGCCTCTCCAGCTTCGGGCCCGAGAGCCTGCCGGAGGTTGCGGCTCTGGCCGTGCTGGTCGGGCTGGTCGCCGCGCTCGGCATCGCGGCCGGGCTCGCCCTGAGCCGGCGCCAAGGCGGGCGAGTCGAGATCGACCGGCCGCTGGAGCCTTACTGGCGGCTGGGGCCGGCGCGCCCGGCCGTTTCTGTGGCGCTCGGGCTGCTGCTGCTGCTGAAGCTCGGCCTGCCGCTGCTGGCGCTGCTTTGCGACGCGCTGACGCCGGCGCTCGGCGTGCCCCTGAGCTGGCAGAGTCTCACCTTCGACAAATTCGCCGAGGTGCTGCTGCGCCAGGGCGTGACGATCCGGGCGCTCCGAAACTCCTTCCTGTTCGCGGCGGCGGCCGGCGTCCTGCTCGCGCTCGGCGCCATCGCCTTCGCCTATGCGCTGGAGCGGCGGCTGGGGCGGCTGCGCCGTGCGGTGGAACTGGTCACCGAGCTGCCCTATGCGCTGCCGGGCGTGGTGCTCGCGATCGCCTGCATCCTGCTGTTCCTGAAGCCGCTGCCGCTGATCGGCGTCAGCCTCTATGGCACGCCCTTCATCATTCTCTTCGCCTATCTCGCCCGCTTCCTGCCCCTGGCGCTGAAGGCGCCTGTCGCGGCCATGGCGCAGATCGAGGCGCATCACGAGGAGGCGGCGCGGCTGGATGGCGCCGGCGGCTGGCAGATGCTGCGCTACATCGTCGCCCCGATCCTGGCGCCGGCGGCGGCGGTCTCGGCCCTCATGGTCTTCCTCGTCGCCTTCAACGAGCTCACCGTCTCGGCGCTGCTCTGGTCTTCCGGAACCGAGACGCTGGGCGTCGTGCTGTTCAGCCTGAAGGAGGCCGGCCTCGCCGGCGAGGCGGCCGCGATCGCGATCAGCGCCAGCGCGGTGATCCTCCTCGCCATGCTGCTGCTGGACCGTCTCGGCCGCCGCCTGCCCGGACATGTGCTGCCCTGGCGGGTCTGAGGCGGCGAGGTCGCCGCTTTTTCTTTTCATTCCAGTGCCGTAGCGTCACGAATCATTAAGTGGCGCTGCGCCATCATGCGCGCATGGATAGCGCCCCCCTCCTCGCCGCGGATATCCGCTCGCCTGCCGCCCCCGCAGGCATCCTCGTGATCGAGGATTCCCGGACATTCGCCACCGCACTACGCCAGTTCCTCGAGGCCGATACCGGCCTTCCGGTCACGACCTGCTCCTGCCTCAAGGATCTCGACGCGCTGATCGCGGCCAACCCGGCCGGCTTCGCGGTCGCCGTGGTTGATCTCAACCTGCCGGACGCTCCGCGCGGCGAGGCGCTGGACTGGACGGTGAGCCACGCCATTCCCTCCATCGTCTTCACCGCCACCTTCGACCTCGCGACCCGCGAGCGCATCATGGAGCGGGAGGTCGTCGACTACGTCCTGAAGGACAACGAGCTGGCGCTGCCCAATCTGGTCGCCACCGTGAAGCGCGCGCTCGACAATCGCAGCCGGCGCATCCTCGTGGTCGACGACATGCGTACCACTCGCAAGGTGCTGGCCCGCATGCTCTCGATCCAGCAATATGTCGTGGTCGAGGCGGGCTCCGGCGTCGAGGCGCTGCAGCTTCTCGCCACCCAGCCCGATATCGAGCTGGTCGTCAGCGACTACCACATGCCGGACATGGACGGCTACGAACTCGCCCGCCGCATCCGCCGCGATCACCCGGAAGTGCGGATCATCGGCGTTTCCTCTTCGACAGACCGGCAGACCTCGGCGGGCTTCCTGAAGGCCGGCGCGCATGATTTCCTCGCGCGGCCCTTCGTGCTGGAAGAGCTGCAGTGCCGCATCGCCTCGAATGTCGAGACGCTCGGGCGCGTGCGCCAGCTGAAGGATCTCGCCGCGCGCGATTACCTCACCGGCCTCTACAACCGCCGCCATTTCTTCGAGCATGGCCGCCAATTGCTGGAGGACGCCCGCAAGGGCCGGCGCCCCTGCTCCATCGCGCTGCTGGACGTCGATCATTTCAAGCGGCTGAACGACAATTACGGCCATGAAGGCGGCGACAAAGCCCTTTCCGGCGTGGCGCAGATCCTGGAGCGCGTCCTCGGCACGAGCGGCAATCTGCTGGCGCGCATGGGCGGCGAGGAATTCGCGATCCTGCTGCCGGGATCGGACAGCACCCGAACCTTCGACATCGCCGAGGCGGTGCGCCTGGCGATCGAGAGCGAGCCGGTGCGGGTCGGAGCAGAAATCCTGCCGATGACGGTGTCGATCGGCGTCGCTCCGATCGATCGCGACGAGACGCTGGAATCGGCGCTCAATCTCGCCGACCGCGCCCTGTACGGCGCCAAGCAGAACGGCCGCAACCAGGTCTGCGCCGACATCGACTGAAGCTGCGGCGGGCCGTTCGCCGCCGGCTGCCCTATTCGGCCGCCGCGCGCAGCTCCGGCCGTCCTTCGCCCATCAGCAGCCCGCGCGCCGACCGCGCCTCGCGCACGATGAAGTCGACGATGGCGCGCACCCGCGCCACATCCTTCAGATCGGCGTGGACGAGCAGCCAGAAGGCGCGCGTGATCTGCACGCGCTCGGGCAGCACCGGCACGAGGCGCGGGTCGCCCTCGGCCATGAAATGGTGGATCACGCCGATACCGGCGCCGGCCACCACCGCATTCATCTGCGCGATGACGCTCGAACTCTGCAGATGCGCGCGCAGGCCCTTGGCCACCTCGTCCAGGTAATCCAGCTCGGGCGAGAAGATCAGGTCGTCGATATAGCCGATGATGCGGTGGGCGAAGAGGTCCTCCGGCTCCTTCACCGGCGGCATCGCGGCGAGATAGGCCGGCGAGGCATAGAGCCCCAGCCGGTAATCGGCGAGCTTGCGCGCGACGACCTTGCCCTCCTTGGGCGGAGCCAGCGTGATCGCGACATCGGCCTCGCGCTTGGACAGCGACAAAAGCCGCGGCATGGCGATCAGCTGGATTTCGAGCCCGGGATAGGCGGACCCGAACTGGGCGAGGCGCGGTGCCAGGAAGGCGGTGCCGAAGCCGTCCGGCGCGCCGATGCGCACCGTGCCCGCCAGCGCCATGTCGGCGCCGCCGATATCGCTCTGGATCGCGAGGGCCTCGGTCTCCATGCTCTCGGCCTTGGCCAACAGGCGCTCGCCATGGGCGGTCAGCGTGTAGCCTTGCGGTCGGCGCTCGAAGAGCTTGGCCTTCAGCGCCTCCTCCAGCGAGGTGATGCGGCGCGACACCGTGGCATGGTCCGCGCCGAGGCGGCGGGCCGCCGCCGTCAAGCGCCCCGAACGCGCCACGGCGAGGAAGAAGCGCAGATCATCCCAATCGAACCGCTCCAACAGCCCCTCCCATATTCGCGTTTTCGCACCATCGGCGTTTACTCAACGCTATAGCCGTGCGGAAACGAGAATGGTAGTGAGGTCGCAACGATCCAACTTCACCATTGGTAGGGAGCGCGCGATGCGTCAGGTCGGGCATTTCATCGGCGGCCAGCATGTGGCCGGCACCTCCGGGCGGACCGCCGACATCTACCAGCCGATGGATGGCAGCGTCATCGGCAAGGTCGCGCTGGCAAGCCCGGCCGAGCTCGACGCCGCCGTGCGCAACGCCGCCGAGGCGCAGCCCAAATGGGCGGCCGTCAATCCGCAGCGGCGCGCCCGCGTGCTGATGAAGTTCCTGGACCTGATCGCCCGCGACAACGACGCGCTGGCCGAGTTGCTCGCCCGCGAGCACGGCAAGACGATCGCCGACGCCAAGGGCGACATCCAGCGCGGCGTCGAGGTGGTCGAGTTCTCGCTCGGCGTGCCGAACCTGATGAAGGGCGAGTTCACGGACGGCGCCGGCCCGGGCATCGACATCTACTCGCTGCGCCAGCCGCTCGGCGTCTGCGCCGGCATCACCCCGTTCAACTTCCCCGCGATGATCCCGCTGTGGAAACTCGGCCCCGCCATCGCCTGCGGCAACGCCTTCATCCTCAAGCCCTCCGAGCGCGATCCGGGCGTGCCGATGCGCCTCGCCGAGCTGTTCATTGAGGCCGGCGGCCCTGCGGGCATCTTCAACGTCGTCAACGGCGACAAGGAGGCGGTCGACGCCATCCTCGACCATCCCGAGATCAAGGCGGTCGGCTTCGTCGGCTCGACGCCGATCGCCGAGTACATCTACGCCCGGGGCTGCGCGGCGGGTAAGCGCGTGCAGTGCTTCGGCGGCGCCAAGAACCACATGGTCATCATGCCGGACGCCGACATGGACCAGGCGGTCGATGCGCTGATCGGCGCCGGCTACGGCTCGGCCGGCGAGCGCTGCATGGCGATCTCGGTGGCGGTGCCGGTCGGCAAGGCGACCGCCGACGAGCTGGTGAAGCGGCTGATCCCGCGCGTGGAGAGCCTGAAGATCGGTCCCTCGACCGATTCCTCCGCCGATTACGGCCCGGTCGTGACCAAGCAGGCCGAGGAGAAGATCCGCTCCTATATCGACCTCGGCTTGGCAGAAGGCGCGACGCTCGCGGTCGACGGGCGAGATTTCAAGATGCAGGGCTATGAGAACGGCTTCTATGTCGGCGGCTGCCTGTTCGACAACGTCACCAAGGATATGCGCATCTACAAGGAGGAGATCTTCGGGCCGGTGCTCTCGGTCGTCCGTGCCGAGAGCTATGAGGAGGCTCTGAAGCTCACCAACGACCACGAATACGGCAACGGCACCGCGATCTTCACCCGGGACGGCGATGCGGCGCGCGATTTCGCCTCCAAGGTGCAGGTCGGCATGGTCGGCATCAATGTCCCGATCCCGGTGCCGCTGGCCTATTACACCTTCGGCGGCTGGAAGCGCTCCTCCTTCGGCGATCTCAACCAGCACGGCCCCGATTCGATCCGCTTCTACACCAAAACCAAAACAGTGACGGCGCGCTGGCCGAGCGGCATCAAGGACGGCGCCAGCTTCGTCATTCCGACGATGGGTTGAGCCTGACATATGTCCTTGCTATCATTCTTGATAGCAAGGAGGTGCTGCGATGGGAAATCTGCTGATCCGGGATGTCGAGGATTCGATCGTGCAGCGGCTGAAGACCAAGGCCGAGATCAACGGCACGTCGCTGCAATACGAGGCGAGTCGCGCCCTGGAGCGAGGTGCTCCGCTGACCGGCGCCGAGCGGAAGGCCATTTTAGATCGCTTCGAGCGCGAGCATGGCTTTGCCAAGGTCACGACGACCGGGGCGGACATGGTCCGGGCTATTCGCGATGGTGATCAAGACGAGGACAGTGCGTGATCCTCGACACCAGCGTCCTTTACGATGTGGTGGTCGATGGAGCGCGCAGCGAGACCGCGCGGACGTTCATTCGGGAAGCACAGAGTCTCTGGTGCCCGGAACTGGTCCGCATCGAGATGGCCAGCGCGTTGACGCGCGCAGTTCGACGCAGAGAACTCGGCAACGAGGCTGCCCAGGCCGCCTACCGTGTCGCGGTCGACCTAGTACCGGATGTCGAGAACAACGCACCCTTGCTGCCTCGCGCGTTCGAGATGTCGCTGGATCTGGGGCATCCCTTCGCCGATTGCGTTTTCCTGGCACTGGCAGAGACCCGTTCCGTCCGCTTGGCGACGTCCGACGCGCGGTTTGCCCGCAAGCTCACCGGCACCAGCTATGCCCGTCTGATCCATCTGATCGAGGCTTGACGCGATGACCGCCTTCGCCCTCACCGAGGACCAACTCGCCATCCAGGAGATGGCCGCCGCCTTCGCCGCCGAGACCTTGGCCCCCAACGCCTCGCGCTGGGATGAGGAGAAGCATTTTCCGGTCGAGGAGATGCGCGCCGCAGCGGCCCTCGGCATGGGCGGCATCTATATCGCCGAGGATGTCGGCGGCTCGGGCCTCAGCCGGCTTGATGCCGCGCTGATCTTCGAGGCGCTGTCGACCGGCTGTCCCACCGTTGCGGCCTATATCTCGATCCACAATATGTGCGCCTGGATGATCGACCGCTACGGCTCGGACGAGCAGCGGCAGCGCTTCCTGCCCAGGCTTTGCACGATGGAGCATCTGGCGAGCTATTGCCTGACCGAGCCCGGCGCCGGATCGGACGCTGCCGCGCTGAAGACCAAGGCGGTGCTGGACGGCGAGCATTATGTTCTCGACGGGCAAAAGCAGTTCATCTCGGGCGCAGGCGTGTCCGACATCTATGTGGTGATGGTCCGCACAGGCGAGGCGGGGCCTGCCGGCATCTCCACCCTCGTCGTCGAAAAGGGCACGCCCGGCCTCTCCTTCGGCGCGGAAGAGAAGAAGATGGGCTGGAACGCCCAGCCGACGCGGGCCGTGATTTTCGAGAATTGCCGTGTGCCGGTCGCGAACAGGCTGGGCCCCGAAGGCATCGGTTTCAAGATCGCGATGGCGGGATTGGATGGCGGTCGGCTCAACATCGGCGCTTGCTCGCTCGGCGGGGCGCAAAACGCGCTCGACAAGGCGCTGGCCTATGCCAGGGAGCGGAAGGCCTTCGGTGCCGCGATCGCCGATTTCCAGGCGCTGCAGTTCAAGCTGGCCGATATGGCGACAGAGCTTGAAGCGGCGCGCAGCCTGCTCTGGCGGGCGGCGGCGGCACTGGACGCCAAAACGCCCGATGCGACGCGGCTCTGCGCCATGGCCAAGCGCGTCGCGACCGACACCGGCTTCGCGGTCGCCAACGACGCCCTGCAGATCCATGGTGGCTATGGCTATCTCGCCGATTACGGCATCGAGAAGATCGTCCGCGATCTGCGCGTCCACCAGATATTGGAAGGCACCAACGAGGTGATGCGGATGATCGTCGCGCGCGGGCTGGTCGGCCGGGCGAAGGGGAATTGAGGGGGCGCGGGGAACCCTCTCCCGGAGGGAGAGGGCAGGGTGAGGGGTAGGCGGATGGACGTTGGGGCTGTCGCCTGACCGTTGCGGCGATGACGCCAGCGCGAACTGGGCGGATGGCCGACACCTCACCCCTGCCCCTCTCCTTACAGGAGAGGGGTCCCCGCGCCACCTCGGCAAAAACGCGATCGCGTTGGAACGGGAGGACAACATCATGACCCGCATCGCCTTCATCGGTCTCGGCAATATGGGCGGCCCGATGGCCGGGAACCTGGTCAAGGCCGGCCATGAGGTCACGGCCTTCGACCTCGTCGAAGCGTCGCGGCAGGCGGCGGCGGAGCTCGGCGTCGGGATCTCCGGGTCGGCGCGCGAGGCGGTCGCCGAGGCGGAGGTCGTCGTCACCATGCTGCCGGCCGGCCGGCATGTGCTCGCGGTCTGGGCCGATATCCTGCCGGCGGTGAAGCCCGGCACGCTGCTGATCGACTGCTCGACGATCGACGTCGAAAGCGCCCGCAAGGCGCATGCGCTGGCGGCCGAGAAAGGCTGCCCCGCCCTCGATGCGCCGGTCTCCGGCGGCACCGGGGGAGCCAAGGGCGCGACGCTGACCTTCATGGTCGGCGGCAGCGAGGAGGCTTTCGACCGGGGCGAGCCGATCCTGGCCAGGATGGGCCGCAAGATCGTGCATTGCGGCGCGGCAGGGAACGGGCAAGCGGCGAAGATCTGCAACAACATGATCCTCGGCATCTCGATGATCGGCGTCTCGGAAGCCTTCGTGCTCGCCGAGAAGCTCGGCCTCTCGCATCAGGCGCTGTTCGACGTCTCCTCGACCTCGTCCGGCCAATGCTGGTCGCTGACCACCTATTGCCCCGTGCCGGGACCGGTGCCGACCTCGCCGGCCAACAACGACTACAAGCCGGGCTTCGCCTCGGCGCTGATGCTGAAGGATCTGAAGCTCGCGCAGGAGGCCGCGCAGGCGGCCGGCGCCTCGACCCCGCTCGGGGCGGCTGCCGCGCAGCTCTTCGCCCTGCATAATGCATGGGGCGAGGGCGGCTCGGATTTCTCGGGCATCATCCATCTGCTGCGTGGCAAGGAGAAGGGCTGATCGGCATCGGCGGCTCCGGCGTTCTGCGCCCGCACGAGCCACCCGCAGCCCTCATCTGAGGAGCGGTCCCGTCAGGGACCGCGTCTCGAAGGATGCTCCAGGATGCGGTTCCGCAGCGAGCTGGAGCAGCCTTCGAGACGCCGCGTGCCGCGGCTCCTCAGGATGAGGGCTCGAAGCCACAAAGGTGATCGCTCGGCTCCGTGCTTGCGTGCCCCCGGCGAGCAGCGCTAGACCCTGTCCATGACCGACGCCACGCTCCGCCGCGAACGCTCCGCCCTGACCGGTTTTGCGGATAACCGGCTCGATCGGCGCGAGGACCTGCGCAACAATCCCGATGCGGTGACGGCGCTGCGCCACCGCTCCGACACGCGCATCGCCGCGGTCGCGGGCGAGACGCCCGTGCTGAACCGCCTCTCCGATGAAAGGTGCTCCATCTGGTTCAGCCATGGCGAGGCGGAGATGCTGGGGCACGCCCTGGAGGAGATCTTCCTCGGCATGGCAGAGGACGGATCGCCGCGCTTCGGACGGCTTCTCGACCGCGCGTCCGTCGAGACGCTCGGCGCACGGCCAGAACTGCTGCTGACCGATCTGCGCTCCGTCGCGATGAAGCGTCTCGTGCCGGAGGATGAAGTGGGTCCGCTCGGCGAGGCCAAGGCGGTGCTGGACTGGCATGCCCGGCACCGCTTCTGCGCGCAATGCGGCGGGCCGACCGTCGCGGGGACCTCCGGCTGGCGGCGCGAATGCACCAGCTGCGGCGCGCTGCATTTCCCCCGCACCGACCCGGTGGTGATCATGCTGGTGACGTATGGCGACACCTGCCTGCTCGCGCGGCAGTCGCGCTTCGCAGCCGGCATGTATTCCTGCATCGCCGGCTTCGTCGAACCGGGGGAGACGCTGGAAAACGCCGTGCGACGGGAAAGCTGGGAAGAAGCGGGCCTTCGCATCGGCACGGTGCGTTATCTCGCCTCTCAACCCTGGCCCTTCCCCTCCTCCATCATGATCGGCTGCATCGCCGAGGCGTTGGGCGACGAGATCACGCTAGACATGACCGAGCTGGAAGACGGGCGCTGGTTTACCCGGGACGAGGTGCTGGCGATGCTCGAAGGGCGCCATGCCGACGGGCTGTCCTGTCCGCAACCCATCGCCATCGCCCACACGCTGGTGCGTGCCTGGATCGAGGGCGAGACGCCCTGATTGTGCTGCGCCGCCGTCCTGTGGGTGCGACCGGGTATCGAAGCTCTCGTCCTGAGGAGGCCCGAAGGGCCGCCTCGAAGGGCGTTCCAGACGGCTCCGGATCTCCCTGGAGCATCCTTCGAGACGCCAGGTCTCACGACATGGCTCCTCAGGATGAGGGCTTCGTCGATGATGAGCCGAATTCCGAGATCAGGAGCCTTGCATGAACGACCCGGTCCACGCTTTCGTCCCCGGCCCGCGCGCCCATGTCTCCGGCCCGCCCGGCGGGCCCCTCTCGGGGCTGACCTTCGCGGTGAAGGATCTGTTCGACGTCGCGGGTGTTCCGACCGGCGGCGGCAACCATGACTGGGCCAAGGCCAACCCGGTGCCGCAGCGCCATGCAAGGGTGGTGCAGCAACTGCTGGATGCCGGCGCCGACATGATCGGCAAGACGATCACTGACGAGGTTTCGCTCGGCATCCTCGGCGAGAGCGCCTTCGACGGCACGCCGGTCAACAGCGCCGCGCCCGATCGGGTGCCGGGCGGCTCCTCCTCCGGTTCGGCGGCGGCCGTCGCGGCGGGTCTCTGCGACACCGCGCTCGGCACCGATACCGGCGGCTCGGTGCGCGTTCCGTCGAGCTTCTGCGGGCTTTACGGCATCCGCCCCACCCATGGCCGGCTCGACCTCACCGGGCTGATGCCGCAGGCGCCGAGTTCGGATACGGCGGGCTGGTTCGCCCGCGATGCGAGGACCTTCGCAAAGGTCGGCGGTGTGCTGCTGGGTGAGGAGCCGGGGCCGCTGCCGACGCGGCTTTTGCTGGCGGCGGACGCCTTCGGCTTTGCCGATCAAGAAGTCGCGGAGGCGCTGAAGCCGATGGTCGCGCGGCTCGCAAAGGTGCTCGGCACGACGCCGCAGGACGAGATCATGGCGCCGCAAGGGCTCTCGGTCTGGGCGCGGGCGCAGCGCTGCCTGCAGCCGGTCGAGGCCTGGGAGACCTTCCGCCCCTGGATCGAGCGGCACAATCCGCGCATGGCCTTCGGTGTCGCGGCCGGGCTGATCGCCGGCTCGCAGATCTCCGCCGCAGATCAGGGCTGGGCGGCGCTGATGCGGGAGGAGGCCCGCGCCCGGATGCGCCATCTGCTGCCGCCGGGCACCATTCTCTGCCTGCCGACGACGCCCTTCCCGGCCCCGCTGCGCGGCCAGTCGATCCCGGCGCTGCGGCCGGTGCGCGACCGCATCACCTGCCTGTGCGCGCAGGGCGGTCTCGCCGGCCATCCGCAGGTGAGCCTGCCCGGCGCGACCGTGGAGGGCGCGCCCATCGGGCTCTCGATCATCGGCGGGCGTGGCACGGATGCCGCCCTGCTCGCCGTCGCACTCGCCATGGAGGATGCCGCGTGACCGATCTGACGCCGAACCTGCCCGAGGTCGTGGCCGAAATCTCAGCGCTGTTCGAGGAGTACGAGCAGGCGCTGATCGATAAGAATGTCGCCGTGCTGGACCGGACCTTCTGGAACAGCCCGCACACCATCCGCTACGCCTTCAGCGAGCATGGCTACGGTTTCGACGAGATCCACGCCCATCGTGTGGCCCGCCCGCCGGGGCCGGGCTCGAAAGAGAAGCGGATCAGGCTGGAAATCCTGACGCTGGGCCGGGACTTTGCGACGGTGAACCTGGAGTTCAAGCTGCGCGGGCGCGATGCCATCGGCCGCCAGAGCCAGACATGGGTGCGCTTCCCCGATTGCGGCTGGAAGGTCGTCTCGGCGCATGTCTCGACATTGGAGCCGCGGGGCTGAGAGGCCGACCCGGTTCGTGTGGAAACACGTGGTCGTCCCGGACTTGATCCGGGACCCATTCCGGAACCGTTCCTGAATGGTTCCCGGGTCTGCGCTTCGCTTCGCCCGGGACGACCGCGCTTGATTTGATCAGGTGGACCGCCAAATGGCCGAACGCCTGACCTACTCAGCCGGCTCCTCGATGGTCGAGCGGAACTCGCTCGCCGGATAGACGCCCATGATCTTCATCTCCTTGGAGAAGAAGGCGAGCTCGTCGAGCGCGCGGCGCAGGGCCGGGTCGTCGGGATGGCCCTCGACATCGGCGTAGAACATCGTCGCCGAGAACAGCCCGTCGACCATGTAGCTTTCGAGCTTGGTCATGTTGACGCCGTTGGTGGCGAAGCCGCCCATCGCCTTGTAGAGCGCGGCGGGGATGTTGCGGACACGGAACATGAGCGTCGTCACCGTGCGGGCGCCGCCCTGGCGGGCATATTCGGGATATTTCGAGAGCACGACGAAGCGGGTGGTGTTGTGCTTCTCGTCCTCGATATCCTCCATCAGGATGTTGAGGCCGTAGACCTCCGCCGCGATGCGCGGGGCGATGGCTGCGCGCGTGACGTCGCCGGCCTCCGAGACCTGCCGGGCCGAGCCCGCCGTATCGGCCGCGACCTCGGCCTTCAGACCCAGCTTGCGGATGATCTTGCGGCACTGGCCGAGGGCATGGATGTGGCTCTGCACGGTCTTCACCGTCGCCAGCGTCGCGCCCTCGACGCCCATCAGGTGGAAGCGGATCGGCAGGAAATGCTCGCCGATGATGTGCAGCCCCGAGCGCGGCAGCAGATGGTGGATGTCGGCGACGCGGCCGGCGATCGAATTGTCGATCGGGATCATGCCGTAGCGGGCCGTGCCGTCGCTGACGGCGGCGAGCGCGTCCTCGAAGGTGGCGCAGGGCAGAAGCTCGCACTCCGGAAAGACCTGGCGGGCCGCCTGCGAGGAGAAGGCGCCGGGCTCGCCCTGATAGGAGACGACGAAGGACATGGCAGGCTTTCCGGAAGGCTGATTCAGGATTTCAGGATGGCGCGGGCGCGGTCGAGATCGGGCGGGGTGTCGACGCCGCGGGGCACATGATCGACGATCATCACGTCGATGCGCATGCCGTCCTCCAGCGCGCGCAGCTGCTCCAGCTTCTCGCGCAGTTCCAGCGGCGATTGCGGCAGGCCGACGAAACGCTCCAGCGCCGCGCGCCGATAGGCGTAGAGGCCGATATGATGATAGAGCGGGCCCTCGCCATAAGGCGCCGTGGCACGGGTGAAATAGAGCGCGCGCAGCCGGCGCGGCCCGACCTCGCTGCCGATCAGCTTGACGACGCTCGGCGCGGTCTTTTCGTCCTCGTCGAAGATCTCCCCCGCCAGCGTGGCGATATCGACCTGCGGGTCCGCCAGCGGCTTGACGGAATCGGCGATGGCGGACGGGGCGAGCGTGGGGAAATCGCCCTGGACGTTGACGATGATCTCGTAGCGCCGCTCGGGGTCGAGAATGTCGGCGGCTTCCTTGATCCGGTCCGAGCCGGTCTGGTGCGCGGCGCTGGTCATCACCGCCTTGCCGCCGGCCTTTTCGATGGCGGCCATGATCTCCGGCGAGTCGGTCGCGACCGCGACGTCGCCGGCGCCGGAGGCGATCGCGCGGCGCCAGACATGCACGATCATCGGCTCGCCATGGATGTCCGCCATCGGCTTGCCCGGCAGGCGGGTCGCGGCCATGCGGGCGGGGATCAGGATCAGCGGCTGGGGCATGGCTGTCGGCAGGTCCGGCGCGAGCTCCGGGCCGGGCGGCTCGGGGCGTCCAAAAGTCACAAAGGATGCGCGCTTATACGAGTTGCAATCGGGCGCGCAAAGCGGTTAAGCAACAGCCGAGGCTGGAGCCTTTCCAAGCTCCGGCGCTGCGCAATCTCGTCTCCGCGATCGTCACCGCGGCTGGCTCCAGGGTTCGGATGCGATGAATATCGAGGCCAACAAAGTCGCCGGTGCGCTGCTCTCCACCCTGCTGGTGGTGATGGGGCTCCAGATGGTGTCCGGCATCGTGTTCTCCTCCCACAAGCCCGCCGTCCCCGGCTCCGACCTGCCGAGCGCCGAACCGGCCGCCGCCGGCGGCGCTCCTGCCGCCGCCGAAGACCCCCCGATCGTCGAGCGCCTGGCCAAGGCCGACGTCGCCAAGGGCGAGAAGGCGACCGGCGCCTGCAAGGCCTGCCACAGCTTCGAGAAGGGCGGCGCCAACAAGGTCGGTCCGCATCTCTACGGCGTCTATGGCCGCAACGAAGGCACGGTCGAGGGCTTCGCCTATTCCGCCGCGCTCAAGGGCCGCACTGACAAGAAGTGGGAGGCGGACGGCCTCGACCACTTCCTGAAGAACCCGAAGGCCTATGTGCCGGGCACCGCGATGGCCTTCGCCGGCATCAGCAACGCCCAGACCCGCGCCGACGTCGTGGCCTACCTCAACACCCTCGCCGATTCGCCGCAGCCGCTGCCGAAGCCCTGAGCGGGATCGGCGAGCGCGCCTCGACCAGCGTATCGCCGCAGAACGATGAAAGCCGGGCCTCGTGCCCGGCTTTTCGATTCGGCGCCTTGCTCCTGCCTCCGCGCTGGCGACAATGATGGCGTCCCGCCGGCCATTGCCGATCGCGCAGTCGCGGGCGACATAGAACGGGTTGCGATTCGACGAGCGAAGGAGACGCGGAACGATGGCGATGCGCATCACACGCCGCAGGCTGCTGGAGGCCGCGGGGGTCACGGCGGCTGCGACCACCCTGCCGGGCGTTTCCGGGGTCGCGTTGGCGCAGGATGCGGAGCTGCACGGCCTGTCGGTCTTCGGCGACCTCGCGCTGCCGGCGGATTTTCCGCATTTCGCCTATGTGAACCCGCAGGCGCCCAAGGGCGGCACGCTGACGATCCAGATCAAGCAGGCGGCGGGCAACCAGAGCTTCGACACCTTCAACACGCTCAACACCTATGTCCTGCAGGGCGATGGCGCGGCGGGCATGGATGCCTGCTTCGACACGCTGATGGCGGGCTCAGGCGACGAGCCGGGCGCCGCCTATGGTCTTCTGGCGAAGAGCGTTTCGGTCTCGCCCGACAGGCTGGTCTATCGCTTTCGGCTGCGGCCGGAGGCGCGCTTCCACGACGGTTCGCGGGTGACGGCGCAGGATGTCGCCTTTTCACTCGGCATCCTCAAGGAAAAGGGCCATCCGAGCTATCGGCTGCTGCTCGGCGAGATGATTTCGGCCAAGGCCGAAAGCGACGACCTCGCCGTCATCAGCTTGAGCCCCAAGCGCGGCCGAGACCTGCATATGGTCGTTGCCGGAATGCCGGTCTTCTCGGAACGATACTGGGCGAGCCGGGATTTCACCGCCGCGACGCTGGAGCCGCCTTTGGGATCGGGCCCCTACAAGGTCGGGCGCCTCGAGCAGGGCCGCTATATCGAGTTCGAGCGCGTGGCCGATTACTGGGCCAGGAACCTGCCGGTGAATATCGGCACGAATAATTTCGACCGCGTGCGCTGGGAGTATTTCCGCGACCGGCAGGTGGCGTTCGAGGCCTTCAAGAGCGGTATCATCACCTTCCAGGAGGAGTTCACCTCCCGGATCTGGGCGACGGGCTACGACTTCCCGGCGATGAAGGAGGGCAAGGTCAAGAAGGAGGCGTTGCGCAAGACCGATCCTGTCGCGTCGCAGGGCTGGATCTACAACACCCGCCGCGAGAAATTCGCCGATCCGCGTATCCGCGAAGCGCTGGGGCTCGCCTTCGACTTCGAATGGACCCGCAAGACCATCATGTTCGGCTCCTATGAGCGCATGACCTCCTATTTCGAGAATTCGGATTCCAAGGCCGTCGGGAAGCCCTCCCCCGCAGAGCTTGCCTTGCTGGAGCCCTTCCGCGGCAAGGTGCCGGAGGAGGTCTTCGGCGAGCCCTTCCTGCCCCCGGTCTCGGACGGCTCGGGCAGCGACCGGGCGCTGCTGCGCAAGGCGGACGAGATGCTGCGCGCCGCCGGCTGCAAGCGCGACGGCAACGTCCTGAAGCTGCCGAACGGCCAGCCCTTCGAGATCGAGTTCCTCGATTCCAACCCGGCGCTGCAGCCGCATACCCAGCCCTTCCAGGCCAATCTCCGAAAGCTCGGCATCAATGCCGCCTCCCGCACGGTCGATCCGGCGCAATATCAGCGCCGCTTGCAGGAGTTCGATTTCGACATCATCAGCCAGGCACTTTCAGGCAGCGCGATCCCGAGCGATTCGCTGCGCATCGTCTATGGCTCTCAGGCGGCCAAGACGCCCGGCTCACGCAACATCGCCGGCATTGCCGATCCCGCCATCGACGCCATGATCGAAAAGATCGGCCAGGCGAAGAGCTATGCCGAGGTGGTCGTGGCCACCAAATGCCTCGACAGGCTGCTGCGCGCGGGCCGCTACTGGATTCCGATGTGGTGGAACGACGAAACCTGGATCGCGCATTGGGACCTCTTCGACCGGCCGCAGACCAAGCCGAAATACGGCACCGGCGCGCCCGGCACCTGGTGGTTCGACGCCGAGAAGGCCAAGCGGATCGGGAAGGCGTGATGACGATGCAGCCGAAGGGGCGCCTGCGGGATTCACTGTCGCCGATCCTGCGGCTGGAAGGCGCCCTGCTGGGGGCGGTCTGCATCTGGCTCTTCGCCGGGACCGGATTCTCCTGGTGGCTCTTCGGCGTCCTGCTGCTGAGCCCGGACGTCACCATGCTGGGCTATGCGGCGGGGCCGCGCTTCGGGGCGATCGTCTACAATGCCGGCCATAGCTGGATCGGACCGGTCCTGCTCGCTGCTGTCGGCCATGTCGCGGGCAGCCCGCTCGTCCTGGCGCTCGCCTTCATCTGGGGAGCGCATGTCGGAATCGATCGGGCGCTCGGCTATGGCCTGAAATATGCGACCGGCTTCGGCCATACCCATCTCGGCCTGATCGGCCCGGCTGCAAAGGCGTGACCAGCGGATGCTGAGCTACATTCTCCGCCGCATCGCGCTGATGGTGCCGACGCTGTTCGGGATCCTGCTCGTCTCCTTCACCCTCGTGCAGTTCGCGCCCGGCGGGCCGGTGGAGCGCGTGATCTCGCAGCTCCAGAACCCCAATGGCGGTGCGGCCGACCGCGTCGGCGGCGGACAGGGCGGCGATGCCGGCATGCAGGGCGATGGCGGCGCCTATCGCGGGGCGCAGGGGCTGGACCCCGCCTTCATCAAGGAGCTGGAGAAGCAGTTCGGCTTCGACAAGCCGGCCCATGAGCGCTTCTGGAAGATGCTCGGCGACTATGCGCGCTTCGATTTCGGCCGCAGCTATTTCCGCGGGGCGCCGGTGCTGGAACTGATCAAGGAGAAGCTGCCGGTTTCGGTCTCGCTCGGCCTGTGGATGACGCTGCTGTCCTATCTGATCTCGATCCCGCTCGGCATCCGCAAGGCGGTGCGGGAGGGCTCGCGCTTCGATACCTGGACGAGCGCGGTGGTGATCATCGGCTATGCGATCCCGAGCTTTCTCTTCGCGATCCTGCTGATCGTGCTCTTCGCCGGCGGCTCGTTCTGGCAGATCTTCCCGCTGCGCGGGCTGACCTCGGACAACTGGGCGCAGCTCTCGCTGCTGGGCAAGATCAAGGATTATCTCTGGCACATCACCCTGCCGGTGACGGCGATGGCGCTGGGCGCCTTCGCGACCTCGACGCTGCTGACCAAGAACTCCTTCCTCGACGAGATCCGCAAGCAATATGTCCTGACCGCCCGGATGAAGGGCCTGTCGGAGCGCGGCGTGCTATACGGCCATGTCTTCCGCAATGCGATGCTGATCGTGATCGCGGGGTTCCCCGGCGCCTTCGTGAGCGCGCTCTTCGCCGGCTCGCTGCTGATCGAGACCATCTTCTCGCTCGACGGGCTGGGGCTGCTCTCCTTCGAGGCGATCGTGAACCGCGACTATCCGGTCGTCTTCGCCAATCTCTACATCTTCTCGCTGATCGGCCTCGTCGTGCATCTGATCACGGACCTGACCTATAGCTGGGTCGACCCCCGCATCGACTTCGAGACGCGGGAGGCCTGAGCATGAGCGACACCTTGCTCGCCCCGCCGCCGCCCGGCCTCGTCAGCGCCGCGCCCTTGCCCGCGCCGCCGCGCAAGGGCTGGCTGAAGCTCACCCCGATCAACCGGCGCAGGCTCGACAACTTCAAGGCCAACCGGCGCGGCTGGTGGTCTCTCTGGCTGTTCCTGGCGCTGTTCGTGCTCTCGCTCTTCGCCGAGCTGATCGCCAATGATCGCCCGCTCGTGGTGCAATACAAGGGCGAGTGGCTGTTTCCGGTGGCGGTGACCTATCCGGAAGAGAAGTTCGGCGGCTTCCTGGCCACCACCGATTACCGCGACCCGGTGATCGCCAAGGAGATCGCGGCGAACGGCTTCGCCATCTGGCCGCCGATCCGCTACCGCTACAACACCAACAATCTCGACCTGCCCGTGCCGGCGCCCGCCCCGCCGACCTGGAT
Source organism: Allobosea sp. (assembly GCF_048595345.1). Taxonomy (GTDB): domain Bacteria; phylum Pseudomonadota; class Alphaproteobacteria; order Rhizobiales; family Beijerinckiaceae; genus Allobosea. The sequence continues at coordinate 39,141 of NZ_JBMDWH010000068.1, forward strand.
GCTCAAGGACGAGCAGTGCAAGGCGATCGCCGAGCGCAATGGCGGCTCGACCTGCCGCGACCTCGAATGGAACTGGCTCGGCACCGACGATCAGGGCCGGGACGTGGTCGCGAGGCTGATCTACGGGTTCCGCATCTCGGTGCTGTTCGGGCTGATCCTGTGCGGGTTCTCCTCGGTCATCGGCATCGCCGCCGGTGCGGTGCAAGGCTATTTCGGCGGCTGGACGGACCTGATTTTCCAGCGACTGATCGAGATCTGGACCTCGATCCCGGCGCTCTACCTGCTGATCATCGTGGCGGCCATCATCACGCCGAGCTTCTTCGTGCTGCTCGGCATCCTGCTGCTGTTTTCCTGGGTCTCGCTGGTCGGCGTGGTGCGCGCCGAGTTTCTGCGGGCGCGCAATTTCGAATATGTCCGCGCCGCCCGGGCGCTCGGCCTGTCGAACCGCGCCATCATGTGGCGCCATCTGCTCCCCAACGCGATGGTGGCGACGCTGACCTTCCTGCCCTTCATTCTCAACGGCTCCATCACGACGCTGACCTCGCTCGACTTCCTCGGCTTCGGGCTGCCGCCCGGCTCGCCTTCGCTCGGCGAGCTGCTGGCGCAGGGCAAGGCCAATCTCCAGGCGCCCTGGCTGGGGCTGTCCGGCTTCGCGGTGATCGCCCTGATGCTCTCGCTGCTGATCTTCATCGGCGAGGCGGTGCGGGACGCGTTCGACCCGCGGAAGACGTTCGCATGAGGGATGTGCTAGGATCGTCTGCGAGGAGAAGGCGATGAACAAGATCGTGCGCGAGCACTATCCGGTCGAGAAACTACCGGATGATTTGCGGACAGAGCTTGGACTGGTGCAAACCGTGACGGTGACAATCGTTGCCGAAGATGCGGTTCGCGAACTGCGGGATCATAAGGCTGCAATCGCAGAACTGCGCGAACTCCGTAGCCGACTCAAGCCAAGCCCTTCCGATTCGGTTGAACGCGTCAGGGCACTGCGGGACGAGTGGGACGACTGATCGCGTCGATGCTGATCTATCTCGACGCCTGTGCGATCATCGAAGCGCGAGAGAAATTCACCCCGGCGGGGCAGTCAATCGCGAACCTTATGATTGATGCATTCAACGGAGATACTCTGCTCCGTACATGCGAACTTTCGCTTCTAGAGGTTCTCGTGCGCCCGCTCCACGATATCGAGAGCCCTGATGCACAGATCAGATCGGAAAGCGGCGCTCTTCGCGATTGGTATACGCGCAACCTCGTTTCCGACGGGCTCTTTCTCAAAACCTCGGCGATTGACGCGGAAACTCTAAGGACGGCAGCTTGGCTCAGGGCGACTGCGTCGCGCGATCACTCTGGCTCGCTCAAGGCACCTGACGCGATCCACTTCGCAAGCGCCGTGCTCGCAGGCTGCAGTCATTTCGTTACAGGAGATGAGCGTCTGAGCAACGCCATTGCCCGGCATGTCGAGGGTTCGAGGATCGAAATTGTTGCGCTTGACGACGCTGCAATCGACGAACTCGCAAAACGGATAACATCTTGACCCCCTCCCCCCTCCTCTCCGTCGAAGACCTCTCCGTCGCCTTTCGCCAGGGCGGACAGGAGATGCTCGCGGTCGATCGCGTCTCCTTCTCGATCGACAAGGGCGAGACCGTCGCGATCGTCGGCGAGTCCGGCTCGGGCAAGTCGGTCTCGGCGCTCTCGATCCTGAAGCTGCTGAACTACCCGGCGGCGAGCCATCCCTCCGGCAAGGTGCTGTTCAAGGGGCAGGACCTGATCGCGGCCGACGAGGACGCGATGCGCAAGGTGCGCGGCAACGACATCACCATGGTGTTCCAGGAGCCGATGACCTCGCTGAACCCGCTCCATCCCATCCAGAAGCAGATCGGCGAGATCCTCGAGCTGCATAAGGGGCTGCGCGGCGAAGCGGCGCGGGCGCGCACGCTGGAATTGCTCGGGCTGGTCGGCATCCGCGACGCGGAAAGCCGGCTCGGGGCCTATCCGCATCAGCTTTCCGGCGGGCAGCGCCAGCGGGTGATGATCGCCATGGCGCTCGCCAACGAGCCGGACCTGCTCATCGCGGACGAGCCGACAACGGCGCTCGACGTCACCGTGCAGGCGCAGATCCTCAAGCTGCTCAAGGAGCTTCAGGGCCGGCTCGGCATGGCGATGCTGTTCATCACCCATGACCTCGGCATCGTGCGGCGTATCGCCGACCGTGTCGTGGTGATGCTGAAGGGCAAGGTGGTCGAGGAAGGACCGGTCGCCACGATCTTCGCGAATCCGCAGCACCCCTACACGCAGCGGCTGCTGGCGGCCGAACCGAAGGGCCGCCCCGAGCCGGTGCCGGCCGATGCCGCCACGCTGCTGGAAGCCGGGCCGATGAAGATCTGGTTCCCGATCAAGACCGGCTTCCTGCGCCGCGTTACCGGCCATGTTAAGGCGGTGGACGGCATCTCGGTGAAGGTGCGCGAAGGCGAGACGCTGGGCGTCGTCGGCGAATCCGGCTCGGGCAAGACGACGCTGGGGCTCGCGATCCTGCGGCTGATTTCGTCCGAGGGGCCGATCGTCTTCCTCGGCGACCGCATCGACGGGCTGTCGAGCAAGCAGGTGCGGCCGAAGCGCAAGGATCTGCAGGTCGTGTTCCAGGACCCCTATGGCTCGCTCTCGCCGCGCATGTCGGTGGCGGAGATCGTGGCCGAGGGGCTCGGCGTGCAACAGCAGGGCCTCTCATACGAGGCAAAGCGCGAGATCGTCGCCGGGGCGCTCGCCGATGTCGGGCTCGATCCTTCGGCGATGGATCGCTATCCGCACGAATTCTCCGGCGGGCAGCGCCAGCGCATCGCGATCGCGCGCGCCATGGCGCTCGACCCGAAATTCGTGGTGCTGGACGAGCCGACCTCGGCGCTGGACATGTCCGTGCAGGCGCAGATCGTCGAATTGCTGCGTGGCCTCCAGGCCAGGCGAAAACTCGGCTATCTCTTCATCAGCCACGATCTGAAGGTGGTGAGGGCGCTGTCCCACCGCGTCGTCGTGATGCAGAACGGCAAGGTCGTCGAGGAAGGGCCGGCGGAGGCGATCTTCGAGCGCCCGCAGGTGCCCTACACCCAGGCGCTGCTGGCGGCGGCGCTGAACATCGAGCCGGTCGCGGCCGCCGCCGTCAGGGAGTGAGCATGGCCCGCGCTCTTCTCATCGTTCTGGATTCGGTCGGCTGCGGCGGCGCCGCCGACGCACCCGCCTATGGCGACGAAGGCGCGGACACGCTCGGCCATATCGCTGAGGCGTGCGCCGCCGGTTCAGGCGACCGCGACGGGCTGCGCAGCGGACCGCTCGCTCTGCCGAACCTGGCGCGGCTCGGCCTCGCCCATGCCTGCGAAGCCTCGACCGGACGGCCTCCGGCAGGTCTCGCCAAGCCCGCCGAGCCGCAAGGCCTTTGGGGCTATGGCGTGGAAACCAGCCGCGGCAAGGACACGCCCTCCGGCCATTGGGAGATCGCTGGCTGCCCCGTCACCTTCGATTGGGGGTATTTCACCGCGCTGGATCCGTCCTTTCCGCCCGAACTCGTCGCTGCGATCGTGAAGGAAGGCGTCCTGCCCGGCATTCTCGGAAACAAGCACGCCTCCGGCGTCACGGTGATCGAGGAGCTCGGCGCCGAGCATCTCCGGACAGGCAAGCCGATCTGCTACACCTCGGTCGATTCCGTGCTGCAGATCGCGGCACATGAGGAGCATTTCGGGCTCGAGCGCCTCTATGACCTGTGCCGCACGGTGCGCAGGCTGGTCGATCCGCTGCGGATCGGACGGGTGATCGCGCGGCCCTTCGCCGGCTCGCCCGGGCAGGGCTTCCAGCGCACCGGCAACCGCAAGGACTTCGCCATTCCCCCGCCCGGCGAGACGATCCTCGACCGGCTGGCGGCGCAGGGCCGCAGCGTCATCACCGTCGGCAAGATCGGCGACATCTTCGCCCATCGCGCCACCGGCAAGGAGATCAAGCCCTTCGGCAATGCGGCGATGGTGGAGGCGGCGCTGGAGGCCTGGGACAGGCTGCCGGATGGCGGGTTCTGCTTCGTCAACCTCGTCGATTTCGACAGCGAATATGGCCACCGGCGCGACGTGCCGGGCTATGCCGCGGCGCTCGAAGCCTTCGACCGCATGCTGCCGCGCATCGAGGGCGTGTTGCGGCCGGGCGATCTCGCCGTCATCACCGCGGACCATGGCAACGACCCGACCTGGCGCGGCACGGACCATACGCGCGAGCATGTGCCGATCCTCGCCTTCGGGCCGGGCGTGACGGGGCGGGCGCTGGGGCGGCGCGAGAGCTTCTCCGACATCGGGGCGAGTCTGGGTGTTCATCTGGGCATCGGTCCCGTGGGACCGGGCCGTCCCTGGTAGATCAGACCGCGGCGACGCGGCTGCAGAAGCCGGCGACATCGGAGCGGATCGCCTGGGCCTGGCGCGCCACGGCAGAGGCGGTTTCCTCAAGCTTCTCGGCCGCAGCATGGGCCTGCGCGGTCACGGCCGTGAAGCCGGCCGCGACATCGGCGCTGCGCTGGGCGCCCTCGAACGACAATCCGACCTGATAGGCGATTTCCGAGGTGGCCTTGCCCTGCTCGTTCACCGAGGCGGCGATCGCGTCGGAGAGCTGCTCGACCTCGGCGATCGCCTGCACGATTTCCAGGATCGCGCTCAAAGAGCTCTGCGTCGCCCCCTGCATCGCCCCGATCTGCGCGGAAACGTCGTCGGTCGCCTTCGCCGTCTGCGAGGCCAGCAGCTTCACCTCGTTGGCGACCACGGCGAAGCCGCGTCCCATTTCGCCGGCACGGGCCGCCTCGATCGTCGCGTTGAGCGCCAGCATGCTCGTCTGCGAGGCGATGCCGCGGATGATGTCCACCACGGCTCCGACATTGCCGCTGTGGTGGGCGAGCGTGGCTATCTGCTGCTGGGCATGGCGCGCCCGATGCGCGGCCGATTTCGACTTGTCGGCGGAATCGGTGGCGTTGCGACCGATCTCCGAAATCGAGGCGACGAGCTGCGTCGAGGCGGCTCCAAGCTGCTCGATGCTGTCCATCGTGCCCGCAGCCGACTGCGACACATGAGAGGTCTGGAGCCGCGCCTGTTCGGAGGTTTCGGTCAGCGAGGCGGCCTTGTTGCCCATGGCGTCCGCGGCTTCGTCGAGCCGCACCGTCGCCTGCTCGATCCGGTCGCGGAAGGAGGCGACCAGCTCGGTCAGCTGGACGCTGCGTTCGGCGAGACTGGCGGCGAGCTCGCGCTCCTTCTCATGGACTAGCCTCTCGCGCTCGGCCGCAGCGGCGGCGCGGGCGAAATTCTCGTCGCCCCGAACGATTCGGCGCTGCAGCAGAACGGCGAAAGTCGCGAGGAAGGACGTCTCGATCACGACGATCACGGCGTGGAGGAGAACGCGAACCAGGCTTCCGCCCTGATAGAACACAGCCGCGGGCAGCATGTACTGCAAGGCGAGGTGATGGCAGGCCGTCAGCGCGGCGCCGAGCACGATCGGGCGCCAGTCGCAGAAGCCGGCGAGCAGCGCCAGCACAGCGAAATAGTACATGTGCATGTCGGACTGCCAGGGATGGCCGGCAAAGCTGAAGACGAGTATCGAGACCTGGCCGATCAGCACGGTGGCGACCGAGAGTTGGGTCACCCGCGCCGCGCCGGCGACGCGATAGAGCAAGGGCAGCACGAGCGCCGTGGCGGCCAGCAGGCTCAGTGACGCGATGCCCGCCTCGCCATGGGCCCAAAGGCTCAGCGCGATCAGCGGCACATGCATCAGGGCGAGCCCGATGAGCGCCTTGGCGACGCGCTTTCGCAGAATGTCCAGCGACAGGTTCGTCACCGCCCCTTCGCCTCCTCTGCCGCGTCGAGACAGCCGGCGAGGCCCTTCAGCGCCAGCGACAGCACGCTGCCGGCGGGAAGAGGCCGGGCCTGCGGCTCCGCCGCGACGATGACGATGGTGTCGAGCCGGCCCAGGCGCAGCACACGGTAGCCGGCATCGAAACTGCGCAAGAGCGCCTGATCGGAGCCGACCCAGGGCGCGAAGACGATGGCGCTCGGCTCGGTGGCGCTCTGCGAAGGCAGGCTCGCCACCGCGGACAGGCCGGTCAGGATCATAAGGGCTGCAACGAGCGCGATGCCCGCAGCGGCCTTCACCGCCCGCTCGCCGGTCGCGGCGCTGCGGTCAGAAGGGAGAGGCATTGGATTTCATCCGAAGTCACGATTCTCGATGAAACAACCGTTTCCGGATGAATTCTTTGTTAATCCGACAGAATATCTCTAGGGAAATTCTCGCGCCATTAAACACAAATTCAATGTAGAAAACCCGCCTGCAACCTTTGGTTTCCGATCGTCACTATTCCGTCAGATTTGGATCAATTCTCCAAATCAGATTCGTGAATTCTCCTGCGGCATCGTCCTCCACCAAGCCATACCAAGTGGAAAAAGACGGCTCAGGAGCGCAGGCGCTCCTTGATGCGGCGGATCAGCCCGTCGCGGACATCGCGATAGGCATCGAGCTTCTGCTCGCGAGAGCCCTGGACGATGGTGGGGTCCATGGTCGGCCAGTATTCGACCTCGGCGGCGACGGTGCGGGTGAGGTCGAGCGCCTTGTGGTGCGCCTCCGGCGAGAGCGAGACGATGAGATCGAAATTGAGGCCCTCCCACTCCTCCAGTTCCTCGACGGATTTCGGCTTGTGGCGGCCAAGATCGATGCCGATTTCGTCGAGCACCGCCTGGGCGAAGCCGTCGAACTCGCCCTTCCGCGCGCCGGCCGACTGCACATAGACGGATTTGCCGAAAAAGTGCTTCGTCAGCGCCTCGGCCATGGGCGAGCGCACCGCGTTCATCGCGCACATGAAGAGCACGCTCTGGACGCGGCGGAGCGGCCGGTCCTCGCCGGGCGGGGGCAGGATCGGGCCGGGCTGCTCCTGCGCGCTCAAGCGCCTCAGCCTTTCCAGTGCAGTGCGTAGATGAGGGTGAACAGCCGGCGGGCGGTGTCGAAATCGATCTCGACCTTGTTCGCAAGCCGCTCCAGCAGGATGTTCGCAGCCTCGTCATGCAAGCCCCGCCGGCCCATGTCGATCGCCTCGATCTGCTCGGGCGTCTGGGTGCGGATGGCGGCGTAATAGCTCTCGCAGACCAGCTCGTAATCCTTGACGATGCGGCGCAGCGGGCTGAGCGACAGATGATGGGTGATGACCGCCCCGCCATCGGCCGTCCGGATCTCGAAGACGAGACGGCGCTCGACCAGCGCGAGATGGACGAGATAGGGCCCGCCCTCATGCTCCGGCAGCAGAAAGCGGTTCTTCTCGATCAGATCGTAGATCGCGATGGCGCGCTCGTGCTCCTGGTCCGGCGTGCCGCGACCCAGCGAGGATTCGTCCAGCGTGACGCCGACGAGGCAGTGCTTGTTCGAGATCGCTTCGCCCGGCATCCGGCCTCCCGTCATGGCGCCGCTTTCGCGCGGCCTTGGACTCTCTTGCGCCCCGACCGGACGCGCGCTGGTCTAGAGATTGAGCCTGATCGTTACGGAACGGCCATGGGCCTGCAAGCCCTCCGCCTGCGCCAATCGCGTCGCGGCGGGCGCCAGCGCGCGCAGCCCCTCGGGCGAGCAGCGCAGCAGCGAGGTGCGCTTCATGAAATCGCCGACGCCGAGGCCGGAGGAAAACCGGGCCGAGCGCGCCGTCGGCAGGACATGGTTGGGACCGCCGACATAATCGCCGATCGCCTCGGGCGTATGCCCTCCGAGGAAGATCGCGCCCGCATTGCGGATCATCCCCGCCAGCCGGTCCGGGTCGGCGGTGATGATTTCGAGATGCTCGGGCGCCAGCCGATCGACCAGCGGCACCGCTGCTTCCAGATCGCCCACCAGCAGGATCGCGCCGAAATCGCGCCAGCTGGCTCCGGCGATCCCGGCCCGCGGCAAGGTGGCGAGCTGGCTTTCCACCGCCTTCTCGACCTCGGCGGCGAGAGCGGCGTCGTCCGTCATCAGGATCGACTGGGCGGAGGCGTCGTGCTCGGCCTGGGCCAGGAGATCGGCCGCGATCCAGTCGGGATTGGCGCTGCCATCAGCGATGACCAGCACCTCGGAGGGGCCGGCGATCATGTCGATGCCGACCTGGCCGAAGACGCGGCGCTTGGCGGCGGCGACATAGGCGTTGCCGGGACCGACGATCTTGGCGACGGGGGCGATGGTCGCGGTGCCGTGGGCCAGGGCGGCGACGGCCTGGGCACCGCCGATGCGATAGACCTCGTCGACGCCGGCGAGCCTCGCCGCCGCCAGCACCAGCGGATTGGTCTCGCCTTTCGGCGTCGGCGCGACCATGACGATGCGGGGCACGCCCGCGACCCTCGCCGGGATCGCGTTCATCAGAACCGAGGAGGGATAGCTCGCCGTGCCGCCCGGCACATAGAGGCCGACCGCCTCGATCGCGCTCCAGCGCCAGCCGCTGCCGACGCCCGCCTCGTCCTCGACCCAGGAATCGGCGGGCTTCTGGCGGGCGTGATAGGTCTCGATGCGCGCGCGCGCCGTCTCCAGCGCTTCCAGCAGCTCAGCCGGGCAGGCGGCGATGGCCGCGTCAATCTCGGCCTCGCTGACCCGGAGCGTCTCGGGGGTGAGGTCGAGAGCGTCGAAACGGCTGGTATAGCCGATCAGCGCCGCGTCGCCCTTCGCCCGAACCTCGGCGATGATGTCCGCTACGACGCGGTCGACCTCCTCCGAGACCTCCCGCTTGGCGGAGAGGAGAGCGGCGAAATCCGCCGCGAAACCGGCATCCCTGTCGTCGAGCCTGATCGGCATGCGTTGTCCTTCGACCCTGAAGTTGGTCTTGCACAACCCTCATCGCGAGGAGCGCCGCAGGCGCGTCTCGAAGGATGATCCAGAAGCTTCCGAGGAAGTCCGGAGTATCCTTCGAGACGCAAGCCATCAGGGCTTGCTCCTCAGGATGAGGGCCGAGGTTGGCCCGCTCTTTAGATCAAGGGCGCCGGCGGTTGAAGCCGCGGGCGCGGAAAAGAACGGGCTCAGCCCTCGGGATGATCGGGTGTGGCGACCGCTTCCCAGACCGGGCCGAGATCCTTCATCTGCGACTCGATGCATTCGACGGTCAGGCGAATGGCGGCGCCTTCCGAGAAATGCAGCGTCACGTCTCCGGCCGGTTCCTGCCGGACATCGAAGGTGATGGCGAGCAGGTTCAGCACCCGCCCGGCATCGTCCTTGTCGAGCTGGCTGGAGCGCACGGCCAGCACCCGGTCGAAGTGCAGCGCGGTCAGCCGGCGCCGGCGATGGCCCTGCACGGCGCCTTCCCAGTCGAAGCGACGCGCGGCAAGGGCGAAACGCCGCTCCCTGGGCAGGTAGACGATATCCGCCGTCTTCAGGACGGCGTCCTGGAGATGCGCGGAGACGATGGCGAGATCGTCGGCATCGAGCGCGACGAGCTTCAGGGGTTCGGCGACGGCGTCGGACATGGGATTGTTTGTGGCGAGCCCGGCCCGGAAAATCAATCGCGGAGGTGGAGCCGAACCCGGCCTGTCCCTCAGCCGCTGATGCGCTCGACGATCGCGCCGCAACGGGTGAGCTTGGCCTCCAGCGCCTCGAAACCGCGGTCGAGATGGTAGACGCGGTTGATCGTGGTGTCGCCCTGCGCCGCGAGCCCGCCGATCACCAGCGAGACGGAGGCCCGCAGATCGGTCGCCATCACCGGCGCGCCGGTGAGCTTGGGCACGCCCTCCACAATGGCGACGTCGCCATCGAGACGAATGCGGGCGCCGAGGCGGGCGAGCTCCTGCACATGCATGAAGCGGTTCTCGAAGATGGTCTCGCGAATGCGGGAGGTGCCCTGCGCCACCGTCATCAGCGCCATGAACTGGGCCTGGAGATCGGTCGGGAAGCCGGGGAAGGGTTCGGTCTCGACATCGACCGGAGCGATACCGCCGCCATTGCGGCGCACGCGCACGCCATCGGCCGTGGCGCTGACCTCGGTGCCGGACCGGACGAGCACGTCGAAGGCGGCCTGCAGCAGGTCGAGCCGGGCGCCCTGCAACTCCACATCGCCCCCGGTCATGGCCACCGCCATGGCATAGGTGCCGGTCTCGATCCGGTCGGGCAGGACCGCATGATGCGCCCCGCCCAGCCGCGCGACGCCCTCCACGACGATGCGGGAGGTGCCGGCGCCCTCGATCTTCGCGCCCATCTTGGTCAGGCAGGCGGCGAGATCGGTGACCTCAGGCTCGCGGGCCGCGTTCTCGATCACGGTGGTACCCTTGGCCAGCACCGCCGCCATGAGCGCGGTATGCGTGCCGCCGACCGTGACCTTCGGGAAGACGATCTCCGCGCCCTTCAGCCCCTGAGGCGCTCTTGCGAGCGCATAGCCGTTCTCGATGGCGATCTCGGCACCCAGGCGCTCCAGCGCCATCAGCAGCAGATCGACAGGCCGGGTGCCGATGGCGCAGCCGCCGGGAAGGGACACCTTGGCCTCCCCCATGCGGGCGAGGATCGGCGCGATCACCCAGAAGCTCGCGCGCATGGTCGAGACCAGCTCGTAGGGCGCGCAGGTGTCGACGATCTGGCGGGCGGTCAGCGAGATGGTCTGCCCCGTCTCGGCCGACTGGCCGATGCGCCGGCCGGCGACGGTGCGATCGACGCCGTGGTTGGAGAGGATGCGCGAGAGCGCCGTCACGTCCGACAGGCGCGGCACATTGGTCAGCGTCAGCGTCTCGTCGGTCAGCAGGCTCGCGATCATCAGCGGCAGCGCGGCATTCTTCGCGCCGGAGATCGGTATGACGCCTTCGAGGCGCTGGCCCCCGGTGATGCGGATCTTGTCCATGGTGATGTCCTCGGCCGGCGGCTGCGGCCGCGGCATGGCATTGTCGGGTTAATCAGCTCCGCCGATCGTCGGCCTGAGCGGGCGGGGAAGGTCGATCGCAGGCCGCTTCCTCCGTGCGACGGGCGCGGGCCTGCGCCTTGCGGCGCTTCAGGTTCTCGCGCAGCGCGGCGGCGAGGCGCGCCTGCTTTTCGTCTTCGGCGGTGGAACGAGTCACGGCATCAACTCGGACGGTGCGGGGGCTTCACGAGAACTTGGAACCGACAGGCGCAGACCCTTCAGGCGCAGACCCTCTTGGGCCAAATCCCTTGCCCCGGCAAGCAGTTGGATCATCGTGACCGCACGCTGAGGAAAGAACGCGACGATCGCCGGCAAAGGCGGCGGATTCGCGGCGCCATCGTTAGCCGCGCATCGGCCCGCCGGCAAGAAGATCGCGCGACGTGCCGATCCGGCACATGCGAGATACCGGGCGGCGTGTCCTTCCGGGGCAGCGGCGGCTCGCGCCGGTCGCCGCCGCCAAGGCCGCACCCCTCGCCGGAGCCGTCCGCAGCGGGCGCCGCGCCGCCCGATCTGGCCGATGCCGGGCGGGACTGCCCAGACGGCACGGATTGTGCCTGAGAGGCGCCGCGTCGAAGGCTTCTGCGGCCTGACCTTTGGTCAGCGAAATTACTTAATGACATTAACCATTTCCCGCAGATTTCGTTTACACTTCGTTAAGCTCGTTTAAGTTGGCGCGGTGAGGTTGCGGGGAGTTGCGGCATGTTCCAGTCAGTGACGGCGAAGGCACCCATTCGGCATCCGGCTTTGGCCGAGAGCTGCGAAGTCATCGATGCGATCCGCTACAATGCGGGCTTTCTGCCCGAAGTCGAACTCGCCTATGAGGAGGCGATCAAGACGCTCTGGATCACGATCAAGCCGGAGCTGAAGCCGGTCTTTACGCTGCAGCTGCTTGACAGCCTGGTGAAGATCCAGGGCGCGGTCTTCGCACTCTGGGGCGCCCCGGACCAGTATCACCGGGCTCCGGTGCGCTTCCTCGCCTTCCGTGGCACGGGTCCGTTCTTCACCCTGGGCGGCGATCTCGACTTCTATCTGGACTGCCTGGCGCGGAACGACCGGGCGGCGCTCACCGAATACGCGCGGCTCTCGGCGGAGGGCGCGGTGTGGAATGCGAGTGGTCTCAACGGCCTCGTGATCACGCTCTCGACGATCCATGCCAAGGCGATCGGCGGCGGCATCGACGCGCCACGCTCCTGCAACGTCATGATCGCGGAGGAGCAGGCCTCGTTCGTCTATCCGGAGATCAAGTTCAACCACTTCCCGATCACGGCGGTGGCGATCCTGTCGCGCCGGATGGGCCAGCGCGCCGCCGAACAGATGCTGCTCTCCGGCGAGGAGATGAGCGCGCGGGAATTCCACCTTGCCGGCGGGCTGGAAGCGGTGGTCCCCGAGGGCACGGGCGAGGCGTGGATCCGCAAATACTGCGCGGAGTCGCTGCCGATCCACGCGGCCCGGACCGCGCTGTTCTCGGCCTTCAACCGCCGCTCGGGCGATCTGCGCGAGGAATTGGCGCATCTTGGCCAGATCTGGGCCGATTGCATGCTGCGGCTCAGCCCCAGCGCGATCTCCAAGCTCCAGCGCATCGCCCAGACGCAGGACCGCATGTTGGCGCGGGTCTATCAGCGGCACGTCGCCCACGCCTGAACCCGCCCGGCGGCGCGGCTCACGAAGCGTTTACCTCTCCCGTTTAGAACCAATTCCACTGCGCGCCGACCGGACATGCCGCAAGCGCTCCAGCTTGCTGCGGAAAGCGGAATTGAATGGCAGACGCTCTCAAGCGTTTGAACGGGGCTGCCCAGGGAAAGGTCGGAGAGGTCGACCTGACCGGTTATACGCTGCTGGTCAATTCCCTGTTCTCCTCGCCTGCCTCGATCGTTCCCGGCGGCATCGCCGGCATTCTCACCCCGCTCCTGTGCTGGGTTTCGACGCGCGACAGCGTCTTCCTCACGCTGACGCTGCTCGTCACGCTGATCGTGGCGCTGCGCTTGATGACGGTGGCGGCCTATCGCCGGCGCAACCATGCCGACGACAGCTATACGCAGACCCGCCGCTGGGACCGGAATTATTTCCTCGGCGCAACGGCCTTCAGCGCGGCGCTCGGCTACAGCTGCTATGTCGCGCTGGTCGACACCAACGACGCGGCCGCGCACATCACCTCGGTGTCCTCGACCATCGCGCTCGCCTCGGGCTATGTCTCGCGCAATGCCGGACGGCCGAAATTCGTCGCGGTGCAGCTGCTGATGTTCTGCGTGCCGATGGCTTTGGGGCTCATCGGCGCGAGCAACCCCTATTACCGCTATATCGGCTATTTCGCTTTTCTCTATGTCGCGGCGAACATCGCGATCACCAATTCGCTTCACCGCAACCTGCTGGCACTCAGCGACGCCACCAAGCAGTCCAAGGCGCTGGCCTCGGCGCTGCACTCACAGAACCTGACGCTCGACGCCGCGCTCAACACCATGATCGACGGGCTGGCGATGTTCGACCGTTCGCTGAAACTCGCCGTCAGCAACAAGCCGCACGCCGCGCTCTACGGCCTGCCCGACACACTCGCCCTGCCGGGCACGCCTCTGACCGCGATCGCGCGGTTTCTGGTCGAGCGGGAGGTGATCGATTCCGAGCAGCTGAAGGATCTCGGCGCCGCGCTGGCGGATGTGCAGGCTCAGCAGCAGCCGGCCAGCCGCGAGGTCGCCACCCGCACCGGGCTGATCCTGGTCGTGACCTTCGCGCCCGCGGCCGAAGGCGGCATTCTGATGCTGACCGAGGATGCGACCGAGCGCAAACGCACGGCGGCGCTCATCGAGCAGATGGCGCGCTTCGACGAGCTGACCGGCCTGCCGAACCGCTTCGAATACAATACCCATATCGCCGAGGCCTTCGCCCGGCTCGAGCGCACGGGCGAGATCTTCGCCCTGCTCTACGTCGATCTCGACGGGTTCAAGCAGGTCAACGACACGCTCGGCCACGATATCGGCGATCTGGTGCTGATGGAGACCGCCAGCCGCCTGCGCGGCGTCACGCGCGGCAACGACCGGCTCGCCCGCTTCGGCGGCGATGAATTCCTGCTGATCCTGCCCTCCGCCAACCACACCGTCGTCAGGGCGATCGCCCAGCGGATGATCGACGTGATGGCGCGCCCCTTCGATGCAGACGGCAAGACGGTCTACGTCACCGCCAGCATCGGCATCGCCATGGCGCCGCATGACGGATCGAATGCCGCCGACCTGCTGCGCCATGCCGACACCGCGCTCTACAAGGCCAAGGCCGCCGGGCGGAACGTGCTGATCTTCTTCAACCCGGCCATGGCGGAGGAGATCAGCGAGCGGCACGATATCGAGACCGATCTGCGCCAGGCCATCGCCGAGCGGCAGCTCTCGCTGCATTACCAGCCGATCATCGACCTGAAGACGCAGAAGATCGTCTCGCGGGAGGCGCTGATGCGCTGGCACCATCCCGTGCGCGGCACGGTGCCGGCCGGCATCTTCATCCCGATCGCCGAGCAATCGGGGCTGATCGGCGAGATGGGCGACTGGGCGATCCTGCAGGCCTGCAGGGACGCCGCCGGCTGGGACAGCGATATCGGGGTGTCGGTCAACGTCTCGACGCTGCAGTTCCGGGATCCGCGCCATCTGGTCGAGACGGTCAAGAGCGCCCTGCTGAGTTCTGGCCTCGCCTCCTCGCGCCTGACGCTGGAGATCACCGAATCCGTCCTCGTGGACGACAGCAAGCAGGCGCTCTCGGTGCTGGAGGGGCTGCGGGCACTCGGGGTCAGCTTCGCGCTGGACGATTTCGGCACCGGCTATTCGTCGCTGGCCTATCTGTCGAGCTATCCGATCGCGCAGGTGAAGATCGACCAGAGCTTCGCGCGGGACGTGCATCTCAGCGAGGTTTCCAAAGCGATCATCGAAGCCGTCTGCCAGCTCGCGCGCCGACTGCAGATGACGGTGGTGGTGGAAGGCATCGAGACGGACCAGCAGCGTATCGCGGTGCAGCTGCTCGGGGCCCAGCGCGCTCAGGGTTATCTCTTCGGCCGGCCCCAGCCGCTCGTCCCCGCCCCGAACGACAGCGACCGCGACGTCGCCTGAAGAGAGGCGGGAAATCGCTTCCCCGCCTTGATTCCGCCGGGCCGACGACGCATCAGCGAAGCGAGACAGGCGGAGCGCATCATCCATTGAGCGACGGCGAGGCCAGGGCGGCGAGACAGGCCGCTTCGACACCCGATCTCTGCGTCATCGGCGCGGGGGCCCGCGGCATCGCGATCGCCAGCGCCGCCGCCGCCTTCGGCGTGCCGGTGGTGCTGGTCGAGCGCGGCGAGCCCGGAGGCAGCGAGGCCGCGCTCGTCCTGAAGGCGCTGGTCGAAGCCGGCGCAAGGGCGCAGGCGATCCGCGATGCCGAACGCCTCGGCGCCGGGACCGATCCCGCCCCGTGGCGCGGCGAACGCCTGCACGATCACGTTCAGCGGGTCCTTTCGGTGCCGCGCGCCAACCACAGCGCCGAGCGGCTGGCCGCGCTCGGCATCACGCTGCTGCGCGGTGAGGCTCGCTTCGTCAGCCGCAGCACGGTCGCGGTGGGCGACCGGCGGATCAAGGCGCGGCGCTTCGTCATCGCCACCGGCTCGGCACCCGCTCTGCCGATCGCCGTCGCCGGGCTGGATCCCGCCACCGTGCTGACCGAACACGGCCTGGCCGGTATGGTGCGGCTGCCGGAGCGGCTGGCCGTGCTGGGCGGCGGGCCGCGCGCGGTGGCGCTGGGCCAGGCGCTGCAGCGGCTGGGCAGCAGCGTCGCGATCGTCGCACCGAGCGGGCTGCTGCCGCAGCATGATGCCGAGGCGGTGATGCTGCTGCGCCGCCGCCTGCTGCGCGAGGGGCTCGAGCTGCATGAGGACGCCGACATCGCGGGGGCGGAGGGCGACGCGAAGGGCGTGCGCCTGACAGTCGCGGCGGCCGGCGGCGAGAGGCTGATCGAGGCGAAGAGCGTCCTGGTGCCGGGCGACGCGCGGCAGGCACAGATCGGCGGGCTCGAACTCGACCTCGCCGGCATCGGCAGCGACGATGCGGGGATCGTCGTCGATGCCGGGCTGCGCACGGCCAATCGCCGGGTCTATGCGGTCGGCAGCTGTGCCGGCGGCGCGGCGGCCGTCACCGACGCCCTGGCGGGCGATGAGCATGTCGGCCTCGTGGTCAAGGCCGTGCTGCTGCGGCAGGCCGGGCGAATCGAGCCCGCGCGCATTGCCCGAACCGTCTGGAGCCGGCCCGGCATCGCGACGATCGGCGCCCCGCTGGCGGCGGCGGACCAAGCGCCGGGGCGCCTGCGTGCCCTGCGCTGGCCCTTCGCGGAGACGCCCGCCGCCCTCGCAGCGGGCGAGAGCGAGGGTTTCGTCAAGATCGTCACCGATGCGAAAGGCCGCGTCCTGAACGTGACCATCGCCGGCGATGGCGCCGGCGAGTCGATCGCGCCCTGGTGCGTCGCGCTGAAGGCGGGACTCACCGTGCGGCAGCTGGCGGAGGTCGCGTTTCCAGGACTGTCACTGTCCGAGGCGTCGCGCCGGGCCGCCCTCGCCTTCCTTCTGCCGAGCACCCGCAGCCCTGCGATCCGGCGCTGGATCGGGCTGCTGCGGCGGCTCGGCTGAGGGCGCCGGATGCAGAACCGGCCGCTCTCGATCAGCATGCCGCGCAGCCTGACGCGGCTCGGCCTCTCGGCCAAGCTGCTGCTCGTCACGGTGTTCTTCGTCATGCTGGCGGAAGCGCTGATCTATTTCCCCTCCATCGCCAATTTCCGGCGTAACTGGCTGAACGACCGCATCGCGGCGGCGCAGGTGGCCGCGCTGGTGCTGGAGGGCGCACCGGAAGACGGGCTTCCGGAGGGCAGCGAAAACCGGCTGCTGATGGGTGTCGGCGCACGCGCCATCGCGGCGCGGATCGGCGGGGCGCGGCGGCTGCTCAGCCTCGATTCGATGCCGCCGCCGGAGGTCTCGCGCTCGGTGGATCTGCGCAGCCTCGGCTGGATGGGCGCCGTCGAGGAGGCCGTCGCTGTCCTCGTCTCGCCGGCGACGATGCCGATCCGGGTGGTCGGGGAAGCGGTCGGCGGGGCCGATTTCGTCGAGATCGTCATCGACGAGGCGCCCTTGCGCCGGGCGATGCTGAAATTTTCCTGGAACCTCCTGCTGATCTCTCTCCTGCTGACGGTGCTGACAGCGATCGCGGTCTATATCGCACTGAATGCGATGATCATCGGGCCGATCCGGCATCTGGCCGCCAATGTCATGGAGTTCGAGGCCGATCCGGAAAACCCGCAGAAGGTGATCGCGCCCACGCTGCGGGCGGACGAGATCGGCGAGGCGGAGCGGGCGCTGGCCCGCATGCAGGCGACGCTGTCCGACGAGCTGCGCACCAAGAAGCATCTCGCCGAACTCGGGCTGGCGGTCAGCAAGATCAATCACGACCTGCGCAACATGCTCGCGGCGGCGCAGCTCATGTCCGACCAGCTGGTGGAGACGCGGGACGCCAAGATCCGCCGCTTCGCGCCGCGCCTCATCGCGACGCTGGGGCGTGCCATCGATTTCTGCCAGGCGACGCTGGCCTATGGACGGGCGGCGGAGGCGACGCCGGTGATCCGCCCGGTCGGGCTGCGACAGCTCGTGGCCGAACAGGGCGAACTGCTCGGGCTGAGCGAGAAAGGGCTGCTGCGCTTCGAGAACGAAGTGCCGGCCGAGCTCGTCGCCGCCTGCGATCCCGACCAGATCGCGCGGGTGCTGACCAACCTCATGCGCAATGCGGCGCAGGCGCTGACGCAGGCGGGGACGGAGGGGCGCGAGCGGCCGACCCTGACGATCGCCGCCGCCGCGACCTCGGGCGGGGTCGCCCTGCGCGTGATCGACAACGGCCCCGGCGTTCCGGCACGGGCCCGGGCCAATCTCTTCCAGGCCTTTCGCGGCTCGGTCACGCCCGGCGGAACGGGGCTGGGGCTCGCGGTCGCGGCCGAGCTGGTGCGGCTGCATGGCGGCACGATCGAGCTCGAGGACTCGCAGACCGGCGCGGTCTTCAAGGTCTTCCTGCCGGCGCGGCGCGGCTGAGGCGTGTCCCCCGTCGCCGCGAGATCGCTTCGCTCGCCATGACGCTGCGCGTTGCGCAGCTCTACTGGCTCGCCCAGATCACCCGGGCCATGAAGGCGATGTCGGCGAGGTTGAGCACCCGGTCCGGATGGTCGGGATTGAGCGAGGCCAGCTCGATCGTCTTCAGGGTCTGGCGCTTGAGCTGCTTGGCCAGCACCTCCCCTTCGAGCGTCTTGACGACCACGCGGTCGCCCCGGCGCACGGCGGCGGTGGGCGAGACGATGATGGTGTCGCCGTCGCGATAGAGCGGCAGCATCGAATCGCCGGAAATCTCCAGCGCATAGGCCTTCTCGTCCTTGGCGCCGGGGAAGGCCACCTCCTCCCAGCCGGAGCCGACCGGAAAGCCGCCATCGTCGAAAAACCCGCCCGAGCCGGCCTGGGCGAAACCGATCAGGGGAATGGTGCGCGCCGGCGCGGCATCCCGCTTCATCACGGCAGCCATGAACTCGTCGAGGGACGCACCCGTCGCGAGCAAAATCTTGGCGATCGACTCGGTGGAGGGCCAGCGTTCGCGGCCATCGGGCGCGATGCGCTTGGACCGGTTGAAGGTCGTTGCGTCGAGCCCTGCCTTGCGGGCGAGGCCAGAGGCGGTGAAGCCGTAGCGCTGGGCCAGCGTGTCGATCGCTCCCCAGATCTGATCATGTGACAGCATCGCGCAGGCCTCTTATCGCTCACGCCGCCGGGCGGGGGATTCGCGATTAGGAAATATCGCCTAGTCAGTGAGATTTCAATCCGATTCTTGCCGCATTCGGCAGGCGGCTTGCCCGGGCTTCCCACGACGGGCTAGATCGTCCGCCCGCCCGATGCGAGGCTTCCGATGCCGCTGATCTACAAGATATGCCCCGCAGCCCTCTGGGCCCAAGCCGAGCGCAGCGGCCGGTTCGACGGCGCGCCGGTCGATCTCGCCGACGGCTATATCCATTTTTCCACCGCCGAACAGGCGCGGGAGACGGCACGGCGGCATTTCGCCGGGCAGGACGGGCTGCTGCTCATCGCCGTCGAGGACGGCGATCTCGGCCCGGCGCTCCGCTATGAGCCCTCGCGCGGCGGCGCGCTCTTTCCGCATCTCTACGCTCCGCTCGAACTCGGGAGCGTGCGCCGGGTCGTGCCGTTGCCGCTTGGGCCGCAGGGGCATGTGTTTCCAGACGATCTGGCGGGCTGAAGGCCGGCGTAGCGGTTTCCTGCGCGGGCGGCTTGCGCTAAAGCGCGGTCATGCTCTCGCACCTCTTCTCGCTCGCGCGCCCCCTCATCCACAGCCTCGATGCCGAGACGGCCCATCGGCTGACGGTGACGGGGCTGGCGGCGGCGCCGCTGCGCAGGGCGGGCGCGGACGATCCGGTGCTGGCGACGCAGGCCTTCGGCCTTTCCTTCCCCAACCCGGTCGGGCTGGCCGCCGGCTTCGACAAGAATGCGGAGGCGATCGACGGGGCGCTCGCGCTCGGCTTCGGATTCGTCGAGGCGGGCGGCGTCACGCCGCTGCCGCAGCCCGGCAATCCACGCCCGCGCGTCTTCCGGCTCGCCGAGGACGAGGCGGTCATCAACCGCTACGGCCTCAACAGCGAGGGCATGGAGGCGGTGGCGAAACGGCTGGCTACCCGGCGCGGGCGCGGCGGCCTCGTCGGAGTCAATCTCGGCGCCAACAAGGACTCGGCGGATCGGGCGGCCGACTATGCCATTCTCGCGCGCCGGCTGGCGCCGCTGGCCGATTTCCTGACGATCAACGTCTCCTCGCCCAACACGCCGGGGCTGCGCGACCTGCAGGCGGAAAACGCGCTGGACGATCTGGTGGCGCGGACGCTGGCGGCGCGGGACGAGGCGAATGCGGGCGCCCGGCTCACGCCGATCCTGCTCAAGATCGCGCCCGACCTCACCCTGCCCGAGCTCGACGGCATGGTCGCGGTCGCCCGCAAGCGCGGCATCGACGGCATGATCGTGTCCAACACCACGGTCGCGCGCCCGGCGAGCCTGCGCAGCGCCGCGCGCGGCGAAACCGGCGGACTCTCGGGCAAGCCGCTCTTCGAGGCCTCGACCCGGCTGCTGGCCGAGACCTTCCTGCGCGTCGACGGCCAGTTCCCGCTGATCGGGGTCGGCGGGATCGATTCGGCCGAGACCGCCTTCGCCAAGATCCGCGCCGGCGCGACGCTGCTGCAGTTCTACTCGGCGATGGTGTTCAAGGGGCCGGGGCTGGCTGGGCAGATCAAGTCCGGCCTCGCGGACAGGACGCGCCGGGCGGGCCTGACGCGCCTGACCGCCCTGATCGGGCGCGACGCCGCCGCGATCGCGCGCGGCGAAGGGCTCTGAGCGTCAGCGGCGCGCCGCGAACAGCCGGCTGATCAGCCAGAGCGGGATCACGATCATCGCGCCGGCGACGATCCACTGCCCGACATCGCGCACCGCGCCGAAGCCCATGCCCGTGAGCGAGCGCAGGAAACGCACCGCCGATTCGTAGAGCGACTGCGGGCTCAGGCCGAGAAAGGCCAGAATCGCGCCGACGATCAGCGAGATGAAGACCAGACGGATCAGGACCCTGAGCGGCGAGCCGCCGAGAAACCGTTCCATGGAAGCAAGGGCCGTTCTGTTGTGCCGCCCGGAGCGTCGGGCGGTGGACGAGGTCTTAACCTGAAAGCCATCGCGGTTGAATGGCGCGTGAATGACGGTTTCAAGCGTTTTTCTGACGCTCGTCACTACTCCGTCATCCCCGGGCTCGCCCCGGGGTCCATCGAAGAGCACCGAACCCTCCGATGAATCCCGGATCAGCGCCGCTGCGCGGCTTGTCCAGGATGACGCGGAGGTTCCGAGGCCCTCTCAGGCCGTTGCGGAGGCTCCGGCCGTGGCCCAGGCGGTGCCGGCGATCTTGGAGGCGGCGATCACGGCC
>NZ_JBMDWH010000069.1:0-15356 GCF_048595345.1 Allobosea sp.
CGCCCCGATCAGCGAGGAGACGCCGACTCCGAAAATGGTCAGCGCCAGCCCGGTCGCGACCTGATTGGCGGCGAGCGAGAGGGCCAGCACGGCGAACACCATCGCGGCCAGGACGCCCGCCAGCATCGCGGCCAGCAGCCCAAGCCCCGTGCTGCCGGTCGCGAACGCGACGGCGAAGCCCGCCACCGCGCCGCAGAGCATCATGCCCTCGACGCCGAGATTGAGAACGCCCGCCTTTTCCGCGACGAGTTCTCCGAGCGCTGCGAGCAGCAAGGGCGTGGACGCCGCGACCAGCGTCATCACGATCGAGACGAGGATGGCGGATGTCATGGCGCCGCCCTCCGCTTCCACACCAGGCGCCAGCGCACCAGCACATCGGTCGCCAGCAGCATGAAGAGCAGCAGCGCCTGGAACATGCCGGTCGCCGCCTGCGGCAGGCGGATGGTGGACTGGGCGATCTCGCCGCCGACATAGGTCGCCGCCAGCACCACTCCGCCGAAGACGATGCCGAGCGGGTCGAGCCGGCCGAGAAACGCCACGATGATGGCGGTGAAGCCATAGCCGACCGGAAATTGCGGGGTGAGCTGGCCGAAGGGGCCGGAAGCCTCGAAGATGCCGGCGAGCCCCGCCAGCGCACCGCTCAGCAGCATGGTCGCCCAGGTGGTGCGTGCGGCGCTGAAGCCGCCATGGCGGGCTGCGGCGGGCGCCAGCCCCACCACCTTCACCGCATAGCCGGCCGTAGTTTTTTCCATCAGCAACCAGGCGATGACGGCGATGACGAGCGCCAGCGGAATGCCGAGATGGACCAAAGTGCCCTCCATCATCACGGGCAGGGTCTGGTCGGCGGTGAACATGCGCGTCTGCGGGAAATTGAAGCCGTCGGGATCCTTCCACGGTCCGCGAACCAGGAAATAGAGCAACTGCACCGCGACATAGGTCAGCATCAGGCTGGTGAGGATCTCGCTGACCTGAAGCCTGACCCTGAGCAGCGCCGGGATCGCCGCCCAGGCCATGCCGCCGAGAATACCCGCAAGCGCCATGGCCGGCAGGATCCACCAGCCGCTCATGCCATAGGTGGCGAGCGCGACGCCGGTGCCGGCGATGGCGCCCATGACATATTGCCCCTCCGCGCCGATGTTCCAGACATTGGCGCGAAAGCCGATGGCGAGGCCGATCGCGATCATCACCAGCGGCGCGGCCTTCACGCCGATATCGGCCCAGCGCTGCGGCTCGGCGAAGGGCATGATAAAGATGCTCTCCACCGCCCTCAGCCCGTCATAGCCCATCGCGCCAAAGACGACGACGCCGAGCGCCATGGTCAGCGCGATCGCGATCAGAGGGCTGGAGGTTCGCATCAGAGCGCTGGGTTCACGCCGGCGGCGCCACTCAAGCATGGGCCGCCTCCGCATTCTCCGCGGCGCCATGGATGCCGCCCATCATCAGCCCGATCTCGTCGATGCCGAGGCTCGCCACCGGGCGTGGCGCAGAAAGCCGGCCCTCATTGATGACGCAGAGCCGGTCAGCGAGCTCGAGCAATTCGTCGAGATCCTGCGAGATTACCACCACCGCCGAGCCCTTGGCGGCGAGATCGACCAGCTGCTGGCGGATCGCGGCGGCGGCGCCCGCATCCACACCCCAGGTCGGCTGCGCGACCACCAGCACGGCCGGCGCCTGCCCGATTTCCCGCCCCATGATGAATTTCTGAAGATTGCCGCCGGAGAGCGAGCGCGCGGGTGCTTGATTGCCGGTGGTGCGCACGTCGAACAGCTTGATCACCCCGTCCGCGAAGCGCTTGACCGCCCCGCTGCTGATGATGCCATGCGGCGCCAGCGGCAGGCGATGCCGGGCGGTCAGGATGCCGTTCTCGGCCAGCGAGAAATCCGGGACGGCGGCATGGCCGTTGCGCTCTTCCGGCACGCAGGCGAGCCCGAGCGCCCGCCGCGCCCCAGCCTCGGCCCGGCCGATCGCTCGCCCGTCCAGGATCACCGCCTCGGCCCGCGCGGCCGGTCGTTCGCCGGAGAGGGCCGTCAGCAGTTCGGCCTGGCCGTTGCCGGCCACCCCGGCAATGCCGAGGATCTCGCCCGCCCGCGCCTCGAAGGAGACGCCGCGCAAAGCGGTGCCGAAGGGCGGATCGCCGGGGATCGACAGGCCGTCGACGATCAGCCGAGCCGGTCCCGCCATAGCCACCGCGCCATGCTCGATCCTGCGCAATTCGGCGCCGATCATCAGCTCGGCCATCCGCTTGGTGGTCTCGATCTTCGGGTCACAGGTGGCGACCACCTTGCCGCCGCGCAGGATCGTGGCGCTGTCGCAGAGCGCCTTGATCTCATGCAGCTTGTGCGAAATGTACAGGATCGCGCAGCCCTCGGACGCGATCTGGCGCAGGGTCGCGAACAGCCGGTCCACCTCCTGCGGCGTCAGCACCGAAGTCGGCTCGTCCATGATCAGCAGGCTCGGCCGTTGCAGCAGGCAGCGCACGATCTCGATGCGCTGGCGCTCGCCGACCGAGAGCGTGTGGACCTCGCGCTCGGGGTCGAGCGGCAGCGAATAGCTCTCCAGGATCGCCGCGACGCGGGCCTTGAGTTCGTGCGTGTCGCAGGCTTCGTCCAGGCCGAGCGCGATGTTCTCGATCACCGTCATCGCGTCGAACAGCGAGAAATGCTGGAACACCATGCCGATGCCCAGCCGCCGCGCCGTCTTGGGAGAGGGGATCGCAACCGGCGCACCGTTCCACGAGATCGTGCCCTCGTCGGCCTGCTGTACGCCGTAGATGATCTTCACCAGCGTCGATTTTCCGGCGCCGTTCTCGCCGAGCAGCGCATGGATTTCGCCAGGCTTCACGCTCAGGCTGATATCCTCGTTGGCTTTGACGCCCGGGAAGCTCTTCGAGATATGGGCCAGCGCCAGCCGCGGCGGCTTCTCCTGCTCAGGCGGCTGATTCATCGTGGACCCGTCTCCCTCTGGCCGTCTGCGAGCTGCCAAGCAAGCAACGCACCAGCTCCGCCGCCGTCAAGGCCGCGATCACCTCGGGGCGCTTGTCGTCCACATCGCTTCCGCCGATCGGGCAAACGAGACGGGACAGCGCCTCGCGCCGGCCGCCGGAGCGAAGGAAGCCGGATTCGAAGCGCGCCCGCTTGGTCGCCGAGCCGATCAGGCCGACATAGGTGGCATCGCCCCGTATCAGCGCGGCCTCCGCGAGGCGGTAATCCAGCGCGTGGCTGTGGGTCAGCACCACGAAAGCGGCTCCTGCCGGTGCCTGCGCCACCGCAT
Organism: Allobosea sp.; assembly: GCF_048595345.1. GTDB lineage: Bacteria > Pseudomonadota > Alphaproteobacteria > Rhizobiales > Beijerinckiaceae > Allobosea. Next base: position 3,271 of record NZ_JBMDWH010000069.1, read on the forward strand.
CGACCGGATCGGCCATGCGGATGCAGGTAACGGCAGGCGGCAGGCCTGCCATGACGTCGTCGCGGTCGTCGATCAGCGAGACGGCGAAGGGCAGGGGCGCCAGCGCCGCCGCCAGCGCCCGGCCGGTATGGCCGGCGCCAAAGACCAGCACAGGTGGCCGCGACAGCAGGGCCGCCTTCTCCAGGGCCGCAATCTGCGCAAGATCGGCCGGCGTCGCCCGCTTCAGCGAAACCCTGACGCGCCCGCCGCAGCACTGGCCCATCTGCGGGCCGAGGGGGATGTCGAGATGCGCTTCGATCGTGTCGTTGCTCAGCATCTGGCGGGCGATGTCGATGCAGTGGAATTCGAGTTGCCCGCCGCCGATCGTTCCTGCGGTCGCGGTCGCGGAGACGGCCATACAGGCGCCCGCTTCGCGGGGCGTCGAGCCAAGCGCGGCCTCAATCCGAACGAGGATCGCCCTCCCGGCCAGGTGACGGGAGAGGAAGGCGGATAGCGTCATACATTCTCTCCCACCTTGCGAGCCAAGCGCGGGGAACCCCTCTCCTGTAAGGAGAGGGGTAGGGGTGAGGTGTAGGCCCCTGGACGTATCAGCGCGAACCTGACCGTTGCTGCGGTGAGACCACGGCTACGGCGTCCAGTGGCCATCCCCTCACCCTGCCCTCTCCCTATGGGAGAGGGTTCCCCGCTGTGGGTCCGCCTCGTCGGGGAGGGCGGTGGCGCCCTCACAATCCAGCCTCCGCCCGCACGCGCTCGACCGCATCGAGCACCCGCTCCGGCGTCGCCGGTGCATCCAGGCGTGGGCAGATCCTGTGATCCCCAACGCTTGCCACCGCGTCCGAGAGCGCGTGCAGCACGCAGATCGCCAGCATCAGCGGCGGTTCTCCGACCGCCTTGGAGCGGTGGATCGTCGGCTCGCGATTGGGCGCGTCCTCCAGCAGATGCACGTTGAAAATGCGCGGCCGGTCGGAGGCGACGGGAATCTTGTAGGTCGAGGGCGCGTGGGTCCAGAGCCGGCCCTTTTTGTCCCAGACCAGTTCCTCGGTCGTCAGCCAGCCCATGCCCTGCACGAAGCCGCCCTCGATCTGGCCCTTGTCGATCGCCGGATTCAGCGATTGCCCGCAATCATGCAGGATATCGACCCGCTCCACCTTGTATTCGCCTGTCAGCGTGTCGATGGCGACTTCGGCCGCCGCCGCGCCATAGGCGAAATAATAGAACGGATGGCCGCGCCCGGTTTTGCGATCCCAATGGATCTTGGGCGTGGCATAGAACCCCGTCGCAGAGAGCTGCACGCGGGCCATATAGGCGGCGGCGACCAGCTCCCTGAAGCCGATCTCGCGCGCGCCGACCTTCACCCGACCGGGCAGGAAGACGATCGCCTCCGGCTCTTCCTGCCAGTGCCGCGCGGCGAAGTCCGTGAGCCGCCGCTTGATCGTCTCGCAGGCGTCGAGCGCGGCCATGCCGTTCAGATCGGAGCCGGAAGAGGCGGCCGTCGCCGAGGTGTTAGGCACCTTGCCGGTCGTCGTCGCGGTGATCTTCACATCGTCGAGCCCGATGCCGAAGGCCTGCGCCACCACCTGCGCCACCTTGATGTAGAGCCCCTGGCCCATCTCGGTGCCGCCATGGTTCAGCGAAACCGTGCCGTCGGTGTAGACATGCACCAGCGCCCCGGCCTGATTGAACCAGGTCGCGGTGAAGGAGATGCCGAACTTCACCGGGGTGAGGGCGATGCCTCGCTTGACGATGGGGCTCGTCCGGTTGGACTCGCGGATCGCTGTCTTGCGCGCCTGATAATCGCAGCGCCGCTCCAGCTCGGCCATCACCCCGCCGGCGATATTGTCCTCGACGGTCTGGTGATAGGGCGTGAGATCGCGGCCGGCGCCGCCATAGAGGTTGCGCCTGCGCACCTCCAGCGGGTCGAGGCCAGTCGCGAAGGCGACCTCCTCGATGAAACGCTCGGCCCCGACCATGCCTTGCGGCCCGCCAAAGCCCCGAAAGGCGGTGTTGGAGCAGGTGTTGGTAAGGAGCGGCTCGGAGCGGGCCCGCACCGCCGGGTAAAAGTAGCAATTGTCCATGTGGAACAGTGCCCGGTCGGTGACCGGGCCGGAGAGATCGGCATTCCAGCCGCAGCGCGCCGCATAGACCGCGTCCACCGCATGAATGCGGCCCTCGTCGTCGAAGCCGATCTCGTAATCGACCACGAAATCATGGCGTTTGCCGGTGATCGCCATGTCGTCGTCGCGGTCGGGCCTCAGCTTGACCGGCCGCTTCAGTTTGCGGGCGGCGAGGGCCGCGACGCAGGCGAAGAGATTGGCTTGAGTCTCCTTGCCGCCGAAGCCGCCGCCCATGCGCCTGACCTCGATCGTCACCGCATGGGAGCCGACGCCGAGCACCGCCGCGACCATGTGCTGGACTTCCGAGGGATGCTGGGTCGAGACATACACCAGCATGTCCTCGTCCTCGCCGGGGATGGCGAGCGCGATCTGCCCCTCGAGATAGAAATGCTCCTGCCCGCCGATCGTCATCGCGCCTTTGAGGCGGAGCGGGCTGGCGGCGAGGGCGGCGGTGAGGTCACCGCGCTGGAGGGTGAGCGGCTCCGTGACGAGCGCGCTGCCGTTCCCGCGGGCGGCCGCGATGTCGATGAGCGCGGGCTCCTCGGCATAGTCCGCCTTGGCGAGAGCCGCGGCCTGGCGCGCCTGTTCTCGCGTCCCGGCGACCACGGCGAAGAGCGGCTGACCGTGGAAGAGAATGCGCTCGCCCGCGAACAGCGGCTCGTCATGCCGATGCGCCGAGGAGATGTCGTTGGTCCCGGGGATATCGGCAGCCGTCAGCACGGCCAGCACGCCCGGCGCATTTCTCACAGGCCCGAGGTCGAGTGAGAGCAGCCGGCCATGGGCGATGCTGGCTGTGCCAAGATAGGCGTGAAGCAGACCATCGGGCGCGGCGATATCGTCGATATAGACGGCTTCGCCCGCCACATGCTTGCGTGCGGAATCATGAATGCGGTCGCTGCCCACGATGGCTGATCCGGCCAGCGGCTTGGGCTTCCCGGGTTCGATCCTGCGGCGGGCATCAGCCATGGGCGGCCTCCGCCAGCAGCCCGGCGACGCGCACGCGCGTCTGCGGCTCGGTGGCCTCGATCAGGAAGCGCCGCAGCAGATTGCCCGCGACCTGAAGCCGGTAACGGGCTGAGGCCCGCATATCGTCGAGCGGCGTGAAGTCCTGCCCCAGAGCAGCGACGGCGTCATCGACGGCTCCCGCGTCGAAGAGCCGGCCGAGCAGTGCGGCTTCCGCAGCCACGGCCCGTTTGGGAATTCCCGCCATGCCGCCATATGCCAGCCGCGTCTCCGTGACCCGGCCCTCTGTGTCGCGCCGGATGAGGAACGCGCCGCACACGGCCGAGATGTCCTCGTCGAAGCGTTTCGACACTTTGGAGACATGGAAAAGCGTCCCGGCCTCCGGCTTTGGGACGATCACCGCCTCGACGAACTCGCCGGGCCGGCGGTCCTGCTTGCGATAGTCGAGGAAGAACTCTTCGAGGGGGAGGGTGCGGCGGCTCGTTCTTTTCGAGCCCTCATCCTGAGGAGCAAGCGCAGCTTGCGTCTCGAAGGAGGCTCCAGAGGATCCCGGAGCCTCATGGACCATCCTTCGAGACGCCGCCTGTGGCGGCTCCTCAGGACGAGGACTGGAGGAGGACCCACGCGCCAGGACCAGCCTCGCCCCCAGCGCGATCAGCGCCGGCGGCAGGTCACCGATCGGCGAGCCATTGGCGATGTTGCCGCCGATCGTCCCGGCATTGCGCACCTGCTCGCCGCCGAAGCGGCGCATCAATTCGTCGAGCTGTGGCGAGAGCGCGGCGAGGGCCGGCCGGACATCCGCATGCGTCGCCATCGCGCCGAAGCGGAGATGATCGCCGTGATCCTCGATCGCTCGCAACGCCTCGATCCGCCCGAGATAAATAACCGGATCGGGCCGTTTCATGCCCTTGGTCACCCACAGGCCGACATCGGTGGCGCCGGCCACCAGCGTCGCCTGCGGATGCGCCACGACGAGATCGGCCAGCGCCGCGACGGTGGCCGGACCGTAGAAATGTCGGCCCGCGCCTTCGAGGCTGAGCGTGGCTTCATCGGCGAGAGCCGCGAGGCGGGCGGCGACCCCGCTCTGCCGCGCGAAGGTCGCATCGGTTGCGCGAGGTGTGATGTCCCCCATGCGCCGGCCTGCCGCGATGATCGGCTCATAGCCGGTGCAGCGACACAGATTGCCCGCCAGCGCATCCTCGATCCGCGCCACGGACGGCGCATCCTCGTTCAGCCAGAGCGCGAAGAGCGACATCACGAAGCCGGGCGTGCAGAAGCCGCATTGCGAACCATGGCACTCCACCATCGCCTGCTGCACGGCATGCAGCGCGCCGTCCGCGCCTTTCAGATGCTCGACGGTGAGAAGCTGGCAGCCATCCAGCGTCGGCAGGAAGCGGATACAGGCATTGATGGCCTCGTAGCGAAGCGTTCCACGATCGAGCCGGCCGACCACGACGGTGCAGGCGCCGCAATCGCCCTCCGCACAGCCCTCCTTGGTGCCGGTCAGACGCCGTTCCAGCCGCAGCCAGTCCAGCACCGTCAGCGTCGGATCGCAGGAGGCGATCTCGATGAGCTCGTCGCCGAGGAGAAAGCGCAGGGAGCTACGCATGGCGCTCTCGCATGGCTGCGAATGGACGTAATTGAAGCAAGGAGCAGGGAGCGGTCGAACGCATGCCCTCAGATTAGGCACGTTCCACGCTTGGCCGGAAGCGTTGATTGGGTGCAGATGGATGTCGTTTTGTGCCGGAGCCGCCGATCGTGACTGCATCTGCCGCCATTCGCGCCTTGCGCGGCCGTCTGCTCTGGTTCAGCGGCGACCCCTGGACGCAAGGCGAGGCGGCGCATCATTATGTCGCGGACGGGCTGCTCGTCATCGAGAATGGTCTGGTGAAGACGGCCGGGGACACCCGCTCTCTTCTGGCGACGCTGCCGGCCGATGCCGAGATCATCGATCATCGCCCGCATCTGATCATGCCGGGCTTCATCGACGCCCATATCCACATGCCGCAGACGCAGGTGGTCGCCTCCTATGGCGCCCAATTGATGGACTGGCTGAATCGCTACACCTTCGTCGAGGAGCAGAAACTCGCCCAGCAGGGCCATGCGGAGAAGCTCGCCGCCTTCTGTCTCGACGAGTTGCTGGCCAACGGCACGACGACCGCGGCGGTCTATGGTTCGGTGCATCGGCAATCCGCCGAGGCCTTCTTCCGGGAATCGCACCGGCGCAACACCCGTATGATCGCCGGCAAGGTGATGATGGACCGCAATGCGCCCGAGGCGCTGACCGACACGGCCGAGAGCGGCTACCGCGACTCCAGTGACCTGATCGCCCGCTGGCACGGCAAGGGCCGGCAGCTCTATGCGATCACGCCGCGCTTCGCGATTACCTCCACCCCCGAGCAACTGGCCGCGGCGGGGCGCCTCGCCGCCGAGCATCCAGACTGCCACATTCAGACACATATCGACGAGAACCGGGCCGAAATCGCCTTCGCCCGCGAGCTTTATCCCGAGGCTGCGGACTATGCCGATATCTATCGGCGCTTCGGCCTTTTGGGCCCTAAAAGTCTGATGGGCCATTGCATCCATATGACCCATAATGAATGGCGGGCCTTCGCCGAAACCGGAGCGGTCGCGGTCTTCTGCCCCACCTCCAACCTCTTCCTCGGCTCCGGCCTGTTCGATTGGGCCCATGCGAGGCAGCGCGGCGTCAAGGTCGCGGTCGCCACCGATATCGGCGGCGGCACCTCCTATTCGATGCTCCGGACCATGGCCGAGGCCTATAAGGTGCTGCAGCTCCAGGGCCAGTCGCTCTCCGCTTTCGCTGCGCTACACGCGATCACGCTCGGCAATGCGCAGGCGCTGGGGCTCGACCCTTGGATCGGCAGCTTCGAGCCCGGCCGCGAGGCGGATGTCGTGGTGCTCGACACCGGAGCCACGCGCGCGATGGCGCACCGGCTGGAGACGGCGCGCGATTTGGCGGAAGAGCTCTTCGTCCTCGTCACGCTGGGCGACGACCGCAACGTCGTCGCGACCTATGTGGCGGGGGAGCGGGTGGTGCGAGGCGGCTGAGTCCGTGTTCAACAATTCGATTTTTTGTTGAACACGGTTTCGCTCAGCCCAGTGCGCCGCCCTGGCGGGCGTGAGCGATGTAAAGCTCCCGCAGTCGCAGCGTGGCGGGGCCTGGCGCGCCGTTATGGATGCTGTGGCCGTCGATGGAAGTCACCGGCATCACCATGCTGGTGGCGGAGGTAATGAAGGCCTCCTCGGCGTCCAGGGCCTCGTCCAGCGTGAATTCCCGCTCCTCGAAGCTGAAATCGGACTCGGCCAGGAAGGCGAGCACGGCCTTGCGGGTGATGCCGGGCAGCACCTTGTGCGAGAGCGGGCGGGAGATCAGCGTCTTGCCCTTGACGATCCAGGCGGTGGAGGAGGCGCCCTCGGTCACCACCCCGTCCTCGACCATCCACGCCTCCTGCGCCCCGGCCTCGGCCGCGATCTGCTTGGCGAGCACGGGGGCGAGCAGGTTCACGCTCTTGATGTCGCGGCGCGCCCAGCGCAGATCCGGCGTCGAGACGACCTTGATGCCGGTCTTGGCGGCAGGCGCGTTCACGAAGTTGCGCGCCTGGGTGAACATCACCAGCGTCGGCTTCACATCCTTGGGGAAGGGGAAGTCGCGGTCGCAGGCGCCGCGCGAAACCTGGAGATAGATGCTGCCTTCGTCCAGCGCGTTGCGGCGGATCAGCTCTTCATGGATCGCCACCAGCTCCTCCTTGGACCAGGGCAGCGACAGCCTGATCTCGCCGCAGGAGCGCTCGAGCCGCGCCAGATGCGCCTCGCAATCGACCAGCTTGCCGGCGATCACCGCCGAAACCTCGTAGATGCCGTCACCGAAGATGAAGCCGCGGTCGAAGATGGAAACGGTCGCCTCTTCTTCGGGCAGGTAGGATCCGTTGACGTAGACGATACGGCTCATCGTGGCAGGCTCGCGCTCGGGGTGGTGGCACTGTTGGTAGCGAAGACAGGCCGCCCTTGCGAGCGCGCCGGGAAGGAAGCAGGCCGGCGCCTGACGCAGGGCCGGGCCGCAAGCCTCCTCAGGGAGCCTTCGCCCTGACGTTGTTTTCGAGTTCGATCCGGCAGTCGCTCGCGGCCTTGCTGCAATCCTGCAGCGCGTTCTTCCGGGCCTCGTCGATCGACGGCGCGCCGAACCAGTAGCGGAACTGCTTCTTGGAAGGGCTGTAGGCCAGCGCCTTCTCGCCCGGCATGCTGAAATAGCGCTCGAAGACGGGCGCCCTCTCGACAAGGCCGAGGCCGGCGAATTCGGCTTTCGCCAGGTCCGGCTGCCAGGTGGGCAGCTTCCAGGCGCGCAGCGAGGCATCGAGCTCCGGCAACCAGCGCATGCGGGCCCGGATGAAGATCAGATGGCCCGGCGGCTTGATGTCGCTGAGCTCGACGAAGCGCACATCGCCGCCGCCGTCGAGCGCCGCTGCGCGCATCCGGTCGACCGTGGCGGGCGGAAACAGCTCGTCGTTCTGCGCATAGATCCAGAGCTGGGGCGGATAACCCTTCCCGCGCCAGCCGGACACGGCCGCGACCAGCGCATCGCGGCTCTTCTCGGCGCAATCGTCGAGCACGACGCCGCCAGCGACGTTGATCACGCCGCGCAGGCCCGGCGGGCGCTTGCGGGCCAAGGCCATCATCGCCATGCCGCCGGCCGACTCGCCGAGCCCGATCACCCGCTCGGGGTCGACATCCGCGCGCTGGGTGAGGGCGGTGAAGATCGCCTCCATCTCCTCGGTGTCCTGCGCGATGCGGGGCGCCAGATCCGGAGTGGCGCAGGAGAGCCCCTCTCCGCGAAACGGCCCGTCCGACTGGCCGAAGCCGCGCCGGACCACCACGGCGGCGAGCCAGCCGCGCCGGGCGAGATCGCGCGCGATGCCGGCATAGTTCGTCGCCTTGAGATCGCTCATGCGCACGCCGCTCGGCGATTTGCCATGGGTGATCAGCGCGAGAGGCAGCTTGGCGGCGCCACCCTCCGGCTTCACCACGAGCATCTCCAGACGCACGTCACGCCCGCCGATCTTGACCCGCAGGAAGCCGTTGTCCTCGCTCACCGACTGGGCGAGCGCCGGCGCCGCCGAGAGCCCCGACAGCGCGAGCAGCATCAGCGCCGCTGCCGTCCGACACCAGCTCCGCATCGCCCCCCTCCCGTGTCCGAAAGCCTGTCTCAGCCGGCCTGGGCGGCGGCGCGCTCCTGCGCCTCCACCACCGCCAGCGCCGTCATGTTGACGACGCCGCGCGCGGTCACCGACCCGGTCAGGATATGGGCTGGCTTGGCGGTGCCGATGAGGATCGGGCCGACCGGCAGCGCATCGGCCATCACCTTGGCGAACTGGTAGGAGATATTGGCGGCGTCGAGATTGGGGAAGATCAGGACATTCGCCATGTCCTTCAGTGTCGAGGACGGCAGAACGCGCTCGCGGATCAGCGGAACCAGCGCCGTATCCGCCTCCATCTCGCCGTCACATTCGAGGTGCGGCGCCCGCTCGCGGATGAGCTTCAGCGCCTTGCGCATCTTGACGGCGGAAGGCGTATCGGCCGCGCCGAAATCGGAATGGGAGAGCAGCGCGATCTTCGGCTCGATGCCGAAGCGGGCGACATGGCTCGCCGCCAGCACCGTCATGTCGGCGATCTCCTCGGCGCTGGGATCGGCCTTCACATGGGTGTCGGCGAGGAAGAAGGCGCCCTTGTTGGTCACGATCAGCGTCATCGCCGCGATGTCGCAGACCCCCGGGGCCAGGCCGATGATGTCCTTGATGTGCCGCAGCCGCGACATGAACCGCCCTTCGAGGCCGGTGATCATGGCATCGGCCTCGCCGCGCGCGACGGCGAGCGCTGCGATCACGGTGTTGTTGGTGCGCACCAGCGCCCGTGCGGCATCCGGGGTGATCCCGCGCCGGCCGGCGATGTCGAGATAGGTCTGGACATAGTCGCGATAGCGCGGATCGTCCTCGGGATTGACGATCTCGAAATCGACATTGGGCTTCAGCGAGAGGCCGAAGCGCTGGATGCGCGTCTCGATCACGCTCGGGCGGCCGATCAGGATCGGGATGGCCAGCCCTTCCTCCAGCGCCACCTGGGCGGCGCGCAGCACCCGCTCATCCTCGCCCTCGGCGTAGATCACGCGCTTGGGATCGGCCTTCGCCGCTTGGAACAGCGGCTTCATGATGAAGCCGGAGCGGAAGACGAAGCGCGAGAGCTGCTCGCGATAGGCCTCGACATCGACCAGGGGCTTGCGCGCCACGCCGGTCGTCATCGCCGCTTCCGCCACCGCGGGCGCGATGCGCATGATCAGGCGCGGATCGAACGGGTTCGGGATCAGCGAGGTCGCGCCGAAGGTCGAGGTTTCGCCGCCATAGGCGCGGGCCGCGACATCCGAGCTCGCCTCGCGGGCGAGCGCCGCGATCGCGCGCACGGCGGCGAGCTTCATCGCCTCGTTGATCGTCGTCGCCTGCACGTCGAGCGCGCCGCGGAAGATGTAAGGGAAGCACAGGACGTTGTTGACCTGGTTCGGATAATCCGAGCGGCCGGTGCAGATCATCGCGTCGGGGCGGGCGGCGAGCGCATCCTCCGGCGTGATCTCGGGATTGGGGTTGGCGAGAGCCAGGATGAGCGGCTTGGGCGCCATGCGCTTGGCCATCTCCGGCTTCAGCACGCCGGCGGCGGAGAGGCCGAGGAAGATGTCCGCGCCCTCGATGACGTCGTTCAGGACCCGGGCGTCCGTCTCCTGCGCATAGACCTCCTTCCAGCGGTCCATCAGCACGTTGCGGCCCTTGTAGACCACGCCTTCCAGATCTGTGAGCCACACGTTCTTGCGCTGCACGCCGAGCTCGACCAGCAGGTTGGTGCAGGCCAGCGCGGCGGCGCCCGCCCCCGACACCACGAGCTTGACGTCGCCGATTTTCTTGCCGGCGAGGTCGAGCCCGTTCAGGACGGCGGCCGAGACGATGATCGCGGTGCCGTGCTGGTCGTCATGGAAGACGGGGATCTTCATCCGGGCCTTGAGCTGCTCCTCGATCTCGAAGCATTCCGGGCCCTTTATGTCTTCCAGGTTGATGCCGCCGAAGGTCGGCTCCAGCGCCGCGACGACCTCGACGAACTTCTCGATGTTCTTCTGCTCGACCTCGATGTCGAAGCAGTCGATGCCGGCGAACTTCTTGAACAGGACCGCCTTGCCTTCCATGACCGGCTTGGAGGCGAGCGGCCCGATATCGCCGAGGCCCAGCACGGCGGTGCCGTTGGTGACGACGGCCACGAGGTTCTGGCGGGAGGTGAGTTCGGCCGCTTCCGCCGGATCGTCGACGATCGCTTCGCAGGCGGCGGCGACGCCGGGGGAATAGGCGAGGGCGAGGTCGCGCTGGTTTCCGAGCGGCTTGGTGGCCTGGATCTCGAGCTTACCGGGGCGCGGCAGGCGGTGATAGACCAGCGCGCCCGAGCGCAGATCGGTGGAGAGCGTGCTTTTCATCGTGGCGACCCCAGCAGGCAGAGCCTGCGGAGGTCGCGCGGAAACGGCCCTGCGTCAAGCTTGGAATGACCCAAATCCGCGCCACCCCAATGGCCCGAACCAAATCACAGTTATTCAACCGATTGAATGGCTGGATGCCGGCCGGTGTCACGAGGGATGGGCCGCCCGATTGTTGCAAGCAGGCTTAGAACGCCTTGAAGGTGATGATCGTGTGGGTGTCGGCGATCTCGGGGATCGACTGCACCTTCTGCGCGACGAAATGGCCGATATCGACATCCGCCGCGACATGGAACTTGGCGAGGATGTCGTAATTGCCGGCGGTGGAATAGATTTCCGAGGCGATCTCGCGGTCGGCGAGTTCGCTCGCGACCTCATAGGTCTTGCCGAGCTTGCATTTGATCTCGACGAAGAAGGTCTGCATGGCGCACTCCGGCAAAGCTGGGCTCTGGATAGAATCCTCCGGCCCCGAAGATCAAGCGCCCGCGAGTTCGGCGATTCGCCGCGTCATCGCGCTGTCGGGGTCGGCGAGGTCGGCGATGACGGTGAAGTGGTTCGCGCCGGGGATTTCCTCATAGCGCGTCTGCACGCCTTCGAGGCCCCAGACATCGACGATGCGCCGGCTCTGCTTGTGGTATTCGGCACTTTCGGCTCCCCCCACCACGGCGTCCATGGTCAGGCGCGAGGGGGCGGGCCAGAAGAACGGGCTCTCCCGCTCGGCCGATTCCATGTCGAGCCGCAGCGCGTCGTTGATGCTGGTCTCTGTCAGGGGCTTGAGATTGTAGAGGCCGGAAATGCCGTAGGCGGCCGGCACCAGCCGCTCGGGCAGGTCGGTGCCGACATTGGCCCAGTTGGTCGCCAGCGCGCAGGCCGCCAGGTGCCCGCCCGCCGAATGCCCGCTCGCCACCACCTTCAGCCCATAGCGCCGCCAGAGAGCGGCAGCGGCCTGCTGGATCTCCCAGACGATATGGCCGAGCGTGACCTGCGGGCAAAGATCGTAGCCCACGACCGCGACGGGCACGCCACGCGCATTCAGCCCCCGGGCCATATGCGAGAAGAAGCTGCGGTCCAGCGCCTGCCAGTAGCCGCCATGGATGAACATCACCAGCGCGTCACCCCGCGCCTCCTGCGGCTTGAACAGGTCGAATCGCTGCCGCTCGCTCTCGCCATAGGCCAGGCCGAGTTCGCAGGTCGCGACCTCGCGATAGGCGGTCGCATCCGCCTGCCAGCCGGCGATCAGCCCCGGATGCTCCGGCACGCGGGCGCGGTTGTTGTATTCGGTCTCGTAATCGGGCGAAGGCGCGTTCTCGGTCATGGCGCCAGCGTGGCAGGCCAGGCCGCCATGCGCCAGCGCTTTTGACACAGGCCTGGCGTGAGGTGAAAAGCAGGCGGCCCGGTCGGGCCGCGCCCCCCAGTCGGCGGGGGGCCCACCGCAAAGAAAACCACCGAGGGGGCCAAGGAAAACCCCCGTCAAGCCGCAGTAACCCCCGGCC
>NZ_JBMDWH010000070.1:0-32698 GCF_048595345.1 Allobosea sp.
GTCTGCGCCACCGCCTGCGGATCGCGCTCGGCCTTCAGCCGCGCCAGCTTGTCGAGCTGCGCCGCGCGCACAGCCAAGTTGTCGACCTTGAGCACGTCGATCGGCATTTCCCGCGCGGGGCGGTAATTGTTGACGCCGACCACGGTCTGGGCGCCAGAGTCGATCCGCGCCTGGGTGGTGGCAGCGGCTTCCTCGATGCGCAGCTTGGGGATGCCGGCCTCGATTGCCTTCGCCATGCCGCCGAGCGCTTCCACCTCGGCGATGTGGCCGAGCGCCTTGTGTGCCAGATCGGCGGTCAGCCTTTCCACGAAGAACGAGCCGCCCCATGGGTCGATGGCCCGCGTGGTGCCGCTTTCCTGCTGTAGCAGTATTTGCGTGTTGCGGGCGATGCGGGCGGAGAAGTCGGTGGGCAGCGCCAGCGCCTCGTCCAGCGCATTGGTGTGCAGCGACTGGGTGTGCCCCTGCGTCGCCGCCATCGCCTCCACCATGGTGCGCATGACGTTGTTGAACACGTCCTGCGCCGTCAGGCTCCAGCCCGAGGTCTGCGAATGGGTGCGCAGCGGCAACGACTTGGGGTTCTGCGCGCCGAGATCCTTCATCAGCTTGGCCCAGATCAGCCGGGCGGCGCGCAGCTTGGCGACCTCCATGAAGAAGTTCATGCCGATCGCCCAGAAGAAGGACAGGCGCGGCGCGAAGGCGTCGACGGAAAGCCCCGCACCCTGGCCGGCGCGAATGTATTCCACGCCGTCGGCGAGCGTGTAGCCGAGTTCCAGATCCTGCGTCGCCCCGGCTTCCTGCATGTGGTAGCCGGAAATCGAGATCGAGTTGAATTTCGGCATGTTGGCCGACGTGTAGGAAAAGATGTCGCCGATGATCCTCATCGAGGGCCCCGGCGGATAGATATAAGTGTTGCGGACCATGAACTCCTTGAGGATGTCGTTCTGGATGGTCCCGGACAGCTTCGCCTGCGGCACGCCCTGTTCTTCCGCCGCAACAATATAGAGCGCCAGCACCGGCAGCACGGCACCGTTCATCGTCATCGACACGCTCATCTGGTCGAGTGGGATGCCGGAGAACAGCGTGCGCATGTCGTAGATGGAATCGATCGCGACGCCGGCCATGCCGACATCCCCCGCCACGCGCGGATGATCGCTGTCATAGCCGCGATGGGTGGCGAGATCGAAGGCGACCGACAACCCCTTCTGCCCGGCGGCGAGGTTGCGCCGATAGAAGGCGTTGGAGTCCTCGGCCGTGGAGAAGCCCGCAGATTGCCGGATCGTCCAGGGCTGGTTGACATACATCGTGGGGTAGGGGCCGCGCAGATAGGGCGGCAGACCCGGGAGGGTGTCGATGAAGGGCAAGCCCTCGCGATCCTGCGGGCCGTAGAGCGGCTTCACCGCAATGTCCTCGGGCGTCAGCCATGGCTCGCCTGCCGCCGCGGCGGCACCAGGCAACGCCGAGCCATCGAAGACCATCTTCGTGAAATCGGGGATCGCGCTCATGGCCTGCTCCCGTCGGACTTGTCCCACCACTGGTGGAAGTGATGAACCGGCCCATGGCCGTGGCCGACCGCGACCTGATCGGCGGCGGCGATGGCGGCCGAGATATAGCTCTTCGCCTCGCCCACAGCCTCGGCCAGGGGCAGGCCCTTGGCGAGATTGGCGGCGATCGCCGAGGACAGGGTGCAGCCGGTGCCATGGGTGTTGCGCGTATCGAGCCGCGGGGCGTTGAAGCGCCGGCGCGCGCCGCCCGCGAGCAGGAGCAGATCGCTTGAGACATCGCCGCTGCCATGCCCGCCTTTGATCAGGACATTCGCGGCCCCTAGGGCGGCCAGCTTCTCGGCCTGCTCGTCGACCGCCGCGTCGCTCTGGGCCGGCGTGGTGCCGAGGAGGGCGGCGGCTTCCGGCAGATTGGGCGTGATCAGCGTCGCGAGCGGAAACAGATGCTCGCGCACCGCTTCCACCGCCGCTTCCTCCAGCAGCCTCGCCCCCGAGGCAGCGATCATCACCGGATCGAGCACGATGTTCTTCGCACCATGCTTTCGAAGCCCGGCCGCGACCGTCTCGATCAGTTCGGCCGTGGCCAGCATGCCGATCTTGACCGCGCCGACGTCCAGATCCTCGAAGACCGCATCCATCTGCTGCGAGACGAAGGCGCCCGGAACCGCGTGGATCGCCCGCACGCCGGTGGTGTTCTGCGCCGTCAGCGCGACGATGACGCTGGAGCCATAGACCTGATGGGCGGCGAAGGTCTTGAGGTCGGCCTGTATGCCGGCGCCGCCGCTGGAATCCGAGCCGGCGATGGTGAGCGCGATGGCGGTCAAATCCTGTCTCCGATCAAGCCGAGGCGGCGGCTTGCGCCCGCGTCAGCGTCTCCACCGCGTCGCAGCCTGCAAAGATGAACGAAACCACGCCGGCCTGGTTCAGTGCGGCTTCGCTCTCAGCCGGTCGCCCGGCGAGCCAGACCGTGGCGCCGGCATTCGTCAGCGCTTCGGCGGCCGCAGCGCCTTCTTCGGCATAGGCGGAATCCGAGCCGCACAGGCAAGCGAGTCTTGCCCCCGACTCACGGAAAGCGCCCACGAGCGCGTCCAGATCGGTCGCGCCATCGCTCGCATGGCTGTCGCCGCCGCTCGCTGCGAGGCCCCCGGCCGCGAACAGGTTGCGTGCGAAGCCGGCTCGCGCGGTGAAATCGGCCAGCGGGCCGAGCGTGGCGAGAAAGACGGTCGGCGGCGTCGCTGCTGCCTGCGCCTTGTCGCGCAAGGCCTCGAACGGCTCGGCCAGCCGCAGCGAGGGCAGGGGCTCGATCGACAGGGCATCCGCGCTCGCGATCAGCCCCTGCGAGCGGTCGCCGCCCGCAACGAAAGCCGCGATGATATCGGCAGGATCGAGCGAAGCGTCGGCGGCCGGCGTCCGTTGCGTTCGCGCCGCCGGCGCAACGGGCAGCACCTCGACGTGGCTTTCGTTGAGGTTGGGAAATTCACTGGTTCCGGTGATCGGTGAGCGCCGCGTCGCCACCGCTTTTTCCGCCGCGGAGCGGGAGCGGGCGAGATCACGCTGCACCTGCCCGCTGGCGAGCGCCGCGACGAGGCCCCGCCCCGTCTCGCCGGCCGAAGCCTCGATCTCCTGGAAGCAGGCCCAGCTCCGCTCGCACAGGCCCTGCGTCAGCGCCTCGAACCCGCCTGCGCCGGCGGCCGGATCCGCCACGCGCCAGAGCTGCGCTTCCTCCAGGAGGACGAGCTGCGTGTTGCGCGCGACGCGGCGTGCGAATCCGTCGGCCAGGCCGAGCGCGGCGGTGAAGGGCAGCACGGTCAGCGAATCCGCGCCGCCGACGCCGGCCGAAAAGGCCGCGACGGTGCCGCGCAGCAGATTGACGAAGGGATCGCGCCGGGTCAGCGAGCGCCAGCCGGTTTCCACATGGATCGGCACCGACCGGGGCGCGAGCCCGCAGGCCTGCTCTACCCGCGCCCAGAGCAGCCTGGCGGCGCGCAGCTTGGCAATGGTCAGGAATTCGTCCGTATCGGCGACGAGGGTGAAGGCGATGGCGTCCCGCGCCTGCTCCAGCGCCATGCCCTGCGCCTCGAGCGCCCTGAGATAGGCCACCGCGCTCGCCAGCATAACGGCGAGCTCCTGCGCCTCGCTGGCGCCCGCCTCGTGGGCCGGCCGCGTATCGACCGTGACGAAGGGCCCACTGAAGCCGCGCCCCTTCAGGCTGGCGATCGCGGCCGCGAGCCGGCGCCCGACTTCGCTCCAAGGCGCCGCGATCGAGCCGATCGTACTCAGCACGCCGAGCGGGTCGAAGCCGAAGGAGATGTCGAGCGAGGCCGGATCGAGCCCGCGCTTCTCCACCAGCGCGGCCAGCAGCAGGGCGTTGACCCGCCCTTGCGGCGCCGGATCGAGCCGCAGCTGGATCAGATCGAGCATCACGCCGTCGAGCGCCCGGTCCAGCGCCGCGACATCGTCCGCGACGAGGCCGTAGCCGCGCGCCGCCGCCGCGCCGGCGAAGCTGATCGTCAGGCTGTCGGCACCCCCTTCGAGTTCGGCCAGGGCCAACGCGTTGGCCTCGGCCGGATCGGGATGGTCGAGACGGGCCGCGACATGCCAGCGGCCGGGCGTGGCCCGAAGCGCTCGCGGGCCGGTGGCTGCGGGGTAAAGCGGTTCGATCCGCAATCCATCGGCGCTGCGGCCGACGAGCTTCTTCTCGAAATCGGCACCCTTCAGCACCTTGTCGACGGCGCTGCGCCAGGCCTCTCGCGACGGCGCCGGGAAGGCGTCGAGATAGGGGAGGTCGGAGGGGGCTGCCGAACTCATGAGCGCCGTTGCTCCTCTCGCGCCGCTGTCGCCGGCTTTCGCCGCGCGCCATTGTGCCGTCGTCGCGGGCTGATTGCCATGGGCAGCGCCGCACGGCCATTCCCACTTCGTCGCAAACGCGGTGCGCGTTTGCGCGAAAACGCAAAACGCCGCCCGATCGGGCGGCGTCTCGGCAAGCAATGCTCCGCCGGAGTCAGACGAACTGGCCGAGGCCGGGAATCGCACCGACGATCGCGCCCATCGTGTCCTCGCCCGCCTTCTCGCGGCCGAAGGCGAACATCTCCTTCGACACGGTCTGGATCTGCGGCATCGAGAGACCCGCGCCCATCAGCTGCCCGCCCAGCGCCATCACGCCGCCACCGCCGCCCATCAGCCCGCCGATCGCCCCGAGCATGCCGCCCTTGGCGCCGGATTCGGCATTGGCGAGATCCTGCGCGCCCGGCATCGCCGCCATCAGCTCATTGATTTCGGCGGCAGGGCCTTCCTTCTGCAGGAAGGCCAGGATGATACCGACCGCCTTGCGCGCCAGATCCTCGTTCAGGCCCGAAGCCGCGACGATGCGTGAAATCAGCTCATCCATGGGTCGATCTTCCCTGTCATTGGCGCCATCCCGGCACCATCCGAAATAGTTTACATGTTTACGATCTCGAAGCCAACGCTTCGGGCTTCCCGCTGCGGCAGGGTTTCGCTACACCCGGTTCGTGACGTTTTCAGACGAGACGGACGGTCGATATGGCGGATGACGGCGCGATTCTGGTCGGCAAGAGCAGCCTGAATGGGACAAGCGACAAGTCCGAAAGGCTGCTGCTCAAGCTCGCCAACCGGCATGGACTCGTCACCGGCGCGACCGGCACCGGCAAGACCGTCACGTTGCAGGTGATGGCCGAGGGCTTCGCCCGCAACGGCGTTCCGGTCTTCGCCGCCGACATCAAGGGCGACCTCTCGGGTGTCGTTGCTCCGGGAGATGGTAAGCCCGCTTTCGTCAACCGGGCCAAGGAACTGGGGCTCGACTACCAGCCGGACCAGTTCACCACCGTGTTCTGGGACGTCTTCGGCGAGCAGGGCCACCCCGTCCGCGCCACCATCTCCGAGATGGGCCCGCTGCTGCTGGCCCGCCTGCTCGATCTCAACGACACGGCCGAGGGCGTGCTCAACATCGCCTTCCGTATCGCCGACGAGCAGAAGCTCCTGCTGCTCGATCTCAAGGATCTGCGGGCGATCCTGACCTATGTCGCCGACAATGCCGCCGAGCTGAAGACCAAATACGGCAATGTCAGCGCGACCACGGTCGGCACGATCCAGCGCGCGCTGCTGGTGCTGGAAAACCAGAAGGGCGACCTTTTCTTCGGCGAGCCGGCGCTCGAGATATCCGATCTGATGAAGACGGATCGCGAGGGGCGGGGCATCGTCAACATCCTCGCCGCCGACAAGCTGATGAACAATCCGCGGCTTTACGCCACCTTCCTGCTCTGGCTGCTCTCGGAGCTCTTCGAGCAGTTGCCGGAGGTGGGCGATCTTGAAAAGCCCAAGCTCGTCTTCTTCTTCGACGAAGCGCATCTGCTCTTCAACGACGCGCCCAAGGCGCTGCTCACCGCCGTGGAGCAGGTGGTGCGCCTGATCCGCTCCAAGGGTGTCGGCGTCTATTTCGTGACGCAGAACCCGCTCGATATTCCCGATACCGTGCTCGCCCAGCTGGGAAACCGCGTGCAGCATGCGCTGCGCGCCTTCACCCCGCGCGATCAGAAAGCGGTGCGCGCCGCGGCGACCACCTTCCGCCAGAACCCGGCCTTCGACACCGAGCAGGCGATTACCCAGCTCGCCGTAGGCGAAGCGCTGATCTCGATGCTGGAAGGCAAGGGCTCGCCGGAGATGGTGTCGCGCGCGCTGGTCGCTCCGCCGATGGCGCAGGTCGGGCCCTGCTCGCCGCAGCAGCGCCAGCAGGCGATCCAGCAATCGCCGGAACGCGGCAAATACGAGACCATGATCGACCGCGATTCCGCCTATGAGGAACTGGCGCGGCGCAAAAACCTCAATCCGGACGGAACGCCGGTCGAGGCCTCGACCACGGGCGGCGGCGGCATTCTCGACACCATCGGCGGGTGGATCGGCGGAGCCCCGCAGCAGCGCCCGAAGACCGGTCCCGGCTCGCGCGGCGGGCCGCTGCCGCAGAGCATGGCCGAAAAGATCATCACATCGGCCGCCCGCTCCGCCGCCACCTCGATCGGCCGGCAGGTCGGGACGGCGATCCTGCGTGGCATCCTAGGGTCGATGTCCGGGAAGCGGTGAAGCGGCACTCGACTGCGTCATTGCGAGCGAAGCGAAGCAATCCAGAGGACCTGGCAGAACCGTTCTTCGCAGTCCCCCTAAATTGCTTCGTCGCTGCGCTCCTCGCAATCACGGCTGAGCCTCAAGCCCCCGTCGCGAAATCCACGATCAGCTTCACGTTCAGCACGATGATGATGACCGCGATGATGGCGGCGACTACCGTGAGCCAGCGCGGCGCGACCATCTCGCCCATCTTCGCCTTGGAAGCCGTCAGCATGACCAGAGGCACCACCGCGAAGGGCAATTGCAGGCTGAGCACCACCTGGCTGAGAATGAGCAGCTTGGCCGTCTGCCCTTCGCCATAGATCAGCGTCACGGCAATCGCGGGCACGATCGCGACGAGGCGCGTGATCAGGCGGCGCAGCCAGGCGGCCAGCCGGATGCGCAGGAAGCCTTCCATCACGATCTGGCCCGCCATCGTGGCCGTCACCGTCGAGTTCAGGCCGCAGCAGAGCAAAGCGATGGCGAAGAGCGTCGGCGCGATCGAGGCGCCGAGCAGCGGCTGAAGCAGCTCCTGCGCCTTGCCGAGTTCGGCGACGTCGTGCTGGCCGGCCTTGTGGAAGGTGGCGGCGGCCAGGATCAGGATCGCGGCGTTGATCAGCAGCGCGAAGCACAGGGCCACGGTGGAGTCGATGGTGGCGTATGTCAGGGCCTGCCGCTTCTCGGGCAGGCTCTCGCCATAGGCGCGGGTCTGCACGATGCCGGAATGCAGATAGAGATTATGCGGCATCACCGTCGCGCCGATGATGCCGAGCGCGATGTAGAGCATGTTGGGGTTGGTGACGATCTCGGTCGTCGGCGCGAAGCCCTTGATCACAGCGCCCCAATCCGGGTCCGCCATGGCGATCTGCACGGCGAAGCAGACCGCGATAACGCCGAGCAGCGTGATGATGAAGGCTTCCACCCAGCGGAAGCCCTTGGTCTGCAGCCACAGGATCAGGAAGACGTCGAGGCCGGTGATCAGCACGCCGATTTCGAGCGGGATGCCGAAGAGCAGGTTGAGGCCGATGGCGGTGCCGATCACCTCGGCCAGATCGGTCGCGCAGATGGCGAGTTCCGCCAGCAGCCAGAGCGGGAAAGCCATATAGGGCGGGTAGGCGTCGCGGCAGGCCTGCGCCAGATCGCGCCCCGTCGCCACCGCCAGCCGCGCGCAGAGCGACTGCAGGATGATCGCCATGATGTTGGAGACGAGCGCGACGACCAGCAGCGTGTAGCCGAATTGCGCGCCGCCGGCGAGCGAGGTCGCCCAGTTGCCGGGGTCCATATAGCCGACTGCAACGAGATAGCCGGGGCCGAGAAAGGTCAGGAATTTGCGCCAGGACGACATTCCGGCCGTAACCTTCACGGTCCGGAATACATCCGCCAGCGAAGGCTCGCCGCGCGCCCTGAGCCAGAACGACGAGGATTCCGGGGCCGGTGCGGTCATGGCGATACCTTGATGCGAATGGGTCGCAATAAGGGCTAGGGCCTCTGGCGGCCCATGTCAAGCTAGTTGCAACTCGTTTTCAATAAGGACCTCAGCCCGACCCGCCGGCGAGGCTCTGCGGCGGATTTGCGGGCTGACGCGGGCCGGCTGGCTTGCCATGATGGCGTCATCTGAATCGCATCCGGTGCCGCCATGTCCGAACCATCCAGTGCCAAGCTGCCCGCCATTCTCGCCCGGCTCGACGCCGAGCTCGACGCTTCGCTGGCGCGTCTCTCCTCCTGGCTGGAAATCCCCTCCGTCGGCACCGATCCGGCTTTCGACGCGCAGACGCGCGCGGCGGCCGAGTGGCTACGGGCCGATCTGGAGAGCCTCGGCTTCAAGGCCGAGCTGCGCGAAACGGGCGGTCACCCGGTCGTTCTCGCTCATCGTCCCAAGCCCGGCGCACCGCATGCCCTGTTCTACGGCCATTACGACGTGCAGCCGGTCGATCCGCTGAATCTGTGGGAGACCGAGCCTTTCAAGCCTGTCATCCGCGAGATGGAGCCCGGACGGAAAGTGATTTCCGCCCGCGGCGCCTGCGACGACAAGGGGCAGGTGATGACCTTCATCGAGGCCGTGCGCGCGACGCTGGCCGAAACCGGGGATCTGCCGATCGGCCTCACCATCCTGGTCGAGGGCGAGGAGGAATCCGGTTCGGTCAACCTGCCGGGCTACATCAAGGCCAGTGCCGCCGAGCTGAAGGCCGATTTCGCCATGGTCTGTGACACCGGCATGTGGGACCGGCAGACGCCGCTGATCACCTCGACGCTGCGCGGCATGGTCTATCAGGAGGTGACGCTGACGGCGGCCGATCGCGACCTGCACTCCGGCCTTTTCGGCGGCGCCGCCGCCAACCCGATCCACATTCTGGCGAAGATCGTCGGCGAATTGCATGACGAGACCGGCCGCGTCACCCTGCCGGGCTTCTATGATGGCGTCCATGAGCCGACCAATGCCCAGAAGGCCGAATGGGCCGATCTCGGCCTCACCGAAAAGGAATTCCTGGGCCAGGTCGGCCTCAAGCATTCCATCGGCGAGAAGGGGCGTTTGTTGGTCGAGCAGATTCAGTCTCGCCCGACCTGCGACGTCAACGGCATCTGGGGCGGCTATACCGGGGACGGCAGCAAGACGGTCATCCCCGGCAAGGCCTCGGCCAAGGTCTCCTTCCGCCTGGTCGGGGATCAGGACCCTGCGAAGATCGCCGAAGCTTTCCATCAGTTCGTTCGCGACCGGCTACCCGAGGACGTGACGGCAGAATTCATCAGCTATTCCGGCTCGCCGGCGCTGTCCGTGCCTCAGGACTCGCCCGTGCTGCTCAAAGCACGCAAGGCGCTGGCCGAGGAATGGGGCGGGCGGGTCGTCTCGCTCGGCAGTGGCGGCTCGATCCCCGTCGGCGGCGACTTCAAGCGCACGCTGGGCATCGACACGCTCTTCGTCGGTTTCGGGCTCGACGACGACCGCGTGCATTCTCCCAACGAGAAATACGATCTCTCGTCCTTCCAGAAGGGCCAACGTTCCTGGGCCCGGATCTTGCAGGCTCTCGGCTCATGAAATCCGTCTGTGTCTTCTGCGGCTCCAATCCCGGCAACGATCCCGTCTATGCGGCAGGCGCCCGGGCGATGGGGGCCGAAATCGCCCGTCGCGGGCTGATCCTGGTCTATGGTGGCGGCGCTGTCGGGCTGATGGGCATCGTCGCCAATGCGGCGCTCGAAGCGGGCGGCGAGGTCCATGGGGTCATCCCCAAAGCGCTGCGCGACAAGGAGGTCGGGCATTTCGGGCTGACGCGGCTCGATATCGTCGACACCATGCACACCCGCAAGGCCCGCATGGCGGAGCTGTCGGACGGCTTCATCGCCATGCCCGGCGGCATCGGCACCTTCGAGGAGCTGTTCGAGATCTGGACCTGGGGCCAGCTCGGCATCCATGGCAAGCCGCTCGGACTGCTCAACGTCGCGGGCTTCTACGACCCGCTGGCGATGTTCCTCGACCGGACGGTTGAGGCCGGCTTCCTGAAGCCCGGCCATCGTGCGATCGCGATGACCGATACCGAACCGGCGACGCTCCTCGACCGGATGGCGGATTATGTGCCCGCCGCGACCTACAAATGGGTCGAGAAGGAAGAGGTCTGAGTTATCCCCGAGGCCGCTGCGCCTCAAGGTTGTAGGAATATGTTCTTGACATCGTGACGCTGATCCGGTAGACATCGGGAACGCTCACGAATTGGGTCCGAACGAAGCCGCCGCGCTCCCCAGCCGGCGGCTTTTTCGTGCCCGTCAGCAGGGACAGGCGCGATGGCAGAGGACCAAAGTCAGGCCGGTGAGAGGCCGGCCGCCCCCAGGCCCAAGGGGGCGGCGGTCAGCCGCAAGCGCGTGGTGAGCCAGCTCTGGCGCGCCGCCAAGCGCCAGCTCGATGCGCATGAGGAGCATCTGGCCGACCTGCCCAAGGGCTCCGCCGCCAGCGAGGCCGACGCCAAGGCGCTGGCGACGCTGGCGCGAACCATCCGCGAACTGGTGGCAATCGACGAGCCGGCCTCCGGCCGAAAGGACAAGCAGACGGATGATCTTTCCGCCGCAGACGGCCTGCGACATGTCGCACAACTCCGTGAAGATCTTGCTCGACGTCTTGAGGCCCTTGTCGCCGCGGAGACGGGTGAAGCTTCTGAAGGAGTTGGTGCAGACGGCGCCGCCTGAACTCGTCGAGGTCATCGAGAAACATTGGGCCTTCTGGGCAAGGCCGGACCAGTTGCCTCCCGAACCGCTGATGCCGATCTGGCTGGTCCTTGGCGGCCGTGGCGCCGGCAAGACTCGCACCGGCGCCGAATGGGTCAAGGGCATGGCTCTCGGCCATCCGCCCTATTCGAAAGCGAAGACGGAACGCATCGCCCTGATCGGGGAGACGCAGGGACAGGTGCGGGACGTGATGATCGAGGGCGTGTCGGGTTTGTTGTCGATCCATCTGCGCGGAGAGCGGCCCAGCTGGTCGCCCTCGCTGCGGCAATTGAAATGGCCGAACGGCGCGATCGCACAGGTTTTCTCGGCCGAGGATCCCGAGAGCCTTCGCGGCCCGCAATTCGGTGCCGCCTGGTCAGACGAGCTGGCGAAATGGCCGAACCTTCAGGAGTGCTGGGACATGCTGCAATTCGGATTGCGCCTCGGCGACCATCCGCGACAGATCGTGACGACGACGCCCCGGCCGCTCCCGCTGGTCAAGCGACTGCTCGTCGAGCCGAATGTCGCCGTGAGCCGGGCGAAGACGGCCGATAACCGCTTCAATCTGGCGGCCGAGTTCGTGCGCACGGTGACGCAGACCTATGGCGGCACGCGGCTCGGCCGGCAGGAGCTCGACGGCGAGATCGTCGAGGAGAGTGCCGATGCGCTCTGGACCCGCGCCATGATCGAGGCCGGGCGCGAGCGCGAGGCGCCCTCCTTATCGCGGATCGTCGTCGCCGTCGATCCGCCCGCGACCTCCTCGCGGCGGGCCGATCGCTGCGGGCTGGTGGTCGCCGGTCTAGACGCGCTGGGCTTGGGGCATGTGCTGGAGGATGCGACGCTGGCCGGCGCCAGGCCGCATGAATGGGCGCAGAAGGCCGTCGCGCTCTATCGCCGCCATGAAGCCGATGCGCTCGTCGTCGAGGTCAACCAGGGCGGCGAAATGGTCGAAAGCGTGATCCGCGAGGTCGATGCCGGTGTTCCGGTGATCGCCGTCAGGGCGACGCGCGGCAAATATCTGAGGGCCGAGCCGGTGGCCGCGCTCTATGCCCAGGGCCGTGTCCACCATGCCGGTGCCTTCGCGGAGCTGGAAGACGAGATGTGTGCCTTCGGTCCCGGCGGCCTCGAAACCGGCCGTTCCCCCGACCGGCTCGACGCGCTGGTCTGGGCGCTCACGCATCTGATGCTGGCGCCGAAGTGCCGGCCCCGGGTGCGGGGGATGTAGATCCGACCGGCTTTTGAGCGCCGTTTCACGCTCCAACAGCGAGACCTCCATGTTCGATTTTCTTCGCAGCCTGCGCGGCCTCGCCGCGCCGGATCAG
The DNA here is from genome assembly GCF_048595345.1 of Allobosea sp. GTDB lineage: Bacteria > Pseudomonadota > Alphaproteobacteria > Rhizobiales > Beijerinckiaceae > Allobosea. The sequence continues at coordinate 12,128 of NZ_JBMDWH010000070.1, forward strand.
AAGCGCTCGCGCGTCGGGCCGCTCATCGCGCTGCACGAGGCGGGGCGGGCGGTCTGGACGCCGCGCGACTATGTCGCTCTTTCGCGCGAGGGCTATGAGCGCAACCCGGTGGTGCATCGCTGCGTCCGGCTGATCGCGGAAGCGGCGGCGCAGATGCCGCTCGTCGCCAGGGCTGGCGATCGCGAGCGGCCGGACCATCCCGCCCTGGCGCTGATCGAGCGGCCCAATCCGCGCCAGGGCGGCATTGCCTTTCGCGAGACGCTGTTCGGCCACCTGCTCGTCGCCGGCAGCGCCTATGTCGAGGCAGTCTCGGCGGGGCGCGAGCCGCGTGAGCTTTACGCGCTGCGTCCCGACCGGATGCGCGTCGTGCCCGGCCGCGACGGCTGGCCGGAGGCTTATGACTACACGGTCGGCGGCGAGACGGTGCGCTTTCGGCAGGAGGGGGGCGCGCTCCCACCGATCCTGCATCTGACGCTGTTCCATCCGGTCGACGACCATTACGGGCTCTCGCCGGTCGAGCCGGCGGCGACCGCGCTCGATATCCACAACGCCGCCAGCAATTGGCACAAGGCGCTGCTCGACAATGCGGCAAGGCCCTCCGGCGCGCTGGTCTATGACGGGCCGGACGGCGCGACGCTGACCGAAGCCCAGTTCGAGCGACTGAAGCAGGAGCTGGAAGACTCCTTTCAGGGCGCCCGCAATGCCGGCCGCCCGCTGCTGCTGGAAGGTGGCCTCGACTGGAAGCCGCTCTCGCTCACCCCCGCCGAACTGGATTTCGTCGCGGCCAAGGGGGTTGCGGCGCGCGAGATCGCGCTGGCCTTCGGTGTGCCGCCGCTGCTGCTCGGTCTCGCCGGCGACAACACCCACGCCAATTTCGCCGAGGCCAATCGCGCGCTCTGGCGCCAGACGGTGATCCCGCTGGTGCGGCGCACGGCCCAATCGCTGGCGCAATGGCTCGGCCCGGCCTTCGGCGAGGATCTGACGTTGGAGCCCGATCTCGACGCCGTCGAGGCGCTGGCTGACGAGCGCGAATCGCTGTGGCGCAGGCTCGGCGCGGCAGACTTCCTCGACCCGGACGAGAAGCGTGAAGCGGTCGGCTATGGCCGGCGCACTGCCGGAAAGGACGCATCATGAACCTGCTCGACCAGATCGTCACGGCCTTCGTCGGCCGGGCGGATGTCGGCCATCTCGGCCTGCTGCTGTGGGCGGCGAGCGCATCGGGCCTCGCCTGGCTGGTCCTGCGCGAGCTCACCGCCGCCAATCGCCGCTTCGACGATTTCGTCCGTGAACTCAACCGCTTCAACGCCCGCTACGAGGGAGACGCGCCATGAAGGCAAGCCGCTCGACCACATCGCCGTCGCGACCGGATGCGACGCGCCCACCGGGGCCCCGCTCGCCGGCGGGCGCGCCCCGCGAAACCTTCAGCAGCTTCGTGCGCAATCTCGCCAGGCTCGAGAGCGAACGCGGCCCGGCGCCGAAGGGTGGGGCCGATCGCCGATGAACCAGCTGCATCGCTTGCCTTTGGAATCGAAGCTCTTGCCGCTGCAGCCCAGCCGTATCGCCATGGATGGCACCTTCGAGGGCTATGCCAGCCTGTTCCGCATGCCCGACCTCGGCAAGGACATCGTCGAGCCCGGCGCTTTCCGCGAGAGCCTGGCGCGGCGCGGTCCGGCCGGAGTGAGGCTGCTCTGGCAGCATGATCCGGCCGAACCGCTCGGCCGCTGGCTGAGCCTGATCGAGGACAGTCGCGGCCTGTTCGTGCGCGGGCGGCTCTCGCTCGCCGTCGCCCGGGCCCGCGAGATCCATGCGCTGATGCGCGATGGCGCGATCGACGGCCTGTCGATTGGCTTCCGCCCCGAAAAGGCGCGCAGCGAGCCCCGAACCGGCCTTCGTCGGCTCGAGCGCGTCGATCTCTGGGAGATATCGATCGTCACCTTTCCGATGCTGCCGCAGGCGCGGATCAGCGCCGTCAAGGCCATGCAGCGGCCCGCCGCCTTCGCCTGACATCCTTTTCTCTGAAGTCGTTCCACCAGGAGATCCCATGACCCATCTCGACCACGCCCCCGAAAGCAAGGCTGCCGGTGCCGATCTGGCATTGGCCTTCGAAGACATGCGCTACACGCTGGAAAGCTATCGTGCCGCCAATGAGGAGCGCCTCGCTGGGCTCGAGGCACGCCAGGGCGGCGATCCGCTGGTGGACGAGAAGCTCGCCCGCATCGACGGGGCTCTCGACGATGCGCTGCGCCGCATCGACCGGCTGACGCTCGACCGCGGCCGGCCGGCTCTGGGGCAGGATGGGCGGGACGCGCGCGACCCGCTGGTCGCCGAGCACAAGGCGGCCTTCGCGGCCTATATCCGCACCGGCGAGGCCGGCGGGCTGAAGCGGCTCGAATCCAAGGCGCTCTCGGCCGGTTCGGGTCCGGATGGTGGCTATCTCGCGCCCTCCACCGTCGAGGGCGAGGTGCTGCGCCGTCTCGCGACCGTCTCGCCGATCCGCTCGCTGGCGACGGTGCGCACCATCTCGTCCGGCACCTACAAGAAGGCCTTCTCCACCACCGGGCCGGCCTCCGGCTGGGTCGCCGAAACGGTCGCGCGCCCGCAGACCGGCTCGCCCACGCTGGCCGAGCTCTCCTTCCCGGCCATGGAGCTCTACGCCATGCCGGCGGCCACCCAGACGCTGCTCGACGACGCCATCGTCAACATCGACCAGTGGATCGCCGAAGAGGTGGAGAGCGCCTTCGCCGAACAGGAGGGCGCGGCCTTCGTCAATGGCGACGGCGTCGACAAGCCCAAGGGCTTCCTGGCCTATCCGACCGTGGCGGAGTCCGCCTGGAGCTGGGGCAATATCGGCGTGCTGAACACGGGCGCAGCCGGCGCCTTTCCAGCCGCCAATCCCGGCGACGCGCTGATCGATCTCGTCTATGCGCTGAAGGCCGGCTACCGCCAGAACGGTTCCTTCGTCATGAACCGCAAGACGCAGGGTGCGATCCGCAAGTTCAAGGACGCCGACGGCAATTATCTCTGGCAGCCCCCTGCCTCGGCGGGCGCTGCGGCGACGCTCCTCGGTTTCCCGCTGATCGAGGCGGAGGACATGTCGAACATCGCCAACAACGCGGTTTCGATCGCCTTCGGCGATTTCCGCCGCGGCTACCTCGTGGTCGACCGGGCGGGCGTCCGCATCCTGCGCGATCCCTATTCCGCCAAGCCTTATGTGCTGTTCTACACGACCAAGCGGGTCGGCGGCGGGGTGCAGGACTTCGCCGCGATCAAGGGCCTCAAATTCGCGGCCTGAGGGAGCACGCGGGATCGTCTCCCCGAGCGGGCGCGTCACCGACGCTCGGGGAGCCTCTCAGCGCGAGAAGGACCAGTTGCCGCTCGCGCCGGATGGCGAGCCCTGGAGAGGCTCGCCGAGAGCTAGAAGCCGGGCGCTGGCCTGCGAGATCCACTCGCGATGCTCGCTCACCGGGGTGATCGCGGTGAAGCCGCCGCAGATCAGCCGGGCCCGCGTCTTCAGCGGTCCGCTCGACCAGCTGACGATGCCGACCAGATCGCGCGAGCGGGCCTGCCCGCGGATCACCGGCCCGCCGGAATCACCGCGGCAAGCGCCGGCACCCGGCGTTTCGCCGCGCGATTCGATATCGACCGCGACCTTGACCGTGTTCTGGGTTGTGTAGTTGCCGACATTTAGCAGCTGCGTCTCGCGCAGTTGGCGGGCGGTGCGGCGATTGTTCTCCGATGCCAGGCCGTAGCCCGCCATCGTCACGGTTTCGCCCTGCCAGAGTCCGCCGCCGAGCATGAGCGGCTCCATATCCTCCGGCAGAGGTTGCGCAAGGCGCAGCAGCGCGAGATCCGTGCCCGGCTGGGTGCGCGGGGTGGTGCCGGGCACGAAGCTGGGATGCGGCAGCACCGCGAGCACCGGCTGGCGCCGCGCCCGAAAGCGCGGATCCAGACTGACGACGCTGATCGAGCCGCCATCCATCAGGCAATGCGCCGCGGTCAGGACGATCTGCGGAGCGATCACCGCGCCCGAGCACAGTTCGCCGCGGCTTGTCTCCACCCGGACGGTCGAGGCGCGGGTGCCCTGGACGTCACGCGGTGCCACGCCGCCGATAACGGCCAGAGCAGGCTGCGCGGCCGCCAGAGAAAGCGAGAAACTCAGGAGGCGGAGCGAACGCGCGAGCATGGTCCACATCGATGACAAGGGCAGATCAATTTAGAAGAGACTGCGGCGCAGTCCAGCGGTTCCGTCACGGGCCGGCCGACCAGCGTGCATTTTGGCCCCAGCCGGCGATGGTGGAATCGATCCAGCCCCGTTGCGGCGCGACCAGGACCCCCTGGCTCAGCAGGCCGCAATCGCGCCCGGCCGGTCCGGTGGACCAGCTGCTGATCGCGACGACGGCCTGTCCGCTGAAGATTGGGCCGCCGGAATCGCCCTGGCAGGCACCGGCGCCCGGCCGCTTGCCGCCTCCGGCAGGATCGGCCGCCCAGAGCAGGATGCGGCCGGGCCCATAGGGCTCGATCGCCTGCAGCTGCGCCGACCGATAGCTGCCGGTCGAGCGCGCCTCGCCTTCGCGCGAGACGCCATAGCCGGCGAGCGTGACCGCAGCGCCTACCCGCGGAGCGGCGGCCGCGTCCAGCGTCGCCGGCGTAAAACGCGGCGGCAGGGGATCCGCCAGCCTGACGAGCGCAAGGTCGATCGAGCGGCGTCGCTCGCTGACAGCCTTGGCGTTGAATTGCGGATGCAGGGTTACGGCGGCGGGCGCGACCAGCACCGGCTCGCCGGCCTGGCGCCAATGCACGCGCAGCTCGGTGCCGCCGGCCGCGCAATGCGCCGCCGTCAGGACGGCTTGCGGCGAAAGCACGACGCCTGAGCAGACGCCGCCGCGGGCGTTGAGGACCATCACCGTCGCGCTTTCGGCCGGCCCGCCCTCGCGGCCACCGACAACCGCCTGTGCCGGCAGTGCCAGCAGGGCGAGGCCGAAAACCGCCATCCCGTTCACGATGCGCATCGAACGCTCCTCCCGGGAGCGGGATAGCGCGTCGCCCGCCGTAAATGAACCCGCAACGGAGCAATCATGACGCCGCTTGCCCTGGAGCCTCCGGCCGAAGAGCCGGTCTCGCTCGCCGAAGCCCGGCAGTTTCTGCGCCTCGATGCCGCCGATGAGGACGATCTCCTCGCCATGCTGGTGACGGCCGCTCGCCTGCTGGTGGAGGCCGCCTCGGGCCGATGCCTCGTCGATCAGCATTGGCGGATCGCGCTGGATCGCTGGCCCCGGACGGGCGAGATCCGCCTGCCGCTGGCCCCTGTCAGCGCGGTTCTCGCAGCGCGGGTCTATGACTCGGCGGGAACCGCCCAGCAGGTCGCGCCGGGAGTCTTGACGCTCGATCGGGCGGCCGATCCGCCGCTGATCCACATGTCGCAGAGCGTTGCGGAGCCCGGTCGCGCCCATGGCGGGATCGAGATCGACGTCGTCGCCGGTTTCGGCCCGACCGCCGCCTCCGTGCCCGCACCTTTGCGCCAGGCCGTGCTGAGGCTGGCGGCGCGCTGGTTCGAGGAGCGCGGCGATGTGGCCAGCCGGGACGCTGCGAGTCTGCCGCGACCGATCGCTGCATTGGTCGCGCCTTATCGCCGGGTGAAGCTGTGACGGCGGCGCAAGATCGGATCGCGATCGGCGGCCTTCGCCGGCGGCTGTCGCTGGAAGCGCCCGTGGAGACGCCGGACGGTCTGGGCGGCGTCACCCGCGGTTTTGTGACCGTCGCCGCCTTCTGGGCCAGTGTCGACTGGCTCGGCGGTGCCGAGCAATGGCGGCAGGGCCGGCCGCAACAGACAGGCAGCCATCGAATCGTCTTGCGCTGGCGGGCCGGGGTCGATGCCGGCATGCGCCTGCGCGACGGCGCCCGCATCTTCGAGATCAAGGCGACGGGCGATCCCGACGGCTCCCGCCGGCGGCTCGTCTGCCTGGCCGACGAGGTGACGCCATGACCGGCGCGATCCTCTCTCTACGTGCGGCCGTGCAGGCCCGGCTTGGCGCCGATGCCGCTCTGACGGCGCTGATCGGCGCCGGCCGGATCTTCGACGAGCCGCCGCGAGGGCTGGCGGGCCTTTATGTCGTCCATGGCGATGTCGAGGCGCGCGACGGGTCGACCGGCACCGAATCCGGCTGCGAGCAGGAGTTCGCGCTCGTCGTCTGGGCCGGGCAGAGCGGTTCTTCGCGCCAGGCGCTGGAGGCGGCCCGGTTGATCGTGGCGGCACTCGACGAAGCCGCTCTCCAGCCTGCCGGCCATGTGCTCGTCGATTTGCGCTGGCTCTCCACCCGGCTCGCGCGTGATCCGCGCAGCGGCCTGCCGAACCTCACCTTGCGCTTCCGCGCGGTGACCGAGCCGGCCTGATGTTTCCCCGACCGATCTGAAGGAGAGCCGCATGTCGGCACAGAAGGGCAAGGATCTGCTGCTGAAGGCGGCGGATGGACAAGGTGCGTTCGTGACCGTCGCGGGTTTGCGCGCCCGGCAGATCGCTTTCAACGCGGAGACCGTCGACGTCACCCATTCGGAATCGGTCGGCCGCTGGCGGGAGCTGCTGCAGGGGGCGGGGATGCGCCGCGCCGCCATCAGCGGCGCCGGCATCTTCAAGGACGGCGCTTCCGATGCGCTGGTGCGGCAGACCTTCTTCGACGGGATCATCCGCGACTGGCAGGTCGTCGTACCGGATTTCGGCACGATCCAGGGGCCGTTCCAGCTCACCAGCCTGGAATATCGCGGTGAACACGCCACCGAGGTCACCTTCGACCTGTCGCTGGAATCGGCGGGCGCACTCGCCTTCACCGCTCTGTGAGGATCAACCCGATGGTCAATCGTCATCGCGGCGAGACCGCGCTCATGGTCGAGGGGGAGGCGCTTCCGATGCGCCTGACGCTCGGCGCGCTGGCCGAGCTCGAACATGCCTTCGCTGTCGACAGCCTGCCGGCGCTGGGCCAGCGCTTCCTCTCCGGCCACCTCTCGGCCCGCGACATCATCCGCATCATCGCCGCCGGGCTGCGCGGAGCGGGCAGGGCGATCCGCGACGAGGACGTTGCTGGGCTGCCCTTCGACGGGGGCCTCGCCGGGGCCATCCGGGCTGCGATCGGCCTGCTGGAGGCGACCTTCGGCGACGACGAGGCCCGCCCTCCGCAACCGCCGGCGGCGTGAGCGCCCCGGCGGCCTTTCCCTGGCAAGAGGCGATGGCCTTCGGCCTCGGCCGGCTGGGCTGGCCGCCGGACCGGTTCTGGGCTGCGACGCCGCGCGAGCTCGCGGCCGCCATGCGCGCCTTCCGTCCGGCAGCCGCCGCCGCACCCGACCGCTCCGCCCTGGCTGCGCTGCTCGCGGCCTTTCCCGACGGTTGAGCCCGTCGCTTGAATCAATGTCTGAAGAGGATGCCATGGCCGAAGAGGATGCTTTCGACTCCGTCCGCCTGTCCGACATGCGGGCGATGGACAGCCTAACTCAATCTCTCAGCCGCTCCTCGGAAAGCTTTGGTAAATCGATCGTTACCGCCTTCTCTCGCGGCGTGGTCGAGGGGCGGCGCTTCGAGGACACCCTGCGCAGCATCAGCCGCTCGATGACGGGCAGCCTGCTGAAGTCGGCGCTGAAGCCGCTGCAGAGCGGAATCTCCGAATTGCTCGGCAGCGGGGTGAAGAACCTCGCCGGTCTGCTCGGCGGCGGCCTCGGCACGATCGGCGGCGCGAGCGTCCCGGTCGCTCCTTTCGCCGAGGGCGGCATCGTCGCCTCGCCTTCCTATTTTCCGACCGGGCGCGGCCTCGGCCTGATCGGCGAGAGCGGCGCGGAGGCGATCCTGCCGCTCTCGCGGGGGCCGGACGGGCGCCTCGGCGTGCGAGCCGGCGGCGGGGCCTCGCGTCCCCTCTCCGTCACGGTCCAGGTCTCGACGCCCGACGCGGCAAGCTTTCGTCGCTCGGAAGCGCAGGTCGCGGCTGCCGTCGCGCGGGCCGTCGCCCGCGGCAGCCGTGCGCTCTGAGCGGAGGACGCGATGAGCGATTTCCACGAGGTCCGTTTCCCGCTCGACATCGCCCGCGGCGCGCGCGGAGGTCCCGAGCGCCAGACCCAGATCGTCACGCTGGCCTCGGGCCGGGAGGTGCGCAACAGCCGTTGGGCCCATTCCCGCCGACGCTACGATGCCGGGCTGGGCGTTCGCTCGCTCGATGCCCTGGCCGAGGTGGTGAGCTTCTTCGAGGAAAGGCGCGGGCGGCTCTACGGCTTCCGCTGGCGCGACAGGCTCGACTGCAAGAGCGGCCCGCCCTCGCGGGAGCCGCGCGCCGACGATCAGCTGATCGGCACCGGCGACGGCGTCACGGCGACATTCCAGCTCTGCAAGAGCTACGGCAGCGGCATGGAAGCCTATCGGCGGGACATCGCCAAGCCGGTGACGGGCAGCGTCATCTTGGCGGTCGACGGGACCGCGCAGCCACCGGAGGCCTTCGTCTGCGAGATGACGACCGGCCTCGTCACCTTTGCCTCCGGCCATGTCCCGGCGCCGGGCGCCGCGGTGTCCGCCGGCTTTGCCTTCGACGTGCCCGTCCGCTTCGACACCGATGCGATCGAGGTCGATCTGTCGGCCTTCGAGGCGGGCGAGATCCCGCACATCCCCGTCGTCGAAATTCTGCCCTGAGGCGATCATGCGTGACATCCCGGCCGCGCTGGCCGCCCATCTGCGAGGCGGTGCCACAACCCTCTGCCATTGCTGGAGCCTGGCGCGCCGAGATGGCCTCGTCCTCGGCTTCACCGACCACGACCGGCCTCTCTGTTTCGACGGCATCGTCTTCGCCGCCGCGACGGGGCTGGAAGCCGCCGAGACGACCTCGGAACTGGGCTTCGCCGTCAGCGGCGGGGAGGTCTCGGGAGCCTTCGCTGCATCCGGGCTCAACGAAGCCGACCTCGCGCGCGGCGCCTTCGACGATGCGCGTCTTCGGATCTGGCTCGTCAACTGGGCCGATCCTGGCCAGCGCCTCCTGCTGGACGAAGGCCACATCGGCGAGGTTCGCCGCGGCGAAACGGCCTTCACGGCCGAACTGCGCAGCACCGCCAAGGCGTTCGACGAGGAGCGGGGCCGGCTCTATCTGCGCAGCTGCGCCGCCGATCTTGGCGATGCGCGCTGCGGTGTTGTGCTGGTGCCGGCCCCGGCGAGCGTCGCTGCAACAGACGGACGCTTCTCGCTCTCGGCCCTGGACCTGTCGGGCTTCGGCGACGGCCATTTCACGGGGGGCCGTCTGACCTTCACCTCCGGCCCCAACGCCGGCTTCGCGACAGAGGTGAAGCGCCATGGGCTGGAGGGCGAGCGCGCGGTGCTCCAGCTCTGGCAGGCGCCCGCTGAGCCGATCGGCGTCGGAGACGGCTTCGAGGTGACGCCGGGCTGCGACAAGAGCTTCGCCACCTGCCGCGCTAAATTCGGGAACGGCGTCAACTTTCGTGGCTTTCCGCACATGCCCTCCGCCGACTTCATCATCGGCGGCGTTCGTCCGGGGGACGTCGCTCTCGATGGCGGGAGCCTTTTCCGATGAGGCGGGCGGAGATCGTGGCGGCGGCCCGCCAGTGGCTCGGCACGCCTTATCACCACCAGGCGTCGCTGCGCGGGGTGGGCTGCGATTGCCTCGGCCTCGTCCGGGGCGTCTGGCGCGACCTGTGCGGCCCCGAGCCGGAAATGCCCCCGGCCTATTCCCCGAACTGGGCGGAGAGCCTCGGGCAGGAGACGCTCGCACTCGCCGCCATGCGCCACCTACGTCCCCTTCAGCTGGCGCAGGCGCAGCCGGGCGACGTCCTGCTCTTTCGCTGGCGGGCGCATCTGCCCGCCAAGCATTGCGCGATCCTGAGCGCGCCGGACGCGATCATCCACGCCCATGACGGCGCCGCGGTGACGGAGGTCGCGCTGACCGGATGGTGGCGGCGCCACCTCAGCCATGCCTTTTTCTTTCCCGGAGTGAGCGACTGATGGCGACGCTTCTTCTTCAGGTCGCCGGCTCGGCATTGGGCACCGCGCTGGGCGGCCCCGTGGGCGGCGCCATAGGGCAGGCGCTCGGCGGGCTCGCCGGGGCGAGCCTCGACCAGGCCTGGCTCGGCGGCTCCGGCGGCAGCCGGATCGTCGAGGGGCCGCGGCTGAAGGAGGTCAACGGCCTCGTCGCGACCGAGGGCGCGGCGATCCCGCGCCTCTATGGCCGGGCCCGGCTCGGCGGCCAGCTGATCTGGGCGACGCGCTTCGAGGAGGAGATCAAGCTCTCGATCACGCGCACCAAGAGCGGCGGAAAGGGCGGCCGGGCGCAGAAAACCTACGAGACGACCTATAGCTACTACGCCAATCTCGCGGTGGGGCTGTGTGAGGGGCCGATCGCCTTCGTCCGGCGCATCTGGGCCGATGGGCGGGAACTCGACGTGCAGACGGTCTCCCTGCGGGTCCATAGGGGCGAGGAGACGCAGGCCGCCGATCCGCTGATCGTCGCCAAGGAGGCGGGCGACGCGCCGGCCTATCGTGGGCTGGCCTATGTCGTGTTCGAGCGTTTCCCGCTGGCCGAGTACGGCAATCGCGTCCCGCAATTCGAGTTCGAGGTGGTGCGGGCGGTCGATGGGCTCGGCGCGATGATCCGCGCCGTCACCCTCACCCCCGGGGCCGGCGAATTCGTCTACGACAGCCGTTCCGTCAGCCACGAGCCGGAGCCGGGCGTGACGGAGAGCCTGACCCGCCACCAGCTCTATGGCGGCGCGGACGTCGACACGGCGCTGAGCCATCTCGTCGCGCTCTGTCCGAATCTGAGGCGCGTCTCGCTCGTCCTGTCGTGGTTCGGCGACGATCTGCGCGCCGGCGTTTGCACGGTCTCGCCGCGTGTCGAGGTCTCGTACAAGCCGACGGTCGGTGCCGAATGGAGCGTCGCCGGGCTGACCCGTGGCACGGCGCGTTCCGTCAGCCAGGCCGATGGCCGCCCGGCCTTCGGCGGCACGCCCTCCGACGAGAGCATCGTCGCGCTGATCCGGCGCCTGCGGTTCGACTACGGGCTGGAGGTCGTGCTCTATCCCTTTCTGATGATGGATGTTCCGGCCGGCAACACCTTGCCGGACCCCTATACCGGAGAGGCCGGGCAGCCGCGCTATCCCTGGCGCGGGCGCATCACCTGTGATCCGGCCCCCGGTCGCACCGGCAGTCCAGAGGGGACGGCAGGGGTGACGGCGCAGGTCGCCGCCTTCATGGGGACGGTCGCTCCCGGCGATCTCGCCATCGGGGATGGCACGGTGGCCTGCGCCAAGCCGGACGAGTGGTCCTTCCGGCGTCTCGTGATGCACTGCGCCGCCCTGGCGCAGCTCGCCGGCGGTGTCGAAGGCTTCGTCATCGGCTCGGAGCTGGTCGGGTTGACGCGCCTGCGCAATCCGGACGGCTACCCGATGGCCGCCCAGCTCTCTGCGCTGGCCGCGGATGTCCGGGAGATGCTGCCCGCGACGACGCTGACCTACGCCGCCGACTGGACGGAATATGGGGCCGACGTCCGCAATGGCGGGGAGGACATCGATTTTCCGCTCGACAGCCTCTGGGCGCATTCCGCCATCGGAGCCATCGGCATCGACTGGTATCCTCCGTTGTCCGATTGGCGTGACTCGGCGGACCATGCGGATTCGCAGATCGCGCGCGGCCCGGCCGACCTCGCCTATCTCCGCGCGCGGCTGGCCGGCGGCGAGGCCTATGACTGGTTCTATGCCGACGAGGCGGGCCGCGTGGCGCAGCAGCGCCTGCCGATCGCCGACGGCGCTCATGGCAAGCCCTGGATCTATCGGCCGAAGGACCTCGTCGGCTGGTGGAGCAACCCGCATATCCGCCGGACCGGCGGCATCGAAACCACGGCAACCCCTTTCGTGCCCGGGGCCAAGCCGATCTGGCTGACGGAAGTCGGCGTTCCCGCCGTCGACAAGGGCGCCAATGCGCCCAACCTGTTTCCCGATCCGAAATCCGACGAAGGCGGGCTGCCACCGTTTTCCAGCGGCGCGCGGGATGACCTTGTCCAGGCACGGGCGCTGGCCGCGATCCTCTCGGGCTTCGATCCGGCTCAGGCAGGCTTCGAGCCCGCCCGCAACCCGGTGCATCCGGAGAGCGGGATCCGCATGGTCGACCCGGGCCATCTCTTCGTCTGGACCTGGGACGCACGGCCCTTCCCGGCCTTTCCGGATCTTTCCGCCACCTGGGCGGACGGGAGCAATTTCGAGACCGGGCACTGGCTCAACGGGCGTCTCGAGGGCACCCCGCTCGATCGGCTGGTGGAGAAGCTGCTCGCCGATTTCGGCCTGCCGCCGGCGGGTCGTATCGCTGTCGACGGGTTTCTCGACGGCTATGTGATCGAGCGGCCGCTCTCGGCACGGCAGGCGCTCGAGCCTCTGGCGCAGACCTTCGGTTTCGATGCCGTCATGAGCTCCGGGAAGCTGCGCTTCGAGGGGCGCGGCGGCGCCGTCGCGCGCCGGCTCGGCCCCGACGACCTGATCCTCGACCGGGACGGCGAGGCCTTCACGCTGCGCCGGGCGCAGGAGAGCGAATTGCCGCTCGAACTGCGGCTCGGCTTCTGTGACGGCGACAACGACTACCGCAGCGCCGCTGCGCGCTCGCGCCGGCTTGCAGGAGCGGCCCGGCGCGAGGTCGCGGTCGAAACCGCCATCGTGACGCGGCAGCAGGAGGGATTGCGGTTGGCTGACCAGCGGCTGCAGGAAGCCTGGGCGGCCCGGGAGACGCTGGATTGCGAGCTGTCGCCGCGCTGCCTCGATCTGGAGCCGGGCGACGTCGTGTCACTGGCGGTCGGGGCGTCGGAACGCCTCTTCCGGATCACCCGCATCGCAGACGGCCCGACCCGGCGCGTCGCTGGGCGGCTGGTCGAGCCCGCGATCTATCGGATGGCGGGGGCACGGGGAGGGGCCCGGCCTGTCCGCCTGCCGCCCGCCTTGCCCGGCCGGCCACTGGTCGTGCCGATGGCGCTGCCGGTGGCCGTCCGGCAGCCGCCGGCGCTCGTTTCGCTTGCGGCCTTCGCCGCCCCCTGGCCGGGCGCGCTTGCGATCTGGCAGGCCGACGAGGCCGGCCTGTTCGCGCCCCGCAGCTTCATCGAGGCGCCCGCGGTCGTTGGCGAAACCCTCACCGATCTGCCGCCCGGGCCACTCTGGCGCAGCGACACCCGCGCGGTGCTCGATGTCAGGCTGCGCGGCGGCGTGCTCGCCTCCGTCTCCCCCGAGGCGGCATTGGCCGGGGCGAATGCGCTGGCGCTGATAGGCGGGGACGGCGCGATCGAACTCGTCACTGTCTCGCGCGCCGAGTTGATCGGGCCGCAGCGCTTTCGCCTGTCCGGCTTTCTGCGCGGCCTCGGCGGCTCGGAGGCCGTGGCCGGACGCCATCTGCCTGCCGGCTCCCGTATCGTCCTGCTCGATGGGGCGATGACGGTGCTCAGCGACGATCTTGCCGATATCGGCCGGATTCTGCGGCTGCGCATCGGGCCCGCACAGGCCGATGTCGGGGATCCGGCCATGCTGGAACTCGTCGTAACGGTCGGTGCGGAGGCATTGAAGCCATTTGCTCCCGTGCGGGTCACGGCGCGGCGCAGCGGGGCAGGCATCTCCCTGAACTGGGTGCGGCGCACGCGCGTCGACGGCGACAGCTGGGACCTCGCCGAGGTGCCGCTCGGCGAGGAGAGCGAGCGTTATGCGCTGGACATCCTCTCCGGCTCCGCCGCCCTGCGGTCCGTGACGGTGACCGAACCGGGATGGCTCTATCCGCATGCGCAGGAACTGCTGGATTTCGGAGCGCCCCTGTCCGCGATCGACGTCGCCGTGAGGCAACTGAGCGCAGCGGCAGGCGCAGGCCATGAATGGCGTGGACGGGTCGCCATCCGCTGAACTAGGCTTCCATCCCGGAGCCTGAGGAACATTCATGGCGCGTTCACGCGCACAAGGCTAACCCGAGCGCGATGATGCCGGTCGAACCTCTCCTTGCCTTTGCCTTGCTGGCATCGCAGCCGGCGCCGGTTCTGCGCGTCGACGACACGGCCCCCGTATCCTGCCTCTCCTCGCAGGAGATCCGCGATGCCGTGGCGGAGGGCAAGGTGATCCAGCCTGCCGAAGCCTCCCGCAACGCACGCCATGCGGCGCCGGGGGAGGTGCTGCGCATCAGCCTCTGTCGGCAGGGCGAGGAATACGTCTATCTCGTCACCACGATGAAGCGTGACGGGCGGGTCGCGCGGGTGACGCTCGAGGGACAATCGGGCAAGGTCGCCACCGTTCGCTGACGGCGGACCGATTCTTGGAACGGGAGCGCGAAGACCGTGAGACTGCTCGTCGTCGAGGACGACAAGGACCTGAATCGCCAGATCGTCACGGCACTGGAAAATGCCGGTTACGCCGTCGACAAGGCATTCGACGGCGAGGAGGGGCTCTATCTCGGGGAGACCGAGCCTTATGATGCCGTCATCCTCGATCTGGGGCTGCCGAAGGTCGATGGGGTCGCGGTTCTTCAAGCCTGGCGGCGCGCCGACAAGACGATGCCGGTGCTGATTCTCACCGCACGGGACCGCTGGAGCGACAAGGTCGGCGGCTTCGATGCCGGCGCGGACGACTACGTCGTCAAGCCCTTCCATGTCGAGGAACTCCTGGCCCGCGTCCGGGCGCTGCTGCGCCGCGCGGCTGGGCATGCCACCTCTGAGCTCGTCTGCGGCCCGGTGCGGCTCGATACACGCGCGAGCCGCGTCGTCGTCGACGGCAACCCGGTGAAGCTGACGTCGCACGAATACCGGCTGCTATCTTATCTGATGCATCATCAGGGCCGCGTGGTGTCGCGGACCGAGCTGGTGGAGCATCTCTACGACCAGGATTTCGACAGAGACTCCAACACGATCGAGGTCTTCGTCGGCCGCCTGCGCAAGAAGCTGGGCGTGGACGTCATCGAGACCGTCCGCGGCCTCGGTTATATCGCTGCCGCCCCCGACAAGGGCTGAGCGCAGCCCATGCCGATCAGGACGCGCCGCTATTCGCTCGGCACGCGGTTGTTCCTGTCGGCGGCGCTGAGCTGCGTGCTGATCCTCGTCCTCGCCGGAGTCGGCCTCACCACCTTCTACCGCCGCTCAGCCGAGCGCGGCTTCGACGAGCGGCTCTCCGTCTACATCAAGGAACTGGTGGCCGATCTGGCGGCCCCCCCCGAGACGGAGCGCCAGGCCATCGGCGACCTCGGCGAACCGCGCTTCGACCTGCCGCTGTCGGGCTGGTACTGGCAGATCATTCGTCTCGATGGCGACAAGCCCAACCTGCGCGCCTCGCGCTCGCTGGTGGGGGGGCAGCTTCCCAAGCTGCTCGACCAGCGCATCGCCCCCAACAATCGCGGCCTGCGCGAAAGTTACGTTTCCGGGCCCGACGACCGGATGTTGCGGGTCTTGGAACGCGAGATCGATGTCGGCGAGGACGGCCGCTTCACCGTCGCCGTGGCGGCGCCGGCCGACGAGATCGAAGGCGACATCCAGGATTTCCGCTTCGCCCTGACGATGACCTTCGTCCTGCTCGGGTTGATCCTCGTCTCGTCGACGCTGATGCAGGTGCGCTTCGGGTTGCGTCCGCTCGTGCGGCTGCGCGCCGCGGTCGGCGCGGTAAGGACGGGCGACGCCCCGCGCATCGCCGGCGAATATCCGCCCGACCTCGCACCGCTCGCCGGAGAGCTCAACCAGCTGATCGACGCCAATCACGAGATTCTCGAGCGCGCCCGCACGCAGGTCGGTAATTTGGCCCATGCCTTGAAGACGCCGCTGAGCGTGATGCTGAACGAGGCCGAGGCCGAGAAACCCGGCAGCCATCTCGCCCGCACGGTCGGCACCCAGGCCGCGATCATGCGCGACCAGGTGCAGTATTACCTCGACCGGGCCCGGGCGGCCGCCTTGTCCGGTGCGCTGGGCGGGACGACGGAGGTGGTGACGTCGCTCGAGGCCCTGCTGCGCACCTTCATGAAGATCACCCGCGACAAGGGCATCGACGGCTCCCACGACCTGCCGGAGACGCTCCGTTTCCGCGGGGAGAAGCAGGATCTGGAGGAGATGCTGGGCAATCTCCTCGACAATGCGTTCAAATGGGCGGCGGCTAAGGTGCGGGTGTCCCTGGAAGACGGAACCGGCGGGGCGGGCGAGCCGATGGCCATCCTGATCGACGACGACGGGCCCGGCCTGCCCGAAGGCGCCATGGCCGAGGTGCTGAAGCGCGGCCGGCGGCTCGACGAGACCACCCCTGGTTCCGGCCTCGGCCTGTCGATCGTGGTCGATCTCGCCAAGCTCTATGGCGGGGAGGTGACGCTGCACCGCGCCCCGCTCGGCGGCCTCAGGGCCCGCCTGATCCTGCCCTCGGTCTAAGGGATTCCCCGCGTGACCGAATGTCGCCATGAACCCGCTCGAGCAATTCGCTAAGAACGCGGGATGATGATCTGGGCGATCTTTGCGGCGATGACGGGAGGGGCGATCTTCGCCCTGCTCTGGCCGTTGAGCCATGGCGGAAAGGCGGCCTTCGCCGACAAGGCCGACGCGGCGAGCCTTTACCGCTCGCAGGTCGCCGAGATCGACCGTGACCTCGCGCGGGCCTTGATCGGTCCTGCGGAGGCGGAGGCGGCGCGGGCCGAGGCGGCCCGGCGCCTGCTGCGGGCCACCGCCGGCCAGGCCGCCCCTGCGGGGGAGACCGAGCCCTCGCTGCGTCGCCGCCGTGCGAGTTCGGCGCTGATGCTGTCCGTGGTACCGCTGCTGGCGCTGCTGGTCTACGGCGTCTACGGCTCCCCGACGGCGCCCGACCAGCCGCTCGCCGCGCGCGTCGCCAAGGCCGGCCTCCGCCAGGATTTCGCGGTCGTCTTCGCCCGGATGGAGGCGCATCTGGCCGCCAATCCTGGGGACGCCAAGGGCTGGTCGCTGATCGCCCCGATCTATCTGCGGCAGGGCCGCTATGAGGAGGCCGAGCGGGCCTATGCCGCCGCCGCCCGCTCCGGCAAGGCCGATGCGGAGACTTGGGCAGGCCTCGGCGAGGCGCGCACGCTGGCGGCATCGGGCGTCGTGACCGCTGCGGCCCGCGAGGCCTTCTCGGAAGCCCTGAAGCAGGAGCCCGGCAACGCCCGCTCCGCCTTCTATCTCGCCGTGGCCCGGGAGCAGGACGGCGACCGCAGCGGCGCCGTCGCCGCCCTGAAGCAGCTGCTCGCCAGCGCGCCGGCGGGCGCGGACTGGGCGGGGATGGTGCAGGCCAAGATCGACAGCCTCGAGGGCGCCCCGGCGCGCGACGCGATCGCCTCTCTGCCGGCCGAGCAGCGCGACGCGGCGATCCGCGGCATGGTTGAGGGGCTGGCGAGCCGCTTGGAAGCCGGCGGCGGCTCTCTGGAGGAATGGACCCGGCTGATCCGCGCAAGGACCGTGCTGGGTCAGAAGGAGGAAGCCCGTGCGGCGGCCGCAAAGGCGCGCGAGCGCCTCGGTCAGGATGCATCGGCCCTTGCGGCGCTCGACGCGCTGGCCGATGAATTGGCCTTGAAGGAGGCAAGCCCATGACGATGGCGCAGCCGGCAGGCGGAGCGCCCGCCAAGCGGCGCATGACGCGCAAGCAGCGCCGGCTCATGCTGATCGCAGCAGCCGGAGCCGTGCTCGCGCTCGCGCTCGGCCTGGTGCTCTTCGCCATGCGCGACACCATCGTCTTCTTCTACGGGCCGACGGAGATCGCCGAGAAGGGCGTCCAGCCGGGCGCGAGGCTGCGGCTCGGCGGGCTGGTGGAGGAAGGCTCCGTCAAGCGCGGCCCGGGCCAGCAGGTGGCCTTCGCCATCACCGACGGCAAGAGCGTCGTCCAGGTCAGCTATAGCGGCCTGCTGCCGGACCTGTTCAGGGAAGGGCAGGGCGTCGTGACCGAGGGCGTCTTCCAGGGCGGCGGCCGCTTCAAGGCGGATTCGGTGCTCGCCAAGCATGACGAGAAATACATGCCGCGCGAAGTGGCCGACACCTTGAAGAAGCAGGGCCACTGGCAGGGCGAAGCCGGCGCGGCACCCGCGGCGGCCAAGCCGTGAGCGCGCGATGATCGTCGAGATCGGCCATTACGCCCTCGCGCTCGCGCTCGGCGTCTCCATCATCCAGGCGCTGGTGCCGCTCTGGGGCCTGTCGCGGCACGACCGTGCGCTGGCCTCCGTTGGCGCGAGCGCGGCCCTGGTCAGCTTCGCGCTGGTGGCGCTGGCGTTCGCGGCGCTGGTGGCCTCCTACGCCCGCTCCGATTTTTCCGTCGCGAACGTCTATGCCAATTCCCATTCGGCCCAGCCGCTGATCTACAAGCTGACCTCCGTCTGGGGGAACCATGAGGGCTCGCTGCTCCTCTGGGTGCTGATCCTGACGCTGTTCGGCGCGCTCGTCGCTCTTTCGCGCAACTCCCTGCCGCCGCGCCTGCGGGCCGGCGCCCTCGCGACGCAAGGGCTGATCGCGACCGCCTTCCTCGCCTTCACGCTGCTGACCTCGAACCCGTTCCAGCGCCTGTCTCCGGCGCCGGCGGAGGGGCAGGACCTCAACCCGATCCTGCAGGACCTCGGCCTCGCCATCCATCCGCCGCTGCTCTATGTCGGCTATGTCGGGTTCTCGATGACCTACGCCTTCGCGGTCGCTGCGCTGATCGACGGCCGCATCGACGCCATGTGGGCGCGCGCGGTGCGCCCCTGGACGTTGCTCGCCTGGATCTTCCTGACCCTCGGCATCGCGATGGGCTCCTACTGGGCCTATTACGAGCTCGGCTGGGGCGGCTGGTGGTTCTGGGACCCTGTCGAGAACGCCTCCTTCATGCCCTGGCTGGCGGGGACGGCGCTGCTGCACTCCATCGTCGTCATGGAGAAGCGGGACGCTCTCAAGGTCTGGACGATCCTGCTCGCGATCCTGACCTTCTCGCTCTCGCTGCTCGGCACCATCATCGTCCGCTCCGGTGTGCTGACTTCGGTCCATTCCTTCGCCAGCGACCCGGCGCGCGGGCTCTTCATCCTGCTGATCCTGATGGCGTTCGTCGGCGGCTCGCTCGCCCTGTTCGCCTGGCGCGCGCCGCTCCTGCGGCAAGGCGGATTGTTCGCGCCCGTCTCGCGGGAGAGCGCGCTCGTCGTCAACAACGTCTTCCTGGCGACCGCCTGCGCGACCGTCTTCATCGGCACGCTCTATCCGCTGGCGCTGGAAATGGTGACCGGCGACAAGATCTCCGTCGGCGCCCCCTTCTTCGACGCGACCTTCGTGCCGATCATGGTGCCGCTCCTGCTGATCCTGCCGATCGGCCAGTCCCTGGCCTGGAAGCGCGGTGACTTCCTGGGCGCGGCCCAGCGCAACGCGGCGGCCTTCGGGCTGGCCCTGCTGGCGGCGCTGGCGCTGATCGCCTTCACCCGCGGCGGGCCGGTCCTGGCGCCGCTGGCCGTTGGGCTCGGCCTCTTCCTGGTGCTGGGCGCCGGCTTCGACCTCGCGGAACGGATCGTTACCCGTGCCAGCGGCTGGCCCGCGATGGTCGCGCGGGCCAAGGGCCTGCCGCGCTCGGCCTGGGGCACGGCCTTCGCCCATGCCGGCGTCGGCCTCAGCATCATCGGCATCGCCGCCTCCGCCTGGAGCAGCGAGGCCATCGGCACGCTGAAGCCGGGCGAGAAGCTTACCGCGGGGCGCTACACGATCGTGCTCGAATCGATCAGCCCGCGGAACGGCCCGAACTTCCGCGCCGACGTCGCCCGCTTCCAGCTCTTCGCCGACGGCCGGGAACTGGCCCCGCTGGAAGCCTCGAAGCGGGTCTACACCGCCCGCGCGATGCCGACGACGGAGGCCGGCATCCGCACGCAGTGGCTGAGCCAGGCCTATGTCAGCCTCGGCGAGGCGCAGGGCGACGGGCTGGCCGTCCGCCTCTACGACAAGCCGATGATCCTGCTGATCTGGATCGGCTCCCTCGTCATGGCCTTCGGCGGCGCGCTCTCGCTCACCGACCGCCGCTTCCGCCTCGCCGCGCCGCGCCGCGCTGCCGCCATGGCCGCGCCGGCACCGGCGGAGTAGCGGCGATGCGCCGGATCGCCGCCATCCTCGCCTTCGCCCTGGCCCTGTCCGCGCCCGTTCATGCGGTGCAGCCGGACGAGGTGCTGAAGGACCCTGCGCTGGAGAAGCGCGCGCGGGAGATCTCGAGCGGGCTGCGCTGCCTCGTCTGCCAGAACCAGTCGATCGACGATTCCAACGCGCCGCTGGCGCGCGACCTGCGCGTGCTCGTGCGGGAGCGGCTGGTCGCCGGAGACAGCGACCGCGCGGTGACCGACTTCGTGGTCCAGCGCTACGGCGATTTCGTCCTGCTGAAGCCGCCCTTCAATGCGCATACGGCGATCCTGTGGGGAGCGCCCTTCCTTATCCTGGCCGCGGGAGCACTCTTCGTCTGGCGCCGCGGCCGCAGCCTGCCCGGGCCCGCCGCGGCTGCCGCATTGACCGACGAGGAGCGGCGCCGCTTGGAGGCGTTGCTCGGCGAGGACCGCCCCTGACCGCCGTGGTCACCTTACGAAACCGTCACCTTCAGGCCAAAGCCGGGTAAGGCACCGGGGCCCAT